>NZ_JBFTKS010000017.1:0-143862 GCF_056396065.1 Allobosea sp. 05T433 | reverse complement strand
GGAAAACGTCTGCCAGAGTGGCTGACCCAGGCCTCCAACACCCCCTTCAGGGTGCCGGCTTCATCTCGGAATCACATGCCGGCTTCAAATCGGAATGCCCTGCCGGCTTCGCTTCGGAATACCCCGCCCGCTTCAATCGGAATCCGCACCTTATCGACCGCGTGATGCGATATCGAGAATTGCGCGCAAGGCGGTTCGGATCACAGTGAATTGAGGCTCTATCTCAGGCTGAACCCAATTGCCCAGGGCGACGTGCTCGGCGTCAGCCTCCCCGGCAAACTCATAGACATGCTCCATCAGGGCCTCGATGCTCGGGTCATAATCCGCAGACCGCTCGCCGATCCCGGCAGACATCTCAGGCTTGTTCGTCCTTGCACCATCTCCTCATCTCAATCGGTGAGAGTAGCCGGGCCTCAGGATCTGATGTGGTCAGACTTTTACAACGCCCGCCGCGAGGCAGGCATCCCGATCGGGAACGGTGGCGGCGACCGCAAGTCCTTCATGATGAGCAACGTGCGCCAGGAGGCCAGCCCGCAATGGGTCGAAAGCGTCATGAGATACTTAGAAGCCCAAAAAACCGGGCGAGTACCCCCTCAATAGCCGCCTCAGTCTCGACAGGAAGCTGCTCGCCCTCCTTATCAGGGTCGATCGCCTTCATCAGCGCATAGGCCAAATCATAGATGTCGTCCTGCAGGCCCTCTTTCAGGCCCTCAATCAAGCACTTTCGGGTCGATCTGCATCGTATCCTCCCTCTCAACAGCCGAGATTAGCATGGCCGAAGCGTGGGGGCTGGTCGCCACAAGGACATCGGCCTCACCGCTCATGCCATCCACGAGGCTCGCCTCGTCCGCGATGCCGAGGAGAACTTGGTGTCGTCAGGGACACTAAGTTGATCCGTGCAGGGGCCCGTCCTATCCCGCCAACCGCTTCCACCAGGACCTTGCGGGCCGCTGATCCGTGAGAAGCCTCGTCGCCGTCTCAGCCTGCGAGCGCCATCCGTCGCGCTCCTGCCGGAGGTCATCCACCTGCCGATCGACGCCGGCCTGCATCCCCTGCAGCGCCTTACCCGCGGCATCAAGGGCCGCCAGTTGGACGGGAGGCTCGGGTGTCCTGGATGTCTCGACGGTTCACCATTACTCACCTTCATCCAGTTTGCAGATGCGGAACATCGCGACGGTGACCGCAATGACCAGGAGGCCGATGGGGAGGAGAACTGTCGGGCCTCCATATGCCCAGCCGCCGAGGCAGAGTGTGCCGTGCACGGCGAGGAGGTTGGAGGCCGTGCGGGCGGTCATGCAGCTTTCCCCGCCTTTGATGGCGATTAAGGGAGGTCGGCTTCCAGAACGCCCTGCGCAGCCATTTCCGTAGCCGTACACGGGGACGGACGCCCTCGCGCTGTTGCCCTGCATCACGTCAGTTCGTGGGCAACAAGGCCGGCAGGCCGTCTCCATCGCCATTTGAACTGTAAAAGCCAGCGGCGTATTTGCCCCTACATAAGGGGCGGATCTGCCCCTAACCGAGGTCATTCGCTAGGGGCGCCCGTGCCCCTACTGCGCTAGGGGCGCCCGTGCCCCTACTGTATATATTTCGGTCTAAGGGGCGTATTAAGAGAACACCAGAGCCACCCTGAAACTGCCCTGTCCTGTCCCTGGCCCGGCTTCCAGCAGCGGGCGGCCCTTGGGTGCCTCCTCGCAAGAGCCGCTTGGCCTGATTTTTGGCCTCACGCCGTAGTGGTCGGCCCTCCCGGTCGCGGTGGCGGTGGCCCTCTTACTGCGGCAAGTGCCCTACGAACATGGGCGGCCGATTTTTGGTCTCTACCCGCCGCTATTAAACGACGGGCCTCCTCGCAGGTTTTGACCGTGCGCCACTCATCGGTCGGGTCCATCTGCCGTCCATCTGACCAACGCCCCTTGAGGAAGGTGAGCCGATAGGTCGAAGGCCGGCGCAATGTCGAGATCGAATGGCGGCCCTTCTCTGTGGTGATCAGCAGCCCCACCGCTTCGCATTCGCGGATGGCGGGCGCGATCGAGCGGCCACGGATGCCATGCTCGCAAAAATTCGCGTAGGTGCACTTCAGCTTGTCGGCAGTGTGCCCGCCGTGAGCCATATGCTCGAGCATCAGCCGATCGAGGACGAGGCGAGCGTCGGATGAAACCTCCCGCCATGCTGGCGAAGCCAAAAGGCTCTGAGCGAGCATGACGAATGGTTCCTGGATCGAAGGCCGGGACCGGCGGCTCATGCGGTGTCGCCTCCCTCAGACGAGAGCGACAGGCGCCCCAGCTCGAGGGCCAGGATGCCGATGCTGATGCCCTGCGCCCTGGCGACATCATCGGCGTCGGTGCGATCTTGCCGGGACGCAGGTGCGCTCATGCCGGTAGCGCTCTTGCGGCGCAAGGGCCGCGAGGTGTAGCTTTCCATCTGAAAATTTCCTTTGGGGGAGGTTTTCAAATTCGGCTCGGCTAGGCGTTGGCGCGCTTAGCCGAGCTTTTCATTTTTTGGGCTGGCTGCTCCCGCTTTCATCATCGGAGCGGCCAGCGCGCGGGAGTGTCGAAACATAACGCTCTAGCTCTGCCTGAGAGACAAGCGTGCGTCGACCGGCCTTTATCACCTGCAATTGGTGCTGAGCGATAAGCTGATAGATGCGCGTCTTGCCCAAGCCCAAGTAATCCTGGGTCTGGTCGATACTGAGTAGCCTTTTAAATTGCATAGCTACGTCACCTGAGGTTATGCCTGTGAACTTGCTGACGTTCGCACGAAACCTGCTCCCCAGCAATAATGTACTTGTTTTGTTCGCTATCGCTATTTTCCACCCGCCCTCAGACGCGTAGCTCGCTAGGCGCGATGGAGGCGATGGATTTGGCCGACGCCCCGAAGAGCATCGACGTGGTCCGCCCACCATTGGGCCATGCGGACCCGCTCGTCCCAATATTGGCCGCGCGCATAGGCGCGTCGGCTCTTGTCCACTTCCTCATGCGCGAGCGCGCGCTCGACGGCATCGGCTGACCAGAGCCCGCTTTCGTTTAGGAGTGTGGAGGCCGACGCTCGAAAACCGTGCGCCGTGTGCTCGTCCTTCGAGTAACCCAACCGCCGCAGGGCAGCATTCAATGTGTTCTCCGACATCGCCCTATCGACCGATCGGATCGACGGAAACACAAAGATGCCGTTGCCCGATATCCGGCGCGCCTCAGTTAGGACAGCCAGGGCTTGTGTAGGAAGGGGAATGACATGAGGGCGCCTCATCTTCATTCGCCCCGCTGGAACCGTCCAAACTGCCCGGGTAAAATCGAACTCCGACCACTCAGCGAGCCTCAACTCACCCGGACGAGGAAACAGGAGCGCCATGAGCTGAAGGGCGTATGTCGTCAGGCGCGAACCTTCATAACCATCGACCGCCCGCAGTAGAGCACCGAATGACTTGTTCTCGGTCAGGGCAGCCTGGCTCTTGACTATGGGCGGCGTGAGCGCGCTTCGCAGCGCAAAGGTCGGATCATCCTTCGCGCGCTGTGTCGCGATGGCATAACGGAAAACTTGGCCGATGATCGAGCGCAGCCGTCGAGCCGTCTCTAGCCGCCCACGTGCTTCGACCTTGCGCAGGACCGACAGCACCTCGGCGGCGCTGATTTCTGCAATTGGGCGCTTCCCGATGTCGGGCGCCGCAAGGCTTATGTGCCATGCAAACTTCTCGACAGTCGTCTGCGCCTTGCCGCTCGCTTTCTTCTGCTGCTCCAGCTCGGTAGCGACCACCGCAAAGGTTGTTTCGCGGTTGGCTTTGCCAGTCAGCTTCTCCAGGCGCTTGATGGCGCCAGGGTCTTTACCTTCGCGGAGAAGCGTCTTTGCCTCCTCCCGCTTGGCGCGGGCCGAGCGCAGATCCACAGCCGGATAGGGGCCGATCGCGAGCTTCTTCTGTTTCCCATCGAAACGATATGCGAGGCGCCAGAGCTTTGCGCCACGCGGCTCTATCCACAACTGCAAGCCGCCACCATCCGAGAGCTTCACGGTGCTCTCGCGGGGTTTGGCGCTTCTGATAGCTACATCCGTCAGTGGCATTTGTTGGCCCGAGAAATCCGGCCTGTTGGCCTATGCGCTCCAGAGGGCCAACAATTTTCGCGACTGTCAACGCATGAGGACGCACGCCGACGAACGCAAAGCCAAGCAATCATGGGTGTTTTAAGAGAGCATCGCACGCCAGCGTACGCTGGCGAACGGCGATGTGGTGCCCCTGGCCGGGATCGAACCAGCACTCCTTGCGGAACTCGATTTTGAGTCGAGCGCGTCTACCAATTCCGCCACAGGGGCCCAAGCATGAGGCCGCCGGTCCTTCGACCGCGGTACATGCCCTCAACGGGCCGGCGGACTATAGCGATGGCGCGCGCGCGGTCAACGGATCGTGAGCAGGCATTGTGCAGAGCTGTGAATGATGGACAGCCTGACGCCATCGGGGCTAGACAGCCTCGATAGCGAAGCCAGCCCGGTGGGTAGGCAACGCTCGCCGGAAGATGGTCTTTGCTCGCTCAGGCGCGCGGAACGGCTATCGCCCGCTCCTGAGGACTGAACAGCCGCATGTCGGCCCTCATCGGGCGGCGCGCACCGGTGCATGAGCATGTTTCGACGCCTCTATGAATGGACCATGGCGCTCGCCGCCAGCCCGCGCGCACCCTATGCGCTGGGTGCCGTCTCCTTCGCGGAAAGTTCCTTCTTCCCGATTCCGCCCGACGTGATGCTGGTGCCGATGGCGCTCGCCAGGCCCCAGAAAGCCTGGTTCTATGCCGGGATCTGCACAGTGACCTCGGTGCTCGGGGGACTGCTCGGTTACGCGATCGGTGCGTTGCTTTATGATTCGCTCGGTCAGTGGATCATCAAGCTCTACGGCCATGGCGACGGGGTCGAGGCCTTTCGGGCGGCCTATGCGCAGTATGGTGCCTGGATCATCCTGCTGAAGGGGCTGACGCCGATTCCCTACAAGCTGGTGACGATCACATCGGGCTTTGCCGGATACGATCTGCTCTGGTTTGTCGTGCTCTCGATCATCACGCGCGGGGCCCGGTTCTATCTTCTGGCCGGGTTGCTCAATCGGTTCGGCGGCCCGATCCGGCGCATTCTCGACGAGCATTTCACCACGGCGATGATCGTCCTGGTCGTTGGGATCGTGGGCGGCTTCTTCGCCTTCAAACATCTGTTCCCGGCGGTATGATGCAATGCCCGGCAGCGATTCCCGGCTCGACATGCTGATGCGCCCGATGCGGTTGATCCTGCTCCTCGGTCTCGGTTCGACGGCCCTGATCGCCGGAGCATGGTGGTCGCAGCTCGTCTGGCATCTCGTGCCCTGCAAGCTCTGCCTCGAGCAGCGCATTCCGCATTACGCCGCCATGGCGCTTGCCGTCGCGGCGCTGGTGGTCGCTCGTTCGCGTGCCTTGCAAATGGCGGTGCTCGCGGGCTTCGCCGTGCTGATGCTCTGGAGCGCCGGGCTCGGCGCCTATCATTCCGGTGTGGAATGGGGCTGGTTCCTCGGGCCGAATGATTGCGGCGGCGGTGCCCCGGCGGCTGCCGCAGGCGTCCAGGATTTCATGAAGCAGCTTCAGACCACGCGTGTGGTGTCCTGTGGCGAAGCAGCGTGGCGGTTTCTCGGATTGTCCCTGGCGGGCTGGAATGCTCTGGCTTCGCTGGGGCTTGCCGCCCTGGCCCTGCTGGGCCTGATCAAGGCCTCGAAACAAGGCGGATAATCCGCACCGAGCATCTCAGGGTTCGAGTTCGGAATCCCAGTAGAGATAGTCGAGCCAGCTTTCGTGCAGGTAGTTCGGCGGGAAGAGCTTGCCGTTGCGGTGCAGGTCGTTGACCGTCGGCGCGAAGGGCCTTTGCAGAGGCAACATGCCGACGACGGTCGGCATCTTGTCGCCCTTGCGCAGATTGCAGGGCGAGCAGGCCGCGACCACATTGTCCCAGGTCGTCAGGCCGCCCTTCGAGCGCGGCACGACATGGTCGAAGGTGAGTTCGTCGCGCGTGCCGCAGTACTGGCAGGAGAAGCGGTCGCGCAGGAAGACGTTGAAGCGGGTGAAGGCGGGGGTGCGGGACGGCTTGATATAGGTCTTCAGCGAGACGACCGACGGGAGCTTCATGTTGAAGCTCGGGCTGTGCACGATCGTGTCGTATTCCGAGACGATGTTCACCCGGTCCATGAAGACTGCCTTGATGGCGTCCTGCCAGCTCCAGAGCGAGAGAGGGTAGTAGCTCAGCGGCCGAAAATCGGCATTGAGCACCAGAGCCGGACAGCCATCCGGAGAGGCCATCGGATGCATCACATGCGCCGTCAAACCCGTCGCACCTCCGCTGATCGAAGCAGGACGAATCCTGCTCACAGCTCAATGTACGCGCGAGACGACAGGAATGTGAAGATGCCGCAGTGCGAAGTTGATGTGCGTCATAGTGGCCGGCCTTGAGCCGGCCGACGCCATCCATTCCGAATTCTGGGGCGATACCCGGCTTAATGCCCGGGTCGGGATGCCGGTCAGCGGGTAGGGACCGGCTTTTCCCCGCGATAATCGTAGAAACCGCGCTTGGTCTTGCGGCCGAGCCAGCCGGCTTCGACATATTTTACCAGCAGCGGGCAGGGGCGATATTTCGAATCCGCCAAGCCATCATGGAGCACCTGCATCACGGAGAGGCAGGTATCGAGGCCGATAAAGTCGGCAAGCTGGAGCGGACCCATCGGATGATTGGCGCCGAGCTTCATGGCGGTGTCGATCGCCTCGACCGAGCCGACGCCCTCATAGAGCGTATAGACCGCCTCGTTGATCATCGGCAGCAGGATGCGGTTGACGATGAAGGCCGGGAAATCCTCCGAGACCGTCACCGTCTTGTGCAGCTTGCTGATGAAGCTGCGGGCCGCCTCGAAGGTATGGTCGTCGGTGGCGATGCCGCGAATCAGCTCGACGAGCTGCATCAGCGGCACGGGGTTCATGAAATGGATGCCGATGAAGCGCTCCGGCCGGTCGGTCGCCGCGGCAAGCCGGGTGATCGAGATCGACGAGGTGTTGGACGCAAGCATCGTCTCCGGCTTGATATGCGGGCAGACGGCTGTGAAGATCTTGCGCTTGACCTCCTCGCTTTCGGTCGCGGCCTCGATGATCAGGTCGCAGTCGCCAAGCCCTTCCAGGGTCGGCGTCGCGACGATCTTGGCCATGGCTTCGCGCCGTAGCGAGTCATCCATGGCGCCTTTGCTGACCTGACGCGCCATATTGCCGTCGATCGTCGCCAGAGCGGCCTTGATGCGGTCCTCGGCGAGGTCGTGCAGCCGGATGTCGAAGCCAGCGACGGCCGCGACATGGGCAATGCCGTTGCCCATCTGCCCCGCGCCAATGATGCCGATCGTCTTGATCGCCTGGTCCGACATGTCCTGATCCATCTTTCGTCTGATCGCCTTCATCGTGAAAGCGACGCGGGCCGCCCAGAGCAAGCGGCCCGGATATCACATTCGTGCCGCTGGCGTCAGCGGCCGATCGGTCAGCGCCCGATCTTGGCGAGTTCGGCCGCAAGCTCGGGCATGATGGTGAAGAGGTCACCGACGAGGCCGTAATCGGCGATCTGGAAGATCGGGGCTTCCTCGTCCTTGTTGATGGCGACGATGACCTTCGAATCCTTCATGCCGGCGAGATGCTGGATCGCGCCCGAGATGCCGACGGCGATATAGAGGTCGGGCGCCACGACCTTGCCGGTCTGGCCGACCTGCCAGTCATTCGGGGCATAGCCGGCATCCACCGCGGCGCGCGAGGCGCCCATGGCGGCTCCGAGCTTGTCGGCGACGGGTTCGATCACCTTGCCGAAATTCTCGGCCGAGGCGAGCGCGCGGCCGCCCGAGATGATGATCTTGGCCGACGCGAGCTCCGGACGATCGGACTTGGCGACTTCCTCGCCCTTGAAGCTCGAGGTGCCGGCGTGCTCGGCAGCGGCAACCGCTTCGATCGGCGCGGTCGCGCTGCCGTCGCCGGTCGCCGCGAAGGACGCGCCGCGCACGGTGAGCACCTTCTTGGCCTCGCTGCTCTGCACGGTCTGGATCGCGTTGCCGGCATAGATCGGACGTTCGAAGGTGTCGGGCGAGACGACCTTGGTGATTTCCGAGATCTGCATCACATCGAGCAGGGCAGCGACGCGCGGCATCACATTCTTGCCGGTCGTGGTGCCCGGCGCGACGATCGCGTCGTAGGGGCCGGCCAGCGAGACGATGAGGGCAGACAGCGGTTCGGCAAGCCGGTGCTCGTAGGCAGCATCGTCGGCCAGCAGCACTTTCTCGACGCCGTCGAGCTTGGCTGCGGCCTCGGCAACCGCCTTGCAGCCCGTGCCGGCGACCAGGATATGCACAGGCGCGCCGAGCGCCTTGGCGGCGGTCAGGGCCTTGCGGGTGGCCTCGTTGAGGCTCTTGTTGTCGTGCTTGGCGAGAAGCAGCGTCGTCATGATTCAGATAACTCCTGCTTCATTCTTCAGCTTGGAAACCAGCTCGGCGACCGAGCCGACCTTGACGCCGGCCGATCGGCTTGGCGGTTCGGTGGTCTTCAGGACCTTGAGGCGCGGCGCGATGTCGACGCCGAGCGCTTCGGCGGTGGTCTCATCAAGCGGCTTCTTCTTGGCCTTCATGATGTTGGGCAGCGAGGCGTAGCGCGGCTCGTTCAGTCGCAGATCGGTGGTCACGATCGCCGGCAGCTTGAGCCCCACGGTCTGCAGGCCGCCATCGACCTCGCGGGTGACATCGACCGAGCCATCGCCGATCATCACCTTGGAGGCGAAGGTGCCCTGCGGCCAGCCGAGCAGGGCGGCCAGCATCTGGCCGGTCTGGTTGCAGTCGTCGTCGATCGCCTGCTTGCCGAGAATGACGAGCTGAGGGCTTTCCTGCTCGACGATCTTCTTCAGGAGCTTGGCGACGGCGAGCGGCTCGATCGTGCCCTCGGCCTTCACCAGGATGCCGCGATCGGCACCCATGGCGAGACCCGTGCGGATGGTTTCCGCGGCCTGCGCCGGGCCGATCGAGACGACGATGACCTCGGTCGCCTTGCCGGCTTCCTTCAGCCGCAACGCTTCCTCGACGGCGATCTCATCGAACGGATTCATCGACATCTTGACATTGGCAAGCTCGACGCCGGAGCCGTCCGCCTTCACGCGGATCTTCACATTGTAGTCGACAACCCGCTTGACGGGCACAAGGATCTTCATCGTCGCTTCACCGTTCGGGAGAGATACGATCGAGGCCGCGCCGCGCGACGCGGCAGGATGACGGCATCGTGGCTCTCGGCTGGAATGCCGGGGGACCGTAGCGATGGCTGTTTAGGCTTGTCAACGCCGCCAAAGTCGCGGGCGTCACCCTCTTGCAGCGCGCCCGAACAGCCCAACGCCGCGATGGATGAAGATCGGGGTCAGCGCCGCGCCGGTCGCAAGCCCGCCCAGATGCGCCCACCAGCCGACATTGCCCTGTGGGTCGACGAAGGCTGACATGAACTGGAAGAGGATCCAGGCGCCGAGCGCGTACATCGCCGGGACGTGCAGCGGGATCCATTTGAAGGCGAGGCCCCAGATCCGGACCTGCGGATAGAGCATCAGATAGGAGGCGATAACGCCCGAGATCGCGCCCGATGCGCCGATCAGCGGCTGCTCCGACCCAGGATTCATGACGGCATGCGCCAGCGACCCGGCCAGGCCGCAAAGAAAGAAGAAGGCCAGAAAGCGGAAATGGCCCATCGCGTCCTCGACATTGTCGCCGAAGACCCAGAGGAACAGCATGTTGCCGACGAGATGGGCGAAGCTCGCATGCAGCAGCACATTGCTGAACAGCGTCAGCCAGGCCGGAGCCTGCATGATCTCGATGGGCAGTTGCGCGGTGCCGAAGAAGACGGAGGGGATCAGGCCGAAGCCGGCCATGACGGCGATCTCTCCCGGCGGTTCGTGCAGGATCCAGATCGCGAGATGGATGCCGATGCAGGCACTGATCAGGGCATAGGTCACATAGGGCGCGCGCATGAAGCGCAGCGGAACGCCGTCATGCAGCGGTACGAACATGTCCGGCTCTAGCGGTTCTGCCCGGGAACCCAGAGCACATCGCCCCCGGCCCTGGCATTGAGGAAACGGGAGGCAACGAAGAGGAAGTCCGAAAGCCGGTTGATGTATTTCAGCGCCGGCGCGGAGACGCGCTCCCCCTCGGTCTGGGCGAGCTCGACCATCAGGCGTTCGGCCCTCCGGCTGACCGTGCGGGCGAGGTGAAGATAGGCGGCTGCCGGTGTTCCGCCGGGCAGGACGAAGGAGCGCAACGGGGCGAGCGCCGCGTTCAGCTGATCGATTTCCGCTTCGAGGCGGTCGACCTGGGCCTGGACGATGCGCAGCGGCTCATAGGCGAGCGTCTCGCCGGTGTCGGGCGTCGAGAGATCGGCTCCGAGGTCGAAAAGATCGTTGGCGATCCGTCCGAGCATGGCATCGACCTCGCCATCCTCGGTTGCTGCATGCAGCCGTGCCAGTCCGACGCAGGCATTGGTCTCGTCGACGGTGCCATAGGCTGCGACGCGCAAGTCGTATTTCGGCCGGCGTGGGCCGGTTGCGAGCCCGGTCGTGCCGTTATCCCCAGTGCGCGTATAGATGCGATTCAGCTTGACCATGACGCGTTATAGCGCGTCGCGTCCGCAACGAAAGGCTTGGAGCACCACAGCCTCCACCCTGCCGAGATGCTTTCGATCATCGGACCGAAACTCTTATCCGGTCAGGCGATCCAACTTTCTGTGTCCGCGTCAGCATTCCCGAAAGCCGCAATCCGCTCTTCGGGCCGATGCTCCAGCGAAGGGTCAGAAGGTGTAGCCGAGCTTGGCGCCGAAATTGGCCGGGCCGCGTGGCTTGTCCTTGTCGGAGCAGCCGGTGGTGCCGAATTGTTCGAGCGTCGCGATCAGACTCCAGCGATCGCTGAGGCGAACACCGAGCGCCGCAGCACCGCGCGTGCCGGTATCGCAGCCGACGACGAGTCGGTTCTCCGGGACGACCGCACCGGTCTTGCCGTCATTGACGGCGGCGCCGAAGCTGGCTTCGACGAAGACATTCTTCGAGAGATCGACGGTCCAGGTCGCGCCCGCATAGGCATAGCGCGTGCCATTGAAATTGATGCTGGAGCCAAGATGGAAGCGCGGCACGAAGGCCGAGGCGATGCGGTCATTAAGCGGGATGACGCGCGGCGTCACCACCTCGCCATTGAAGTTCAGCAGTCCGCTTTCGCGGCCGCTCGGATTCGCCGGTGCAATGCCGAGGCGCGCTTCCCAGGACGGAACGGGGGTTTCGGTTGCGGGGGCGTAGCTGGAAACTCCGGAAGGCAAGGCCTGCGACTGCGACTGGGCAGGCGAGGCAGCCAGGAAGCCGGCAAGGATCAGCAACGCGACGCGCGGCATGGGCTACAGGTTCTTTTTATCGTTTGAACGGACGTTAGTGAAACGCATAGACTCGTGTCCAGAATGCGGCAAGCGCGGTTGGGACCCCTGGAGGGTTATGCAGAATATCTGATTTATCAAAAGCTTACGCACCGTCAGTCAGAGCTGTCGCGTCCGCTGAAAAGTGAGACGGGCTCAGCCTCCGCGCCACCAGAGCACGCCGATGATCACCAGAATCGCGACGAATTGCAGCACCACGCGCAGTCGCATCAGGTTCTGCGATGTGTTGGCGCTACCGCCGCGCAGCATGTTGGCGAGACCCAGCAGCAGCACCAGGGCGACGGCGCCGACTGCGATGGGGACGAGCGATCCGGAAATGGTCATGCGCGAGATTTAGAGTGCCGCCGCGCGCTTGACCAGTGGAAGCGCCACTGAGACCGGCGGCGCCCTCAGCGATAACGCCGCTGCACGATCAGGTGGGCCGCCACGGTCAGCAGGAGCGTCGCCGTCATCAGGATGAAGGAAATCGCACCGCCGAAGGGCCAGTTGTTCTGTTGCGCGAATTGGCCATAGACGAGTGGCCCCATCGTCTGGAACTTCGGGCCTCCGAGCAGAACTGGGGTCGCATAGGCATTCATCGCCAGGATGAAGGTCAGGATCGTGCCAGCGAGAATCCCCGGGAGTGCCAGTGGCCAGAGGACGCGGCGGAACATCGCGACGGGGCCGGCGCCCAGGCTGAACGCTGCCTCCTCGACATTGCGGTTGATACCTTCGATGACGCTCTGCAGGGTCAGCACCATGAAGGGCAGGTTGACCGCGACGATGCCGATGATCACGGCCGTCTCGGTGAACATGATCTCGATCGGCTGATTGATCAGGCCGAGCCCCATCAGGGAGGCGTTGAGCGCGCCTTTGTTGCCAAAAGCGGTCATCCAGCCGGCGGCACGAACCGCGTTGCCGACGAACAGGGGGAGCACGACGGCCATGATCAGCAGGTTCTTGAACCGGCTTTCGGTGCGCGCCAGCACATAGGCCAGGGGGAAGCCCATGATCAGGCAAGCGATGGTGCAGATTACCGCGACGCGCACGGTGCGCATGAGCACGTTGAGATAATAGGTGTCGGTGAAGAACTTGACGTAGTTCTCGATGGTCAGTCCGTCGACCATGAACTGGCCCGGAATGAACTGGTTCAGCGAATAGCGGAACAGGATCGCGACCGGGCCGATCAGCCCGATCGCGACGAAGATGGTCGCCGGCACGACGAGCGCCCCGGCAAGTCCGGTGCGGCCGCCCGCAACAGCTTCGGGGGCAGTCGTGCTCATGGCCGCATCACGCCTTGAAGACCTTGTCCCACCACTCCTTCATCGCCGAATCGTTCTTGGCGAGGAAGCCGTAGTCGAGATCCTTGAGGCGCTTTTCCTCTTCGGGCGTGAAGCCGATGCGCTTCTGCAGGGCGGCCGCGACATTGAGACCGGTCACAGTGCCGTTATAGCCCATATCGACTGCGAAGGCCTCCTGAGGCGCCTTCTCGAGCATGGCGTTCATATAGGCGTAGGCATTCTCCTTGTTCGGAGCATTCTTCGGGATGACGAAACCGGAGACATAGGCCGGGATGCCTTCAACCGGGGAAACCGCCTCGCAGGGAATGCCGGCATCCTGCCACTGGACGACGCGCGCTTTCCAGATCGCGCTGATGCCAACCTCCTCGTTCTTCATGGCCTGGGCGAAGGCCTCGTTCGTCGGGTAGACGCGCGCGCCCGTCTTCTTGACGGCGAGCAGAACCTCCTTCGCCTTGTCGAGGTCGTTCATGCTGGCGCCGTTCGTTGCGGCCATCGAGGCGGCGACCATGATCGACTGATACTGAATGTCGATGAAGCCGATCTTGTTGCCCCATTTCGGGTCGAGCCAATCCTTGAAACCGGTCGGCGCGGGGCTGATCAGCTTGGGATTGTAGATGACGACGTTGCCGGAATAGATGTGCCCGATGCCATAGGGGTACTTCATCGTCGGCAGCAGGTTCTTGGCGTTCGGGATCTTGGAGAAGTCGAGCTGCTCCACGACGCCGGCCTCGTTCATCTCGTACATGTTGGCGGCCGAGAGCCCGTGGATGTCGACCGTGCCGCGCGGCAGGCGACGCTCGGCGACCATCTTGGCGCGGCGTGGGGCGTCGCCGGCCTGGTCCTGCAGGACCTCGATGCCCTTGGGCTTGAGGATCGGGTCCTCGATGTTCTTGGTGAGGAGGCGGGCATAGTCGCCGCCCCAGGTTCCGACCACGACCTTGCCGCCTGACTGGGCCAAGGCCGGACCGCCCAGCGCCGCGGCGCTTGCTCCCGCCGCGAGACCTTGCAGGACATGGCGCCTGTTGATCGAGTTCATATGAGTTCTCCCCTGTTGGACGCCTGTCGAGCTAGAGACCGTGATCGAGCCATGTTCGGACGGAGAGCCGCAATGCGCCTTTCCCGATCATGGCCTTACGGCTCGCGCGGATAGACGAGCCCGGCGTCTTCGGCCCAGCCTATCGTGATAGTGTCGCCCGGCTTCGGCTCGATGCTGCCTTGGCGGTTCGGGAGCTGCAGCAGCATCCGGTCGTGCTCGGAGAGACGGACATCGATATCGAGCAGCGCGCCGAGATAGGAGACGTGCTCGACACGGGCCTCGAAGCGATTGACGCACGCTCCGGCCTCGGCTGCCACCGAGATGCGCTCTGGTCGAAGCGCGAGTGTCGCCGCTCCCGTGCCACTCGCCGCGCCGACAGTGATGTCGAGCCCGCCGAGGCTGCGGAAGCGGCCAGGCGTTGTGGTTTCCCCGTCGAGGAAGGCGCTGCGGCCAATGAAGCCCGCGACGAAGCGGTCCGCCGGCTTCTCGTAGAGTTCGCGCTGGTTGCCGATCTGCCGGACCTTGCCCTTCTCCATCACCACCAGCCGGTCAGCCATGGTGAGCGCCTCCTCCTGGTCGTGAGTGACCATGATCGTGGTGAGGCCGAGCTTGCGCTGCAGGTCGCGGATCTCGACCCGGACCTCCTGCCGGAGTTTCGCGTCGAGATTGGAGAGAGGCTCGTCGAGCAGCAGCACGTCGGGTTGCATCGCAAGCGCGCGGGCGAGCGCCACTCGCTGCTGCTGCCCCCCCGAGAGCTGGCGCGGGTAACGCTCGTCGAAGCCTGAAAGCTGCACGAGACGGAGCGCCTCCGCGACGCGCGGGGCGCGGTCGGCGGGAGGGACCTTGCGCATCTCGAGGCTGAAGGCGACGTTCTCGGCGACGGTCAGATGGGGGAACAATGCGTAGCTCTGGAAGACCAGGCCGCAATTGCGCTTCCAGGGCGGCAGCACGGTGACGTCGCGCTCGCCGATGGTGATCGTGCCGGCGCTCGGCGGCACAAAACCGGCGACCATGCGCAAGGTCGTGGTCTTGCCGCAGCCGGACGGACCGAGCAGGACCAGGAACTCGCCATCGGCGATGTCGATGGTGACGTCGTCGACGGCGTTGAAGTCGCCATAGACCTTCTGGAGATGGGTGAGCGAGAGCCGTGCCATGGGTCAGACCACCCGGCTCAGCTTGACGTAACGGTCGGTGATGATCATCGCGGTGCCGATCAGAACGATCTGGATGACGGAGGCGGCAGCAACCGTCGGATCGATCTTCCATTCGAGATATTGCAGGATCGCGATCGGCAGGGTCGTGCGGCCCGGTCCGACGAGGAACAGGCTCATTTCGAGATTGCCGAAAGAGGTGACGAAGCCGAACAGGCCGGCTGCCACGATACCCGGCCGGATGCTTGGCAAGGTGACGCGCCAGAAGGTCTTCCAGGGACCGGCGCCCAAATTCTGAGCAGCTTCCTCGATGGTGCGGTCGAAGCCGGCAAGGCTTGCCGTGACCAGCCTGACGACCCAGGGCACGACCACGAGCGTATGGGCCGCGATGAGGCCGCCCGCCGAGCCCAGGACCGGCCAGCCGGTCGCGATCTCGGTTTCGATCTGGAAGACATAGAGTGCGGTGCCGAGCACGATGCCCGGCATCACCAGCGGCAGCAGCAACAGGGTATTCACCAGCGGGCCTAGAGGGATGCGGTGGCGGACGAGCGCTAGGCTCGCCGGGACCCCGAGCGCCAGTCCGATCAAGGTCGCCAGCACGCCGACCTGCAGGCTGAGAATGAAGCCGTCGACAAAGGCCTTCTGCCCGGGAACGGCCGCAAACCATTTCAGGGAGTAGCCTTCGGGCGGGAAGGACGGAATCTCCTGCCGGAAGAAGGCGAGCCAGATCACGAAGACCAGCGGCAGCAGGATGAAGCCTAACGACAGGCCGGCAGCGCCATTCAGCGCGATTCGGCCGAAGCTTGGGCGCTGGGCGGCGCTCAAGCGGCGAATCCAGCCCGGCCATCGGCCAGCCGCGATGACCACGCCGGGCGTGTTGTGTTGTGGTCGCTCTGCGATTGCCGCCGGCTCGTCACTGCCATGCCCTCCGCCCTTCGATCCGCTCCGACAGCAGGCTGCGGCTCAACTTACAAACAATCAAGCCGGTTTTTGTCGACCCATTGTCGCCGCCCGATTCTCACTGCAGGCGGTTCTTGTGGAAGTTCCCGCCCTTCATGATCGCCGACAGAGCCGCGCCCTGGTTCTGGAAGAGGCCGAGGTCCTTCAACGGGTCACCATCGACCAGGATGATGTCGGCAAAGGCGCCTGCACGCAGCGTGCCAAGCTTGCCCTCCATCCGTAGCAGATGGGCGCCGACGGTCGTCGCGGAGCGAATGATCTCGATCGGCGAGAGAACCTCGCTGCGCAGCAGGAACTCGCGGGATTGATCGACCTGGAGCTGGCCGAGCAGATCGCTGCCATAGGCGACGGGAACCCCGGCGCGCTTGCAGATCTCGAGCGAACGCAGGCCGCCATCGATGACCAGATCGTTCTTGGCCAGCATATCCCCCGTCATGCCGAACTCGGCCGCACGCTCCTTCATCGCGTAATAGGCGACGAGATTGGCGGTGAGCACCATATTGTTCTCCGCCATCAGTTTGGCGGAGGCCTCGTCGATCAGATTGCCGTGCTCGATGGCACGAACGCCACATTGCGCGGCACGGGTGATCGCTTCAGGCGTGTAGGCATGGGCGCAGACATAGCGGCCAAATGCCTTGGCCTCCTCGACGGCCGCCTTCACCTCGTCGACGCTGAACTGCATCGAATCCAGCGGATCATAGGGCGACGCGACTCCGCCCGACATCATGATCTTGATGTGGTCGGCACCGAGCCGCATCTGCTCGCGCACGGACTTCTTCACCGCGGAAACGCCGTCGGAGACGTTCATCGTATAGGCCATGGCGTTGCAGCAATGGCAGCGGGCGCCGAAATCCGTGCGCCGGCGCGGGTCGCTGTGGCCTCCGGTCGGGCCGATCGCCTGGCCGGCGATGAACAGGCGCGGAGCCGGGATATCGCCCTTTTCGACGGCTTCCTTGATGCCCCAATCGGCGCCGCCGGTGTCGCGCACCGAGGTGAAGCCGCGATCGATCATGCCCTTCATCAGCCGGACGGAGCGGGCCGTCATCAGGGTCAGCGGCATGCTTTCCATGGCGCGGATATAGACTTCCGAGAGGAAGACATGGACATGGCTGTCGATCAGGCCGGGCATCAGGGTACGCTCGCCACAATCGATCACATCAGCCTTGGCCGTCTTGATCGGCTTGTCGGAGACCTCGCGGATCGTATCGCCTTCGACCAGCAATTCGTAGCCGCGGCGCAATTCGCCATGGTCGGGCTCGAGCATGGCGAAATTCTTGAACAGCAGCTGCGCCATCGAGAACGATCTCCCATGAAGAGGCGCCGTTGCGGCGCCGTCATTCTCCCCGGCTGATATATTGCGAAGTTTCCGCAGCCTTGTCAGCCCATTTTCTCAAGCGAATTCGGGCGCTCTTCACAGCCGTGGAGCACGGCCCGTGCGAGGCTCAGCTGACCGCCGCGCTGTTCTGGGCCAGCGCCCGGCCGCGGATCGGCATCGAGAGATCGTCGGCAAGCGCGCGGTTGATGGCGGGCAGGCCGTCGAGCAGGCTCGGGACGAAGGCCTGAGACGGCGGCATGCGCTTGGGCAGGGCGTGAAGGGCGGCAGCCATGATCGCCGGATCGCGCGTAGCCTGACCATCCTGAAGCGGATCGTGCAGCATGGTGGCGAGCTTAAGGCTGTCGGCGCGTTCGGCGCGGATGCTCTGCTCCCGCCGTGGCCGGACGCGCGGCACGATCAGCGCCGGCTTGTCGAAGGAGAGGATCTCGCAAAAGGTGTTGTAGCCGCCCATGGCGACCACGCAGTGAGCGCGATTCATCAGGAGTTCGAGGCGCGGCTCGAAACCGAGGCCTTCGAGCTTCGGGATGCGAGCGATCCGCTCGGCGAAATCCTTGCGCTTCTCGCGCGACATGAACGGGCCGAACACGATCAGCGCCGGCAGCTCGATCGTCGGGTCGGATTCGTAGGCCGAAATCACCCAGTCGGTCAGGCCCATGCCGTCCCCGCCGCCGCCGGGGGTGACCAGGATGAAAGGGCCCTTGGTGATCTTCGGGTGACGGGTCGGCGGCATCGGGCTTGGCACGGCGCGCTTGAGATAGCCGGTATAGCGGATCTTGTCGGCGAAGAGATGCTGGTCGGGCAGGCCCTGAAGCGGCTGATAGACGCTTTCCAGCCCATAGACGAAGATATCGTCATAGACCGAACCCAGTGCCTCGAGCGCGCCGCTATGTCGCCACTCCTCGAGGACCTTGCTCGGCTCGTCGAGCACGTCGCGCAGACCGAGCACGATGCGGGCACCGCGCCGGCGCAGGATCTCGAGTGAAGACAAGAGTTCGCCGCGCAAGCCCACGGGCTCCTTGTCGACGATCACGACGTCCGGATCGAAGGACAGCACGGTCTGTCTGATCAGGTCGGCGCGCAGGCGCAGCGTGTCGCCGAGATCGAGATTGAGATGATGCGGGGCGTAGCCCCCGTCATCCTGTTTCTCGACGCCGGGAACGCGGACATAGTCGACGCCGTCGCCGAACTGGAAGCTCGAGATCATCGACGAGCCCGAGACGATGATCACTGATATATGAGAATAGCTGGCGACCAGGGAATTGGCGATCGCGCGGCAGCGGCGGATATGGCCGAGCCCGAAGGTGTCGTGGCTGTAGATCAGCACCCTCGGGGCCTGAGGGCTGCGCGGCGCGCGGTCGGCACCGCCGATGTCGATGACGTTATACGGCATAGACGGCTCGCCCTCCGCGAAACGGCCAAACGACCTCGAGCGAGGGCGAACGC
This sequence comes from Allobosea sp. 05T433, assembly GCF_056396065.1. Lineage (NCBI taxonomy): Bacteria > Pseudomonadati > Pseudomonadota > Alphaproteobacteria > Hyphomicrobiales > Alloboseaceae > Allobosea > Allobosea sp. 05T433. Next base: position 125,215 of record NZ_JBFTKS010000017.1, on the reverse strand, counting down.
ACCTAGAATTGTTCGGATTCGGATATAGCGCCACACGCGCGTCCATCCAAGTCCGGCTTGGCCAGGTGGCGGACGCTCACCCAGCGTCGCAGCTTCACTCTAGGCAGTGTTCGAGCCTGAAAACAACTGTCGAAGGCCGACCAACTCCACGGCGGGGTGATGGACCATTGAGCCGAGCAAGGCATCGAGAACGGCCCAGGCCCCGTCATCATGGTCGCGGTGATGCAGCAACAGGCCAAGTGGGCTGTTGCCTATTCCAGCCTCACGTCTTCGTGTGAGTTCCGTGACGATCTCCTCGGCAATGGCGGGGGCCGGGCGACCAATGCGCCCGCCATGCCAGTCGATGATGTCGATCTGGGTGTTGACGACGGAAAACCCGCGGGGAGCCGCGAAGCCGAAATGGCGGAAGCAGGAGAGCCCGCTGAAGCCGAGCTCCGGCAAGCCTGCCGCGATATCCCTGTCGATCCGGTTCCACGGGGGGACGAAGACCGGCAGCAGGGTCGGGCCAAACAGATCCATAAGCCGGCGTCGCCCAGCCGCGATCTCTGCGCCAATGATGTCCCGAGACCGGTGGCTTCCGAACTCCGACTTCTTCTCGCCCTGGGGGGCGTGATTGCGGTGCCAGGTGCCATGCTGGCAGGGCATTAGGAGCGGGGCGCTCCGCAAGCGCTCGCAGAGAGCGGGTTGCGCCAGGAAGGGGATGACCGCGAGTAGCACGGGCGCATCGAAATGTTCGGCCAGGGCTGCCAGCCTGTCGAGCTGCGGGCTTGGCGCGATCGCGTCGTCATCGCGAAGCCAGAGCTGAAGGCGCCGGCCCTGCGTGCTCCAGCGGTCGAGTTCGGCGAGAAGCGGAGCCCAGAGCGGGGTGCTCATGGCCCGGTCGATTCCGCGCGCGCGACCCGATATGCGGCGCGAGCCGCCTGCGCCAATGCGAGGCCGTGCGAGATGATCTCGCTCGTCCGGTCGAGCGTCCGTTCCCGCAAGACGAAGTTTCGCGCGGCGCGACCCATATCTTCGCGCCGGTTCGTGTTCTCGATGAGCTCCGCCAACGCTGTTGCCAAAGCCGCGAGGTCGCCATCCTGCACCAGGATCGCGGTCTCTCCATTTCGGACGGTGGCTGCGACGCCGCCACTGTCGAAGGCGACGACCGGGAGACCCGCAGCCTGGGCTTCGAGATAGACCAGGCCATAGGCTTCGCCGATGCCGGGCCACACAAATATGTCATGCTCCGCCAGCGCCGCGCCGACGGCAGGGCGATCCAGCGCACCGCGCCATTCGATGCGCTCGCGCGGGAGGGGCGCGAAGGCCACTTCGACCTGATCGCGCACGGGTCCATCGCCAATGATGGTGAGCGTCCAGGGACGATCGATCAGGCGGGCGAGGCTGGCGGCAAGCGCTTGATAGCTTTCGAGCTTAACGCCTGGACGCATCATCGCGACGGTGATCAGGCGCGTGGCTGCGGCACCGGATCGGCGGTGGGGAGTGGAGGGCTCCAACGCGATGAAGGGGGGCAGCTCGAGGAATTGCGTGCGGTCCGAGGAGCGGGCCTCGACGCCACCACGATCACGCTCGGTGAAGCAAAAATGCAGATCGGCAGCGCGGAAGCCGCGCCTTGCGAGTGCGACATGCCGGGCCCATTCCCCTTCGGAGCGCCGGCCGGAATCGCTTGCCTCGGCGACGACATAGGGAATGTCGAGCCGCTTCGTGATCTCGGGCCCCAGGAGGTCGGGGGCCTTGTAATAGCTGTGATAGGTGAACCAGAGCCCCGGCCGGTTGCCATTGGTCTCCCAGGCGGCCAGCAAGGCATCGCGCCGGCCGGCCGCCTCGGCGAGGCGCTGATCCAGGAGCGCGGGCTCCGCGCTGCGCATATAGGAGCGCGCATCCGCGATCGGGGCGACGGCATGGCCGAGCCGTGTCATCGCCTCGACGAGCTGGTGCGCCATGCGCCGGTCACCGGAAATCCTGCCGTCCTCATACGCATTGAGCGGCGTGTGAAATGCGATCCGCACAGGATGTCAGGTCCGCGAGCAGGAGGTGGCGGCGCGCTCAGCGGTAGGGATCGGCCGCATCGCGCAAGCCGTCGCCAAGGAAGTTGAAGGCCAGGATGATCAGGATCACCGGAACGACCGGATAGAGCAACCAGGGATAGAGCGCCACAACATTGACGTTCTGCGCCTCGTTCAGCATCACGCCCCAGCTGGTGATCGGTGGCCTGAGTCCAAGTCCGAGGAAGCTGAGCGCCGTCTCGCCCAGGATCGTTTTCGGCACGGTGATGGTGGCCGAGGCGATGAGATGGCTCATGAAGCCCGGCACGAGGTGCAGGCCGATGATCCGCGCAGGCTTGGCGCCCATCAGCTGGGCGGCGACGACATAGTCTTCCTCGCGCAGCGAGAGCAGTTTCGAGCGGACCGCGCGGGCAAGACCGGTCCAGTCCATCAGGCCGAGAATCATCGTGATGCCGAAATAGACGAGCAGCGGGCTCCAGGATGGCGGCATGATCGAGGCCAGCGCGAGCCAGAGCGGGATATGCGGCAGGGACTGCACGATTTCGATCACGCGCTGGATGAAGAGATCGATCTTGCCGCCGTAATAGCCGGCGATACCGCCGATGATGACGCCGAGGATGAAGCTGACACCGACCCCGAGCAGGCCGATGCTGAGCGAGATGCGGCCGCCATAGATGATGCGCGAGAGCATGTCGCGCCCGAGCCGATCGGTGCCGAGGAGAAACAGCGTGCCGTCCTTGGGAGGGCAGACGAGGTGAAGGTTGCCCGGTACCAGGCGCCAGAAATCGTAGTCGTCGCCCCGGCAGAAGAAGCGGATCAGCTGCGGCCGGCTGCGGTCGACATCGTATTCGCGCTTCAGGTTCTCCATGTTGAGGCGCTGCGTATAGGGATAGACGAAGGGGCCGAGGAAGCGACCTTCGTGGAAGAGATGCACCTCCTGCCGCGGGGCGCGGATGAATTCGGTATTGCGGGTGGTGTAATGGTAGGGCGCCAGGAACTCGGCGAATATCACCGTCAGATACATGAGGATGATGAAGACGCCGGAGATCACCGCGAGCCGATGCTTGCGGAATTTCCACCACATCAACTGCCATTGTGACGCGAGATAGACGCGCTCCTGCTCAGGCGTCATGCGTTCGACGGCGTAGGGTTCGAACGGCGCGGTCGAGGCCGTATGCAGCAGCGGCGCGCCGTCTGGCGGGAGAGCGGGCTTCACTTGGTGGCCGCTCCCTGGAGGCGGATGCGCGGATCGAGGATCGCCAGCGCGATGTCCGAGATCAGCACCCCGATCACGGTGAGGAACGAGAGGAACATCAGGAAGGAACCAGCGAGGTACATGTCCTGCGCCTGCAGGGCGCGGATCAGCAGCGGACCGGTCGTCTGAAGCGAGAGCACGATCGCGACGATCTCCGCGCCGGAGACGATCGAGGGCAGAATGTCGCCGATATCGGAAATGAAGAAATTCAGCGACATGCGCAGCGGATATTTGCGCAACGCCTTGCCGGGCGGCAGCCCCTTCGCGCGGGCGGTGACGTAGTACTGCTTCTGGAGTTCGTCGAGCAGGTTGGCGCGCACGGCGCGGATCATGCCGGCGGTGCCGCCGGCGCCGATGATGATGACGGGAATCCAGAGATGCTCCAGCACCGAGCGGAGCTTTGCCCAGCTCATCGGCTGGTTGAGATATTGTGGATCGACGAGCCCCCCGATCGAGGTGCCGAACCAGACATTGGCGAAATACATGAAGACCAGCGCCAGCAGGAAATGCGGCACGGCAAGCCCGATCAGCCCGAGGAATGTGAGGCCGTAGTCACCCCAGCTGTATTGATGGGTGGCGGAATAGATGCCGATCGGGAAGGCGACGACCCAGGTGAAGATGATGGTGACGAAGGAGACGATCATCGTCAGCAGCAATCGATCCCCGACGATCTCGCTTACCGGGCGCTGATATTCGAAGGAATAGCCCATGTCGCCGCGCATGAGCCCGGTGACCCAGTGGAAATAGCGCTCGATCGGCGGCTTGTCGAAGCCATACTCCGTCTTCAGGAACTCGATGCGGCTGAGGTCGGCCTTTTCGCCCTGGGCCTGCATCTCGGCGGCAAGCGTCTCGAAATAGTCGCCCTCGGGCAGGTTGATGACGGTGAAGATCAACGCGCTGGTTACCAGCAGCGTCGGTATCATCAGCAGGATGCGCTTGAGGATGTATTTCAGCAGCATCGGTCAGCTCTTCACCTGAGCATCGTCGAACCAGAAGGTATCGGGCAGGTAGCGGCCGAAAAAGGCACCCGGCTCGAAGCTGTAAAGGCCCTTTTCGGGAACATTGCGCAGATTGCGCGAGACCACGACCGGCTGGAGCGTGCCATTGACCACGCCGATGGTGAAGAGCTGCTCGGCATTGATCCTCAGCATCGCGCGCCAGATCGTTCTGCGCTCGTCATGGGTCACGCTTACGCGCCAGGCCTGGTAGAGCCTGACCAGTTCCTGCGCTTCGGCCAGGTCAGGCTCTTCGCCTTCGCGGCCGCCGCTTTCCAGGAACTGGCCCCAACGCGGCCAGTTGAACTGCATCGACGACGTTGGGGCGAGCGCATCGGGTTCCATCTCGGCCGCGACCAGCGCGTTATCCATGCCCGCCCAGGCCGACATCACGGTCTGGCCGGCCAGGATGCGGCGGCGAAAGACGTCGCGCTGGGTCGAGCGGGGATAGATCTTGATCCCGACCTCCTGCAGATCCTGTTTGATCAGGTCGAGGATGTCCGTCTCTTCGGTGCTCTCGCCGGCGGTTTCCACGGTAAATTCGAGGCGCTGGCCATTGGGAAGGAGCCGTATGCCGTCCGGGGCACGTTTGGTCAGCCCGATCTCGTCGAGCAGGCGGTTGGCCAGCGCCCGGTCAGCCTGCATCCACATATTGGCGTTGGCGGCGTCATAAAGTGGGCTCTCGGGCAGCGCCGTATTGCCGCTTTCCTTGGCAAGGCCAAAGAAGATCACCTGGTTGATGTCCTTGCGATTGATCGCGACGGAGAGGGCGCGGCGGTAACGGACATCGCGATTGAGATCGCGCCAGATCGGATCGATGGCATTCAGGTTCGGCATCAGCGCAAACCAGGAGCCTTCGGCCCGCTTCCAGAGCCTGACGTCGAAATTCATCCGCTTCGAGGCGTCCTTCAGGAAGGTGTAATTGTCGAAACGGAGATAGCGCGCCTGGAGGTCGCTCTCGCCGGCTGCGGTCTTCGCGGGGATCAGCGAATTCGTGCCAATCGTGATTGTCACTTCGTCGGCATAGGGCAACTGCCGCCCGGCCTGGTCGACGCGGTGGAAATAGGGGTTGCGCTGGAAAGCGAACTGCTCGGCGGGGAGCGATGTCAGATTGCGCCAGGGGTCGAGCGTCGGCAGATCGGGGTTCTCGGGCCTGTACATGCGCGAGAACCGCTCGTGCAGCGAGCCCCAGTCCTTGACGCGCGCCGTCTTGACGCGGGCATAGAGCGTGACCTTGTCGGCGTAGCGCTCGTGGAACTGCTTCAGGTAGCCCGAAGGCATGTAGATATAGGTCGGTTGGGCGTCGGCGAGCGAGGGCAGGAAGACCGGGTTCGGCTTGCTCCAGCTGTAGCGGACCTCGGTCTCGCTCAGCACTTCGAAGACCGGCTTCTCGCCGCCCGCGAGCATCGCCTGGGGCGGCCCGCCAGGTGAGAGGCGCCGGTTATTGGCGAAATCCTCCCACCAGTAGCGGAAATCCTCCGTGGTGAAGGGGCTGCCGTCCGACCAGCGATGCCCCTTGCGCAGCTTCAGCGTGAAGACACGGCCGTCCTTGACGTCGACCGCCTCCAGGATGTCCGGCGCGAGTTCGAGGTTGTCGTCATAGACGAGAAGCCGGGTATAGCTGTAGAGCGTCATCATCCTGATGTCGCGCTGGTCGCCCATCAGCATGCGCATCGTGCCACCATGCCGCCCGGGAACACGGTCGGGGCCGGACACTTCGATCACGCGGGGCTCTTCCGGCAGGCGAAGCGCGATCACCGGCATGGTGCCTGCCGCCACCTTCTCGGCCCAGAATGGGCTGTCGATGAAATCCATCGGGTTGGGTTCGCGTGCGAGCACGCCGCGCGGCAGGCCCTGAACGGCGAGAGCGCCGGCTCCGAGCAAGAGAGCGGCACGGCGTGTGGGATGCTGCCGGCGGGATGTCATCAGACCAACTCCCTGTGGTTTGCTTCCGGACGGGCCAGGACGTAGTGGCCTTCGCCCAGGGATAGCGGCTCGAGGCTGACGCCGGGTTCCGGTCTGAAGGCCGGCGCCCAATGGCTGTAATCGGAGGCGCCGCCGGGTGCGACGAGCTTGAAATCGAGCTTGCGGTCGAGATCGGCGAAGGGCACCGAGCGCAGCAGGGCTTTCGTATAGGGGTGAGCTGGCGAGGCAAAGAGGGCGTGGCGCGGCGCGAGTTCGACGATGTGGCCATTGGCCATGACCGCGATCCGGTCCGCCATGTAGTTCACGACGGCGAGATTGTGCGAGATGAACAGGAAGGTGAGGCCGCGCTCGGCCTGTAGGTCCTTGAGCAGGTTGAGGATCTGCGCCTGCACCGAGACATCGAGCGCCGATACCGGTTCGTCGCAAACGATCAGGTCCGGGTCGAGCGCGAGCGCGCGCGCAATGCCGATGCGCTGACGTTGGCCACCGGAGAAGGAATGCGGGTAACGGCTGAGGAAGCGCGGATCGAGCCCAACGCTCTCCATCAGGCTGCGCACGCGGGCCGTCTGCTCGGCGCCGTCACCGCGCTCGTGAATCACCAGCGGCTCGCGCAGGATGTTCATGACGGTCATGCGCGGCGACAGAGACGAGACCGGGTCCTGGAAGATCATCTGGACTCGCTGACGGAAGCGCCGCAGCTCCTCGCCCTGCAGGGAGAGGACGTCTGTCGGGCCGAAGCCGTCATTGAAGGTCACCGCCCCGGCATCGGGCGTGATCGCGCGCATGATGATCTTGCTGACGGTGGTCTTGCCGCAGCCGCTCTCGCCGACAAGGCCGAGGCATTCGCCCCGCGCGATGTCGAACCCGACATCGTCGACCGCAAGCACCGTAGCCTGGGTGCCCTTGCCGAAGAACCCGCGCGAGCCAGTGGTGTAGGTCTTGCGCAGGTGGCGCACGCTCAGCAATGGCGGCGCATTGGCAGGCCGGGAGATGAGCGGGGCGGCACGCGGCGTTGCCACAGGCTGGGCACGTGCCTCGCGCAATGCGACCAGCCGCTCGCCCTCCTGCATGTCGAAATGCGGCGAGGCTTTCAGCAGCGCTTTGAGATACGGGTGTCGCGGACGTCGGAAGATATCCTCGACAGGACCGCTTTCCATGATCTCGCCGTGATAGATCACCACAACCTCGTCGGCCATGTTGGCAACGACGCCGAGATCATGGGTGATGAGCAGGATCGCCATGCCCATCTCGGCCTGGAGATCTCGCATCAGGTCGAGCACCTGGGCCTGGATGGTGACGTCAAGAGCAGTGGTCGGCTCGTCCGCGATCAGCAGGGCGGGCTGGCAGATCAGGGCCATGGCGAGCATGGCGCGCTGACGCAGACCGCCGGAAAGCTCGAACGGGTAATAGCCGTAGGCGCGCACCGGGTCCTTGAAGCCGACGCGCCGAAGCATCGTCTCGATCTGCCGGCGTGCCGAAGCATCATCGGTCGGGCGATGCAGTTGCAGGGCTTCCTCGATCTGGTTGCCGATGGTGTGCACCGGTGAGAGCGAGGACATCGGCTCCTGGAAGATCATGCCGATACGGCCGCCGCGCAGCGCGCGTATCGCTTCGCCTTCGGCGGTCAGGCCCGCAATGTCGATCACGGTGTTCCGGTCGAGCGGATCGCGAAATAGGATCTCTCCGCCGGTGACGGCGCCCGCGCGGGGCAGGAGCCCCATGATCGCCTGCGAGATCACCGATTTGCCGGATCCGGACTCGCCGACAAGGGCAACTGTCTTCCCCGCGGGGACACGCAGACTGACCCCCTTCACGACATCCCGGGCGAACCCGTGCACCGTGAAGCCGATCCGCAAATCGCTGATCCGCAAGATATCCATGAGCTGCTAACGCCTGAACCCCGTATTCACTCCCGGGTCACCGGGTCCCCTGGCACTAGACGTGGAAAGTTGCGTCTTGCCAATCTCTGTCTTGCGCGCGCTCATTCCGGGGGACATTGCCCGTTCCGGATGACATCCGCGCAACGCGGCCCGCGCCGGAAATCGTCGTAACTTACGCTCCACGGGCCTGTGTTGGCGGCGCGGTAAGGTCCGAACTTGAAATACTGCTTCTTTCCGAGGCCTGGGCCGCGATGGCCGATCGGGCCCTTGATCGTGGCGACGTGTCGGCCGTTCGCCACGATCTCGACATGGCCGTTGCCCTGCGGGCCGGGGCTCGAGCGAAAAACGAAGTCGATCCAGCCCGCGCGAGCAGGCGGCAGCCCGGCGTGATGGGTCACCTGGATTCCTGGCGCGCAGGCATTGAAATAGGCGGGGTAGTCGGCCCGCGTGCTGCCGGTCTCAAGCGCCACCAGAGCGCGGGTCTGCCGCGCGACACGACGGTTCACGGCCAGGGCCTCTCCGGGGAGGCAGCCGTCTGGGCGTTCTGCGCCGCCGATCGGAAAGACCTCGATCATGTCGGTCTCTACGGTGACACCAAGCCGCCCCTGAAACAGCCTGAGCGCCAGAAAGGGCGAATAATCTCCCTCTGCTCCGGGCGTGATCTGGCGCTTCCACTGCGCCATGACATAGCGGGCATCGTCCTGCGGCACGGGATCGTCGAGGCGCATGGCGAAGCCGTGCCAGACCGTCTGATCGTAGCTTGCCAGGACCTCGGGCTTCTCCCAGACCTCGGCCCTTTCGCTGCAATTGCGCGCGCCCTTCGCGCAGAGCGGCTTGACCGACAGGGTGAGCGCGCCCCTGCCATCCAGGGCGCCTTTCTCCTGAAATGTCACCTGTCCGGCGCGCTGTTCGGCATTGTCCTTATAATAGAGCCCGCCTTCGAGGGCGAAGCGCCCGGCATCGAAAGCATCCCTCAGGAACAGCGAAGATCCGTCCTGTGCCGCAGCCAATGACGGCGGTGTCAGCGCGAGCAGGGCAATCCCTGACATCCCTGCCAACCGCCGTCCGACACCTCTCAGCCGCATCGTCGTTCCTCCGCGCATTGTGATCGAAACATGCGGCCGGGCGCCAAGCAAGCCGTGGGCATGCCGCATTGCGACATTGCGCAAGGGCCGTGACTGACACACATATGACGCGAAACTCAATAAGCGGTGCACCATCCGGTTCGCCAGACAGGACGTCCCTTGGAGACGAACCTCTTTCGTTACATCTGGCAGAAGAGCCGTGGCGAACAGATCGTCGTCCTGCTGATCATCCTTGCCTCAATTCCATTCAACTGGGCCTCGTTCGTCGTGCCGAAGCGCATCGTCAACGATGCGATCCAGGGCGGAGCCTTCAAGGACGGCCAGACCAGCGCGACGCTGATGGACATCACGCTGCATTGGCCGGACATCTTCGGCGGCGGCAGCGTCCACCTGTTCGACGGCTTCCAGGTCGGCCAGCTCGGGCTGCTCTTCGGGCTGAGCTTCTATTTCCTTGTGCTGGTGCTGATCAACGGCGTCTTCAAATACGTGATCAACGTGCGCAAGGGCATCCTCGGCGAGCGGATGCTGAGGCGCATGCGCTACGACCTGTTCAGCCAGCTCATGCGCTTCCAGCCGGAGGATATCAGGGCGGTCAAGCCGGCCGAAGTGGCAAGCATGATCAAGGACGAGGTCGAGCCGATCGGCGGTTTCGTCGGTGATGCCTTCATCCAGCCGGTCTTCCTGCTTAGCCAGGCGTTGACGGCGCTGGTTTTCATCATGGTGCAAAGCGTCTGGCTGGGCTCGATCGCACTGTTCATCGTGATCGCCCAGGCGATCATCATCCCGATCCTGCGGCGGGAGCAGTTACGGCTTGGCCGCGAAAGGCAGATCGCATCGCGCCTGCTCGCGGGGAGGATCGGCGAGATCGTGGATGCCGGTCCGACCATTCAGGGGCATGGCGTCACCAACTATATGCAGTCGGATATTGCCGGGCGTCTCGGCAACCTTTTCGACATCCGCTACGCGCTCTACAAGCGCAAATTCGCGGTCAAGTTCCTCAACAACCTGCTGGCCCAGATCACGCCATTCTTCTTCTACGCAGTCGGGGGCTATTTTGCCCTGCAGGGCCGGCTCGATATCGGCCAGCTCGTTGCCGTGATCGCGGCCTATCGCGATCTGCCGCCGCCGATCAAGGAACTGATCGACTGGGATCAGCAGCGCAACGACGTCACCATCAAGTACGAACAGGTCGTCGGCCAGTTCAACCCTGACGAGACAATGGTGCTCGACGAGGAGGAGGATTGTTCGAACCTGCCCGACAAGGGCGAGATCAGGCTCGACAGCGTCCAGATGCTCGATAACCGCGGCCAGCCGCTGCTGGCGCCCTTGTCGTTTCAGGTGCCTCGTCCCAGTGTCGTTGCCGTCATCGGGCCGCCGGGGGGAGCGCGCGACGTCTTCGGCCGCATCCTAGGCCGCCAGATCATGTCCTATTCGGGACGGGTCCTGATCGACAGGGCCAGCCTCGCGCGATTTTCGGTCGAGAAGGCAAGCCATCTGATCGGTTATGCCGGCCAGGAGGTCGAGATCATCAACGGCACGCTGCGCGACAACATCCTGCTGCCCCTCAGGCGCCGGCGGCCGAGCCTGAAGCCAAAGGAACCGATCACGCCGCAAGAGCACAGGCGGCTGATCGAAGCGGTCCGCTCCGGCAATACGCCCTTCTCGTTTGCGGCCGACTGGACCGACTATGAAGGGGTGGGGCTCGCCGACGCCGCCGAGCTTGAAGCGCATGTCCAGCGGATTCTGGAGGTCCTTGGCTGCGACGAGGACGTCTACGAGCTCGGACTGGACGGCAAGGTCGTCCTGCCGCTCGACCAGTCGATCATCGACAGGATCACCGAAGCCCGCAAGGTCGTGGCGGCGGAACTGTCCAAGAGCAAGCTTGCCGGACTGGTCGAGACATTCGATCCCAAACGCTACAATGCCAACGCGACCATTGCGGAGAACCTGATCTTCGGGGCGCGCAAGGGGGCGCGTTTCGCCAATGATACCCTGCTGGCGGAGCCCTATGCGCGCGCCCTGATGCAGGCCGAAGCGCTGATCGAGCCGCTCGTCGAAGTGGGTGCGCGCATCGTCTCGACGGTGGTCGAGATCTTCGAGGGACTGCCGGCCGGCCATGCCTTGTTCGAAAGGTATTCCTTTGGCACGAACTTCGACCTCGAGATACTGAAGAGCCTGGCCTCGGTTCTTGCCAAGCACGATATGCGCAGCCCGCTCGATCCGGAAACGGAGCGAAACCTGATGGCGCTCGCGCTCGGCTATATCGAACCGAAGCACCGCCTCAACTTGCTGGACGATGCCCTGCGGCGGCGGATTTTGCGTGCGCGGGCAAGTTTCAAGGCCCATTTGCCGGCGGATGCTGCCAGTTCGGTCGATTTCTATGACCCGGACCGCGTCATGGATGGGGCCAGCATCCGCGACAATCTTCTGTTCGGGCGCATCGGCTTCGGCATCAGCGATGCCGGCCGCAAGGTTGCCGACATCATGCGAACGGCGCTGTCTCGCGCAGGTCTGGACGGCTCGCTCTATCGCGTCGGACTCAACACCGATTGCGGGCTGCGTGGCCGCTATCTGCCGGCCCGGATCCGGCTCGCGATCCCACTCGCCCAAGCCTTGATCAAGACGCCGCAGATCGCGATTCTCGATCCGAGTGCGCTGCTTGCCACGACAAACAAGGGTGGTGAAATCATCAGCCGCTTGCGCAAGCATTGTGCCGGCATGACACTGTTTCTACTTCTTGGTGATGGTAGTCTCGCCAGGGACATTTCGCCGAGGCTCGTGTTCAACGGATCCTTCGGCGTGATTGAAGACGGCGACAGCGATGGCGAGGACGAAACGGAACATCGGGCCGTTTCATCTCCGTTGCGGGTCGCCGAGGGGGTAGAGGTGCGACAATGACGCTCGAAAGCGATATCGCCTGCCTGCGGAGCATACCGCTCTTTCGCAGCCTGCCGGCGCCACGGCTCAAGCTTGTGGCCTTGATGGGTGAACGCCTGCATTTCGAGCCGGGGACCGTCATCATCCGGGAAGGAGAGAGGCCGCAAGGCGTCTACTTCATCCTGGAGGGAGAGGTGGAGCTCCTCCACATGGAGGGTGAACGCCCCGCCAAGCGCTTCCAGTTCGAGACGGGAAGCATCTTCGGCGACGTGCCGATGCTGAGCGACCAGGCCTATCTCGGCGAAGCTGTCGCCAAGACCGAGGTCTGCGCGCTCCGCCTGCCGAAGGATCTGTTCTTCGAACTGCTCGGCACCGTTCCCGATTTCAGCGTTGCGCTGTCACGTGATCTGGCCTCGCGCCTGTACCGACTGGCCAATTACGTCCTGCATAGCGAGAAGGTCCATTGAGGACACGGGAAAACTCATGAGTCTGCCGCAGACCGGCACGAAGCGTTCGCCTGGATTCGATGCCGGCATGAGCCAGGTTTCGTCCTGGAGCCGGGATATCCGCCTGGTGTCAGGGTTCGTCCTGCTCGTCTTCGCGACGACCCATTTCCTCAACCATGCCGTTGGGATCGCCGGTGTTGCGGCGATGGAGCAGGTGCAGGAATGGCGCTACGCTGTCTGGCATTCCTGGCCGGGAACCGTCGCGCTCTATGGCGCTCTGATCGTTCACCCGCTCTTTGCTCTGGTGCGAGTCGCGCAGCGCCGGACCTTCCGCATGCCGGTGCGCGAAATCCTGCAGATCGCGCTGGGCCTCGCCATCCCCCTGCTGCTCGTCGACCATATCGTCAGCACCCGGATCATCGGGCATTATTTCCATATCGACGAGAGCTACCACGCGGTGCTGCGACGGCTCTGGCCCGGGCACGCCTTGGCGCAGTCGCTGCTCCTGCTCCTGGTCTGGACGCATGGCATGATCGGCCTGCACTTCATCCTGCGCAGCCGGGATAGCTATGCGCGGTGGCGCGATCCCTTTCTTCTGGTCGCGATCCTCATTCCGGTTCTTGCCCTGATCGGCTTCTCCGTCGCCGCGCGCGAGGCCGTGCAAATGGCCCTGCCGCCGGAGGCACGCAACGACGCCCGGTCGGCGATGTCCAACTGGCATGAGATGTGGGTGAAGAGTGGCTTCTTCGGGCTCGTAGGCTCCTTCGCGATCTTCGTTGCGTTTCGCGAGTTCCGGGTGCGGACGACCCGTGCGATCACGGTGCGCTTCGTCGGCCATGGCGTGCGCAAGGTCGTGCCCGGCCCGACCGTGCTTGAGCTGTTCCGGCGCTTCAATATTCCGCATGCGGCGCTTTGCGGTGGGCGGGCGCGCTGTGCCACCTGCCGCGTGCTGGTCCTCGATGGTGCGGATGGGCTTCCGGCGCCAGGGCCGAACGAGGCGAAGCTGCTGCGTCGGATTTCGGCGCCGCCGCGTGTCCGCCTCGCCTGCCAGATCCGACCGCGCGACGACCTGCAGGTGCAGTTGTTGCTCGCATCCAAACTCGGATCGGCCATACGAGCCGTCGAACTGGATAGTTCCATTGCCCGGCGCGGCCTGACCGTGATGGTGGCCGATCTGCGCGCTTTCTCGGCGCTGTCGGAGCGTCAACTGCCGCATGAGCTGATCGGATTGCTCAATCGCTTCTTCGACGAGATGGCGCAGGCGATCATCGCTCATGGCGGGCGCATCGATGCTCTCTATGGCGATGGCTTCATGGCGGTGTTCGGCCTGGAAGCCAGCCCGGCCAAGGCGGCACTGGCTTCGATCGCGGCTGCTGGCGACATCGTGCGGGCGGTCGACGCCCTGAATCGTGAGTTCAGCGCGGCCCTGCCGCTGCCGCTGCGGATCGGCATCGGCATCCATACCGGCCAGGCTGTCGTCGGCGCGGTCGAGAATGACAGCCTCGGCCGGCATGAGATCACGGTCGGCGAGACGGTGGCGATCGCGAGCCAGTTCGAGGCCGCGACACGGCGTGTTCTCGCCGATATCGTGGTTTCGGAGACGACTGTTGCAGTGACCGGCCGGAGCTTTGCCGAAGCCGTTCCGCTGAAGGTGATGATCAAGGGCCGGGATGCGCCGATGGCGGCCTATGGCTTCGCCAGGACGCCACGCATCGACGCTGCGGATGAGGCTGACGCGGTGGACGCCAGCGCAGTGGCGACGCAAGGCGCGACGCAGGATGCTGGCAATGGGGAGCAGCGGGCTCCCACCGAGACGCCCACCCCCGCGAATCCGGCTGGGCGGCGCCCCAAGACGCAGGCTGACCAGAAGCCCGAAAATCAGGACGTCTGAGGCTCAGGGCGGGCCATAGACCAGGAAGCGGCGGCGGTCGTATCCGGCGCTGCGCAATGCCGGATCGTCGATCGTCATGGCGAGATCGATAAGCGGCGGAGCCGGCCGCGTCGCCGTGATCGCGCCGATCTGGCCGCAGGCGCGTTCCAGATCGAGCGCGTAGTCGATCACAAGGGTCTCGGCTGCTTCCGCAAGGGCGAGCAGTTCGGGCGGGGTCGCCGCGGTTCCCCCGAAGGGCTTGAGCGACAGGCCGAGCAGCACCAATGCATAGGGCTTCGGCGGGGCAAGCGCGATGGCCTGAAGCTTGGCGGCCCGATGCAGGACCGTGCAGGGCTTTCCGTTCAGTATATCTGCTTTGAAAGCCGGTATTTTCGGGTCGATCACCGTCACCGATTGCGGGGAATGGGTGAGAAAGCCGGTGATCGGCAGCCCGGCGCCCCCGATCTCCACGATATGCGGGCAGTGCCGCACCGCGTGCGCGGCGAGCACCTGTCTCAAGCAGGCGCCGGGGCCGGCGAGATGGGGCAACAAGGTTCCCGAAGGGGCCATTGCGCCGTCATTCTCGTGACTGGCCTTTATATCCGGGCTTGCATATGGTCCGGCCGAATTCATCCCATCCCTTCGCGATATGGCATGACCACGGACACGCCTTCGGACGCCTTCTACGACATTCTGCGCGGTGTCGCAGCCCTGACCGGAAACAGGGTCGTGGCCGATCTCGCGCGGCTGATCGGCCAGGGGATGCCGCCGGAACTCTGGATCGCCTTCAACCACAAGCAGATCGCGTCCAAGCGCTGGCTGGTCGATGCGCTGGCCGAGACTTTGCCGCGACCGGAGGGGCCGGTCTGGGTGCTCGGGGCGTGGTATGGCGTGCTCGGCGCTTTGTTGCTGGATGATCCGCGGCTCGACCTCGGCAGGGTGGTCAGCCTCGACCGCGATCCCGCGTGTGCGGAGATCGCCGAACGCCTGAATCGCCGCCATGTCGCGGAAGAGCGCTTCGGCGCTGTCACTGCCGATATGATGCAGCTTGATTTCACGAGGGAGCCCGAGCGGCCCGGCCTGGTGATCAACACGAGCTGCGAGCATCTGGCCGATGTGCCCGGCTGGGTCGCATCGCTGCCGCCCGGTCTGCCGGTGCTGTTGCAGTCGAACGATTATTATCGCGAGCCGGACCACAAAAGCTGCGTCGCCAGTCTTGAAGCGTTCAAGGAGCAGGTCGGACTGTCCGAGATCCATTTTTCCGGCGCGCTGCCGGGCAGGAACTATACGCGCTTCATGCTGATCGGCCGGCGATGAGCGAGGTGAAGGAGCCGCGGATCGCGATTGCGATGAAGGGCTATCCGCGCCTGTCGGAGACGTTCATCGCACAGGAATTGCTGGGCCTGCAGCAGCGCGCACTGCCTTTTTCGATCTGGTCGCTGCGTCAGCCGACGGATGGCGCACGCCACCTCATGCACAAGCAGATCACGGCGCCCGTGACATACCTGCCGGAGTATCTGCACGAGGAGCCGGGGCGTGTGCTGCGCGGCATCGGGCGGGCTCTGTTCCGGCCAGGATTCCTTCGGCTCCTGCCGGTTTTCCTGCGCGATCTTGCCCGCGATCCGACGCGTAACAGGGTGCGCCGCTTCGGCCAGGCCTGCGTGATGGCGCGGGAACTCCCGGGGAGTATCGACCATCTGCACGTTCACTATCTGCATACGCCGGCCTCGGTGATCCGATACGCGGCGCTGCTGCGTGGCTTGAGCTGGTCATTTTCGGCCCATGCCAAGGATATCTGGACGACACCGGACTGGGAGAAGCGCGAAAAGATCGCCGACGCAGCCTGGGGCGTCACCTGCACTCGTGATGGACATGCGGAGCTGACGCGGCTTGCGGATCGCACCGACAAGGTCGCTCTGCTCTATCATGGGCTCGACCTGGCGCGGTTTCCCGCGCCTCCGGTCGCGCGGATCATGCGCGATGGTCGCGACCCTGCCGATCCGGTTCGTTTCATCACCATTGGTCGGGCGGTGGAGAAGAAGGGCTTCGACGATCTGCTCGCAGCTCTGGCGGCGCTGCCGGCAGAGCTTCACTGGCGGCTGACCCATATCGGCGGCGGCGAAAGGCTCGCTGCGCTGAAGGCGTTGTCCGCGAATCTCGGACTGGCGGAGCGGGTCATCTGGTCGGGGCCTAAGGCTCAGCAGGACGTGATTGCGGCCCTGCGCGATGCGGATCTCTTCGTATTGCCCTCGAAGCAGGCGGGCGATGGCGATCGCGATGGCCTGCCCAATGTCGTGATGGAGGCCGCAAGCCAAGCCCTGCCGATCGTTGCGACCGATTTCGCGGGCATTCCCGAATTCGTACGCGAAGGCGTCGAAGGTGTGCTCGTGGCGCCGGGCGATCGGGAGGCACTGGCGCGGCAATTGGCCGATCTCGCGTCGTCCCCGACACGGCGCGTCGCCCTTGGGGAGGCCGCCTTCCAGAGATTGGCGCAGGAGTTTTCGGCAGCGGCGGGACTCGACCGGGTCCAGGCGATGCTGTTGGACGCAGCGAACCGGCGGCGATCATGACGCCCCGCGTCCTGATCGCCGTCACGCACCTCCTCGGCAGCGGCCATCTTGTCAGGGCCGCTCATCTTGCGCGTGCCCTTGGGGCCGCCGGATTCGAAACCGTGCTGGTCAGTGGCGGGGCCGCGCCGCGATCCGTCCCGGACGGTTCGTTCACCTTTGCCCAGTTGCCGCCGGTCAAGGTCGAGGGTGTTGACTTCCGGAACCTGCTCGACCCGGAAGGGAGACCGGTTTCGCAGGACTATCGCGCCTTGCGCCGGAAGACGCTCTGCGATCTCACGGCGCAGCACCGGCCCGATGTCGTCATTACCGAGCATTTTCCGTTCGGACGCCGACAATTGGGCGATGAGTTTCTGGGCCTCATCGGCGTGGCGGCGGCGGCCAATCCACGGGCGCTGGTCCTGTCCTCGGTGCGCGATGTCCTGGTGACGCCGCGCGCCGATCGCATCCGTGAGGCCGAAGCGCGCATCGCGGCACATTTCGACGCGGTCCTCGTCCATGGCGACAGAGCCTTCCTGCCGCTGGAGCGGTCCTGGCCGGTTGCACCAGAGCTGGCGCGAAAGCTGCGCTATACCGGTTACCTGACCGGCCCCGAGGAGTGCGCCGCTCCCTTGGAGCCTGGCGAGATCGTGGTGTCCGGAGGCGGTTCGGCTGCTGGCTTGCCTCTGTTCGAGCTCGCCATCGCGACCGCGACCTTGATGGGCAATCGCAGGCGCTGGCGTATCCTTGGCGGTCAGGGCATCGGCGCAGAGGAATTCGCCGACCTGGAGGGCAAGGCGCCGGCGCATGTCCGCGTCGAACGTGCGAGACCGGATTTCCCCGGGCTGCTTGCAGGCTGTGCGCTTTCGATCAGCCAGGCCGGCTACAACACGGTGCTAGACCTGGTCCGCGCCGGGCGGCCGGCGATCGTGGTGCCCTTCGATGCCGGAAACGAGACCGAGCAGGCGATCCGCGCCGAGGCGATGGAGAATGCAGGCCTCGCACGTTGTCTGCGCCTGACCGGACCTGATTCGCTGACACCGAACAGGTTGGAGAAAGCGGTGACGGAGATGCTGGGGGCAGATGCGCCCCCACCGCTCACGATCGACAGGGCAGGGGCCGAAACCTCCGTCGCGATCATTGCGAAGCTGCTGGCCGAACGCGCCTGAACGCTCGGCATGTCTTTTGCGACATGCCTCCTGCGTATTGCCGTTGCGGCGGTTTGCGAATTGCCGCTCCGACGCTTTCGCACTAATTAGGTTTCGTACGCCTCCCCTTTCGGTCGGCAGTGGGACAACCGGTGGTTCGCCCGGCACTGTTCTGCGCCCGGAGACAAGACAATGACGACGACGATTGCCCAGGGCCTTCCCGATATGAAGCTGTCGGTGCGCCAGACTTTTGGGATCGACTCCGATCTCGAAGTGCCGGCCTACTCGCAGGCCGACGCCCATGTGCCCGATCTCGACGTCGACTACCGATTTGACCGTGACACCACGATCGCGATTCTCGCGGGCTTCGCGCATAATCGACGCGTCATGATCTCGGGCTATCACGGCACAGGCAAATCGACCCATATCGAACAGGTCGCGGCCCGCCTGAACTGGCCTTGCGTGCGCGTCAACCTCGACAGCCACGTCTCGCGCCTCGATCTCGTCGGCAAGGACGCGATCGTGCTGAAGGAAGGCAAGCAGATCACCGAGTTCCAGGACGGCATCCTGCCCTGGGCGCTGCAGAACAACATCGCGCTCGTCTTCGACGAGTACGACGCCGGTCGCCCGGACGTTATGTTCGTGATCCAGCGCGTGCTCGAGCAGTCCGGCAAGCTGACGCTGCTCGATCAGAAGCGCGTCATCCGTCCTCACCCTGCCTTCCGCATGTTCGCCACGGCGAACACGGTCGGCCTCGGCGACACGTCGGGCCTCTATCACGGCACCCAGCAGATCAACCAGGGCCAGATGGACCGCTGGTCGATCGTGACGACGCTGAACTACCTGCCGCACGACAACGAAGTCGCGATCGTGCTCGCCAAGTCGAAGCATTATCAGGCCTCGCCCGAGGGCAAGGACATCGTCAACAAGATGGTCCGCGTCGCCGACCTGACACGCAACGCCTTCATGAACGGCGATCTCTCGACCGTCATGAGCCCGCGCACGGTCATCACCTGGGCCGAGAATGCCGCGATCTTCGGCGATATCGGCTTCGCTTTCCGGGTGACGTTCCTGAACAAGTGCGACGAGATGGAGCGCACGCTCGTGGCGGAGTTCTTCCAGCGCTCCTTCGGCAAGGAATTGCCGGAGAGCGCGGTCAACGTCGTTCTGAGCTGAGGGGAAACGGGTCATGGCGAGCGCGCGCTATCAAGGGAGCTGCCATTGCGGGCGGGTCGGGTTCACGGTCGAGGCAAGCCTCGAGCGGACGATCACCTGCAACTGTTCCTATTGCCAGCGTCGCGGCTCGATCCTGACCTTTTCGCCGGCGACGGCCTTCACCCTTGAAAAGGGGGAGGATGCGCTGACCGAATACCGTTTCCACACGCAGAAGATCCAGCACCTGTTCTGCGAAACCTGCGGCATCGAATCCTTCGCTCGCGGCTCGATGCCGGACGGCACGCCGATGGTCGCGGTGAATGTACGCTGCCTCGAGGGTGTCGAGCCCGCCGAACTCGATTCGACGATGTTCGACGGGCGCTCGCGCTAGCATCAAGTCAAAGGACGGCTCCGCCTTGTCCATCTCCAATCGTAAGCCGGGTCAGCCCAAGGAAGCACCAGCCGAGCCGCTGAAGCGCGCCATTTCCGGTGCGATGAAGGCGATCGCGCGCAAGCCCGAGATGGAAATCGTCTTCGCGGCGGACAAGCCATCGCTCGTTGGCGAACGAGCCCGTCTGCCCGAACCGCCGCGCAAGCTGACGGTCCAGGATGTCGCGATCCTGCGCGGCCACTCGGATTCGATGGCACTCAGGCTCGCCTGCCATGACGCCTCGATCCACCGMCGCGCCGCGCCGGAGGGCGATGCGGCGCGCGCTGTCTTCGACGCCGTCGAGCAGGCCCGGGTCGAATGCGTCGGCTCGCGCCGGATGAGCGGCATGGCCGGCAACATCACCGCCATGCTGGAAGACCGCTATCATCGCGGTGGCCGCTACGAGGAAATCTCCGATCGCGCCGACGCCCCACTGGAAGACGCACTGGCGTTGATGGTGCGTGAGCGCCTGACGGGGCTGAAGCCGCCGCAGGCCGCGACCAAGATCGTCGATCTCTGGCGCGACGTGATCGAGGCGAAGGCCGGTGCCGATCTCGACCGGCTGTCGCAGTCGGTCGAGGATCAGCGCGCCTTTTCGCGGACGGTTCGCGATATGCTGGCTTCACTCGACATGGCCGAGCAGAGTTCGCAGGGCCAGGACGAGGAAGAGGACGAGGACAACCAGGACCAGTCCTCCGAGGATCAGCAGCAGCAGGATGGCGAGGCCGAGCAGGAAAGCGGCGGCGAGCGCTCGGAGGTCGAGGTCAGCGAGGATGCGACCGACGAGTTGCAGGAGGGCGCGTCGGAAGCGACCGACGCTCCGGCCGGCGACTGGGACGAGGAGGACGATTCCTCTGAATCCGAGGAGGCGGGCGAGGCGCCGCGCCCCCGCGAGGGGCGCCAGAACGACCGGCCGCAAACGGACTACAAGCCCTACACCGTCAAGTTCGACGAGACGGTCACGGCCGAGGAGCTCTGCGACGCCGAGGAGTTGACCCGGCTGCGGGCCTATCTCGACAAGCAGCTCGCCCATCTCCAGGGCGTGGTGGCACGGCTTGCCAACCGGTTGCAGCGCCGCCTGATGGCGCAGCAGAACCGGTCCTGGCAGTTCGATCTCGAAGAGGGTTCGCTCGACCCTTCGCGCCTGCCGCGGATCATCATCGACCCGTTCCAGCCGCTCTCCTTCCGGCAGGAATCGGACACGAATTTCCGCGATACGGTCGTGACGCTGCTGATCGACAATTCCGGCTCGATGCGCGGCCGGCCGATCACGGTTGCCGCGACCTGCGCGGACATCCTGGCGCGGACGCTGGAGCGCTGCGGCGTCAAGGTCGAGCTGCTCGGCTTCACCACGCGTGCCTGGAAGGGCGGGCTGTCGCGCGAGGCTTGGCTGCAATCCGGCAAGCCGGCCAATCCGGGCCGGCTGAACGATCTCAGGCACATCATCTACAAGGCGGCGGACGCTCCTTGGCGCCGGGCTCGCAAGAATCTCGGGTTGATGATGCGCGAAGGCCTGCTCAAGGAGAATATTGACGGCGAGGCGCTCGACTGGGCCCATAAGCGGCTGCTCGCGCGGCCCGAGCAGCGCAAGATCCTCATGGTGATCTCCGATGGCGCGCCGGTCGACGATTCGACGCTGTCGGTCAATGCCGGCAACTACCTCGAGCGGCATCTGCGCCATATCATCGCCGAGATCGAGACGCGCTCGCCGGTCGAACTGATCGCCATCGGCATCGGCCATGACGTGACGCGCTACTATCGCCGCGCCGTCACCATCGTCGATGCGGAGGAACTCGGCGGGGTGATGACGGAGAAGCTGGCCGAGCTCTTCGAGGAGGATGGCCCCACCGGCAAGGCTCCGGTTTCTCGTCGCATGCAATGAGGCTGACCAGACGCGGCGTCCTCCAGGGGCTGGGCGCCGCCAGCTTGGGCTTGCCTGCCGCTCAGGCTCAGAGCATCGAGCCGGGCCGCATAAAGCTCACCATCAGCGTGCGCGGCTTCGATGCCTTCGAGCCGCGCAATCCCGGCAAGACACACTTCGGCCAGCTCAGCTTCCGGGGCGGGCTGGTGTTGCGCGGCGACCATCCGCGCTTCGGCGGGTTTTCCGGCCTCTGGCGCTCGCGCAACGGCGTCGATCTGGTTGCGATCACCGATAACGGCTTCTGGTTGACGGCGAAGACTGTCTCCGAGAAGGGGCGGATCGTTCGCTTCGAGCAGGCCGAACTCGCACCGATCCTCGGCGCCTCCGGGCGGCCGCTGCATCGTTCGCGCTATTTCGACACGGAGAGCCTGACGATCGCCGATGGCGTCGCCTATATCGGCGTCGAGCGGACGCATGACGTCCTGCGTTTCGAATGGGCGCGGTATGGAGTCGAAGCGCGTGCCCGCATCGTCCCGGTACCGCGCGAGGTGAAGCGCCTGCCGAGCAATCGCGGGCTGGAGGCGATTGGTGTCGTTCCCGCCGGGCAGCCGCTTGCGGGCGCGCTCGTCGCCATTGCCGAGCGCTCGGGCGGGGAAGACGAACCGACACTCGGCGTGATCATCGGGGGGCGGCAGCCCGGCCTGTTTCAGGTGCGGCGCCATRGCGGCTTCGATATCACCGATCTGGCCTTCCTGCCCGGCGGAGACATGCTTCTGCTGGAGCGCTGGTACAAGCCTCTGCGTGGTGTCGGCATGCGGATTCGCCGCGTTCCCGGCGCAAGCCTCCGGCCGGGTGCGATGCTTGACGGCCCCTCCCTGATCGAGGCCGATCTCGGCCAGGAGATCGACAATATGGAAGGGCTTTGCGTCCATCAGGATCATGGCAGGACGATTCTGACCCTGATCTCGGACGACAACTTCTCTTTCCTGCAGCGCACCGTGCTGCTGGAATTCGAGTTGGGATAAGGGGACGAGCGTGACTTCAAGCTCGCTCTTGCGGCGAGCACAAGTCCTGAATGTGCCGGCGATCAAGCACCGAGAACGGATGATACGGGGCTGGCCACTGCGTCCTATGCAAACGAAAAAAGCGGCCTTGCGGCCGCTTCATTCATTCCGTGAAGGAGCCGCGCGCTCAGTTGGTCGCGAGCTTCTTCTCGATGTCACGCTTCAGCGTGAGTGCGCCGGTCGAGAGGTTGCCTGCCGGCTCCTTGACCAGGAAGGCGTCAAGTCCGCCACGGTGATCGACCGTACGCAGGGCGTTCGCCGAGACACGCAGGCGCACGGAGCGACCGAGCGCGTCCGAACGGAGCGTAACATTGACGAGATTCGGCCGGAAGACGGTCTTCGTCTTGCGGTTCGAGTGGCTGACGAGGTGCCCGGTGAGGGTGGCTTTCCCGGTCAGTTCGCAACGGCGAGCCATGATATCGTTCCCTTGGAACCGGTTGTCTCAAACAAAAATGCCGACACGCGACGTGCCGGCCCACGAGCACCGGAAGTCAAATTGAAGTCGCGGGTCTATAGCCAAGGCCGGCTGCTGCGTCAAGGACCGCGACTGATTCCATAGCACGATCGGGGCGGCCGCAGCGTGGCGGCATTGCCACTCGCCAAATTCGGTAAAAGGGGTCACGATTCGGACCGATTCGCAGTGCATGCCGGTGCGAAGCATGCCGTCCGGAGGAGTTGGATGAAGCCCGCCATCGCGTCGTCCCTGGCCGGACTTGGTCTCGCTGCGCTGGCCCTGGCCTCCGGCTTTGGAGCGTCGTCGGCCGCGGCGACCTCGTTGGAGGCCAAATATGATGTCTCCCTGCTCGGCCTGACGCTCGGCACCGCCCATCTCAGCGGCGGCATCGACGGCAGCAGCTACAAGCTCGATATCGTCGCCAAGATGACGGGCCTGGTCGGCAGCTTCACGGGCGGACGCGGCTCAGGTGCCGCAACCGGCAATCTTCATGGCGGGCGCCTGTCGCCTGCGACCTTCGCGGTTTCGTCGGCGAACTCAAGCGAGAGCCGCACTGTGCGCATGGCGCTCGACGGCGGCACGGTGCAGGCCGTGGATATTGCGCCGCCGATCGACGACAAGCCCGATCGCGTGCCGCTCAACGAGAGCCACAAGCGCAATGTGGTCGATCCGATCAGCGCCTTCCTGATGCCCGTGGAGGGCAAGGGCGGGAATGGTGCCGCCTGCAACCGGACGCTGCCAATCTTCGACGGCGCTGCGCGCTATGACATCAAGCTGAGCTATTCCGGTTCGCGGCAGGTGAAGCTCGAAGGCTATAGCGGCCCGGTCACGATCTGCCAGGCGCGGTATGTGCCGATCGCAGGGCATCGCGCCCTGCGGCCGAGCACCAAGTTCATGACCGAGAATCGCGAGATCAACACCTGGCTCGCCCCCGTCAACGGCACCAATGTGATGGTGCCGATCCGCATCTCGGTGAAGACCATGATCGGGACGGCGGTCATCGAGGCCTCGAGCTTCAGGGTCGATCCGACCACCACCACGGCCGCGCGGCAGAACTAAGCCGCAGCGCGTTCACTCGCTTTCGTCGTTGCAGTAATCTCACCCAGCCAGTCACGGAGCGCCGTCCCGATTGCACCGGGGTGATCCTCCTGCAGGTAATGCGCGCCGGGGCCGAGATTGATCAGGCGGCAATCATGCAGTCCCGCCGCGAACCTATCCGCCTCGGCCGGAGAGATCAGCGCCCCGGGATCGCCGCAGAACAACAGCTTCGGATAGGTGGACGCACGTAATGCTGCGTGGTCGCGCTCGCTGATGGCATGGACATCGGCCGGGGCGCCCGCAATGGGGAGCTCGTTGGGCAGTCGGAGGATCGGCCTGCGCGATTCGGGCGTTGGAAACGGCGCTCGATAGGCATCCAGCTCTTCATCGCTCAAGGCCCGCAGGACGGCAGCGGGCAGGACCCTCTCGATAAAGACATTGTCCTCGAGAATCAGCTTCTCGCCCTGTCCCGGCGTCCGGAACGCCCTGAACAGCTCACGCGCCTGCGGCCGCTGATGGAATGCATCCCAGCTTGCAAAGGGCTGGATGAATTCCATGAAGGCCAGGCCGATCATGTCGCTGGGGTTACAGGAGGCATGGTGGAAGGCGAGTGCCGTGCCCCAGTCCTGGGCGACGATGACCATCCGTCCGAGGCCCAGTTCAGCGATGAAGGCGTCGAGATAGCGGACCTGGTCGGTGAAGCGATAGGCGATGTCCGGCTTGCCGGACTGACCGTAGCCGATCAGGTCGGGGGCAATGCAGTGCGCCAGCGGCGCGACGTGCGGAATGATATGGCGCCAGATATAGGAGGAGGTCGGGTTGCCGTGCAGGAAGAGTACGGTCGGCCCCGCAGAGCCGGCCTCGACATAGGACATGGTCGAGCCGAGGACGGGAATCTCCCGGCGCAGCCATTCGGATGCGAATCCAGGTGACTGGGTCATGGCGATGCCCTTCTTCCAAACAGCGTTGCGAAAAGGATGGCCTTGAAGCGTTCGAGCGGAACCGGGCTGCGATCGACCTTCATGCGCAGGATCGCGCCCTGCCAGGCGGTGAGCAGGAAATCAGCGAGGTCGTCGGCGCTGAAATCCGTCGCGATCTCGCCAGTGGCCTGGCCTTCGGCGATGCATGCCGCAAAGGGCTCTCGCCAAAGGACGAAGATCTCCGAGAGTCGCTGCCGCAACCGTTCGCTATTGGGAGAGGTCTCGACGCTGAAATTGCCGATCATGCATCCGCGCGACCAATCGGCGGTTTCGAGCTTGGTCGTGATCGCGTCCAGATAGCGCCGCAACCGCGCGGCTGCGGGCAGGGAGCGGTCGGCCAGGGCTTCATCGACGAGGCCGCCGACATAGGCGAAATAGCGATCGAGCACTTCCTCGGCGAATTCCTCCTTCGATCCGAAATGATTGGTGAATGAGCCAGGGCTCGCTCCGGCTGCAGCGACGATCTCGCGTATGCCGGTGGCGGAATAGCCGCTCTTCCAGAGGAGATCGCGGCCAGCGGCGAGGAGATTTTCACGAAGGGATGGCTTGCTCATGAAGGTAGAATACGTACGTACGTATTATTGTCAACACTCCGGGAAACGCCCGATCGCCAAGGTGTCGGACGGGAGGCGGGTCTCGTCCGAACGGCCCGCTGAGGCGATGGCTCAGGCTGGTTCCACGCCGTTGCGCACGCAGAAATCACACGGCGGCCCCTCGTTTCGCCGTGAGCACGACATAAATAGCGCGGAGGACTGTCGGCGCCCGGCCGTTTACGCTGGTCGCGAAAATGAGTGGATCAAGCTCGTGTCACGATTCCAGATATAGTGGTACTTGCGGCCGTCTCCGCGATATCTGGCCGTGAACGAATCCCGATTCTGCCGGAGTCAGCGATTCGGGCTTGCTTCGTTCAGGACTCGTTCCGCAGCTTAATTTCGGCGCTCCAGCTTGTGCCAAGGTAGGACGCTTTCCCCAGCGTCTGCTGCCGGCAAGGGCCCAAAGGAAACGATCGGTCGCGTCTTGATTTCAGCACGCTCTCTTCCGCCCTCGGTTCGTGCGCAGGGTGTCACAGCAGTTCTCGGGCCCACCAATACCGGCAAGACGCATCTGGCGATCGAGCGGATGGTGGCGCACCCGACCGGAATGATCGGCCTGCCGCTGCGCCTGCTGGCGCGCGAGGTCTATGGCCGCGTGGTCGAGAAGGTCGGCCCCGAGGCGGTGGCGCTGGTCACCGGCGAGGAAAAGATCAAGCCGCAGCGGCCCCGCTTCTGGGTCTGCACCGTCGAGGCCATGCCGCGCGATCTCGCCGTCGATTTCGTCGCGATTGACGAGATTCAGCTCGCCGCCGACCTCGACCGCGGTCACGTCTTCACCGACCGCCTGCTGAACCGGCGCGGTCGGGCCGAGACGATGCTGATCGGCGCGGGCACCATGAAGCCGCTGATCGAGCAGCTCATTCCCGGGGTGAACGTCGTCACGCGTCCACGCCTGTCGCAGCTCACATTTGCCGGCGACAAGAAGATCACCCGCCTGCCACGACGCAGCGCGATCGTCGCCTTCTCCGTCGAGGAGGTTTATGCGATCGCTGAACTGATCCGTCGGCAGAAGGGGGGAGCCGCCGTCGTGCTCGGCGCGCTCTCGCCGCGCACGCGCAACGCCCAGGTCGAGATCTACCAGTCGGGCGATGTCGACTATCTCGTCGCGACGGACGCCATCGGCATGGGGCTCAATCTCGATGTCGATCACATCGCCTTCGCGTCGGACCGGAAATTCGACGGCCATCATTTCCGCAAGCTGAACCCCGCGGAGTTCGGCCAGGTCGCCGGGCGCGCCGGCCGCCATCTGCGCGACGGCACCTTTGGCACGAGCGGGCGTTGCCCGCCCTTCGACGCCGAATTGGTCGAGGCGATCGAGAATCATCGTTTTGAATCGGTGCGGCAGCTGCAATGGCGCAATTCCGATCTCGATCTGCGCTCCGTCGACGGGCTGATCGCCAGCCTGAACGTCCAGCCAACCGAGCAGGGGCTGACCCGTGCGCTGATCGCAGAGGACATGACGACGCTGGAGGTTCTGGCCCGCGATGCCGATGTCAGGCCGCTGGCGCAGGGCCGTGCAGCAGTCGAGCGGCTCTGGGAGGTGTGTGGCCTGCCTGATTATCGCAAGATCGCGCCGATGCAGCACGCTGATCTCGCCACCACGCTGTATCTGCGCCTGATGCGCCACGGACGGCTCGATCCGGACTGGTATCGCGCCCAACTCGATGCGCTTGACCGGACCGATGGCGAGATCGACACGCTGTCTGCCCGCATTGCGCAGGTCCGAACTTGGACCTATGTCGCAAACCGTCCTGACTGGTTACCTGATCCAGAGCATTGGCAGGGGGTGGCGCGTCTTGTAGAGGACAAGCTGTCGGACGCTTTGCACGAGCGGCTAGCCAGCCGTTTCGTCGATCGGCGCACGAGCGTGCTGATGCGTCGTTTGCGGGAGAATGCAATGTTGGAGGCTGAGGTCACCACGACGGGCGATGTGCTCGTCGAGGGACAGCATGTCGGGATGCTTCAGGGATTTCGCTTCACGGCGGATCCCAAGGCTGGCGGGCCCGAGGCGAAAGCCTTGAACATGGCCGCGATGAAGGCGCTTGCCAGCGAGATCGAAGCGCGCGCCGCGCGTGTCGTGCTCGCGGCTGATGATGCCTTCGTGCTTTCGCATGACGGGCTGGTGCGCTGGATCGGTGAGCCGGTCGCGCGGCTTGTCGCCGGCGACAAGGTTCTGGAGCCGCGCCTGCGCCTGCTGGTCGAGGAGCACCTGACCGGACCGGCGCGCGAGCAGGTCGACGCGCGCCTCACTCTCTGGCTCAAGAATCACATCGCCCGTCTGCTTGGTGCGTTGCAGCTGCTCGAGAATGCCGAGAATGTCACCGGTATCGCGCGCGGCATCGCCTATCAGGCCGGGGAGTCGCTGGGCGTGCTGGAGCGCGCCAAGGTCGGCGAGGAGATGAAGACGCTGGATCAGGAGGGCCGCGCAGCACTCCGTCAGCTCGGCATCCGCTTCGGAGCCTTTCATCTTTACGTCCCGGCCCTGCTGAAGCCGGCACCACGTGCGCTGGCTGCCCAGCTCTGGGCGCTGAAGCATGGCGGGCCCGATACGTCGGGCCTCGACGATATTGCCCATCTAGCAGCCTCGGGTCGGACATCCTTTGCCGTCGACAAGGCGGTGCCGAAGGGTCTTTACCGTGCTGCCGGCTATCGCGTCTGCGGCGAGCGCGCCGTGCGTGTCGATATCCTCGAGCGGCTTGCTGACCTGATCCGGCCGGCTATCGCCTATCGCCCGGGCCTGACCCAGGGCCAGCCGCCCACCGGCGCGGCCGATCAGGACGGTTTTGTCGTCACCGGTGCCATGACCTCGCTGGTCGGTTGTGCGGGCGAGGATTTCGCCTCGATCCTGCGCTCCCTCGGCTATGTCTCGGCCAAGCGTCCGGGACCGGCGATTACCGTGCCGCTGGCGCAGCCACCGGTCGCGGCTACCGCTCCGGTTGCCGACGCGCCGACCGCGGAAACTACGGACGTCCCGGCTGGGCACGAGGCCGATCCGGCGGTGGTGGCCGATGAGGCCGGCGCCGGTATTGTCGACGAGCCTCTGGCCGCTACTGACATCGAGACCGCCGAGGCTGCCTCTTCGGAGGCTGCCGCGCCTGAAACGGCCGACGCCCCGACCGCGGCGGAGACTGAGCTCGAGCAAGCCGCACATCCGGTGCCAGCCGATGCCATGTCTGCTCTGCCGGCGCCTGCCGACGAGACAGCTGTCTCCGAGACGCTTGCCGCGGGAGCTCTTGCCCCTGAGGCAGCAGTTGATGTCGTTGCTGCGACCGAGGTGCAGGAAATCGAGGTCTGGCGGCCGCATCGTCACCAGGGTGGGCGCAGGCCGGAGCATGCCGGGCGCGGTCGCCGCGACGGCGCTCAGGGCGAGCGTCAGCCTGGCGCAGGGCGTGGTGAACGTCCGAACCGTGACGGCCGGCCCGACGAGCGTCGCCGCCAGGGCGATCGTGGCCGTCCGGCTGCCGCCAATGCGTCTCAAGGTGATGCTCCCCGACAGGATGCGCAGCCGCGCGAGGGTGATCAGAAGCGCAGCGGCCGGCCGCAGCGCAATGGCCGCCCCGAGCAGGGGCGTGGCCCGCGGCCGGACTTCAAGCGCGATGGACGCCCAGGTGGCCCACGCCGCGAGGAGCGCGGCAACGAGCGTTTCCAGCAGGCGTCAAAGCCGCGTCCGGCCGAGCGCGAGCCTGATCCGGATTCGCCCTTTGCGAAGCTTGCGGCTCTCAAGGCCCAGCTCGAGGGCGGCGGGCGCAAGACCTGACATGGGGCTCAACTGACCTGGGGCTGAGCGGAAAGGCTGTCCTTGCGGGAAGATCGCCAGCGTCTCGACAAGTGGCTCTGGTTCGCGCGTTTCGCCAAGACGCGCTCGGTCGCTGTGCGTCTGGTGGATGACGGCCATGTCCGCGTGAATGGTCGGCGTGCAGGGAATGCAGCGCTTGGGCTCAAGCTCGGCGACGTGCTGACACTGGCGCTGGTGCATGAGACCATAGTGGTGCGCCTGCTCGCCCTGGGCAGCAGGCGCGGTCCCTATGAGGAGGCGCAACTGCTCTATGAGCGCTTGGGGGAGAGCACGCKCGGCGATGCGCCGCTTGCGGAGGACGATCCGAGCGGATAGAGCGCGGGAGCGGTTCGATAGGCCTGCCTGGGCAGGCTTGGGTGCTTCAGGAGGAGTTTCCTTCCGGAGCTGGCCGGAAGAGATTTTTCTTTCTGCCGCAGCCCGGATATCGACCTTGAAATACCCGCCTTCCGGGTCTTTATGATCCGGCAGGATGGACCGGGAAGGACTGGCGACATGACCTATGTGGTCACCGAAAACTGCATCAAGTGCAAGTACATGGACTGCGTCGAGGTCTGTCCCGTCGACTGTTTCTACGAAGGCGAGAACATGCTCGTCATCCATCCCGACGAGTGCATCGATTGCGGTGTCTGCGAGCCCGAATGCCCGGCCGAGGCGATCAAGCCCGATACCGAACCCGGCCTTGAGAGCTGGTTGCAGCTCAACTCGAAATATGCGTCGAGCTGGCCGAACCTGACCCAGAAGAAGGACCCGCCGGCCGACGCCAAGGACTTTGATGGCGTGGCTGGAAAGCTCGAAGAACATTTCTCGCCGAACCCCGGCGAAGGCGACTGAATTTCACCCAAGGGGAAGAGGCTGAGCGATGAGCACACCGGCGCTGCGACATGCAGTTCCGGTGTTAATCGGCGTTTACCTTTGATTCGGCGTGTTTTTTGTGATACACCTGTTCGTGCAGTCGAATTGGTTCCGCCTGCCCCTGCGAGGATTCATAAACGGGGCACCCCCATAGATACGGGATGACCAGGGCTTCCGGCAGAAGGCCGGAGCGTGGTGATTTTCGTGTTCGGTGGTCAAGTAGCAATCGGCTGAGGGAGCGTGAGGCTGCGGGTCCGTGACCGCTCGGTCGGGATTGCAACGCATCAGGCAGAGTGTCTCCGGTCATTCCGGCCGGGGACGTGTCATCGTGGGCCGTGTCAAGCGGTCCCGTCAGGAGTCGTAACGGCATGTCCACTGCGAAGAAAGCTGTTGTGCGCCAGGGTTTCAAGACGGGCGAGTTCGTCGTCTACCCGTCCCATGGCGTCGGCCAGATCACGGCGATCGAAGAGCAGGAGGTTGCCGGCTTCAAGCTTGAACTCTTCGTCGTCAGCTTTGCCAAGGACAAGATGACGCTGCGTGTTCCCACCGCCAAGGCTGTGAGCGTCGGCCTGCGCAAGCTTGCCGATACCGATATCGTCAGCAAGGCGCTGACGACGTTGACCGGCCGGGCCCGGATCAAGCGCACCATGTGGTCGCGCCGCGCCCAGGAATATGAAGCGAAGATCAATTCGGGCGATCTTGTCGCCATCGCGGAGGTCGTCCGCGATCTCTACCGCTCCGAGGCGCAGCCCGAGCAGTCCTATTCCGAGCGTCAGCTCTACGAGGCTGCGGTTGACCGCATGACCCGTGAGATCGCGGTCGTCGACGACGTGACCGAGACCGAAGCGCTGAAGAAGATCGAGGGCCAGCTCGCCAAGTCGCCGCGTCGTGCGGCCAAGGGCACCGAGGTCGACCCGGCTGATGCCGATCTCGAAAGCGACAATGACGATCTGCAGGAAGAAGCCGCCTGAGGCGATTCCTCCGGCATGATGCCAATCAACCCGGCGGGCAACCGCCGGGTTTTTTCTTGGCCAGACGGCTCCGGTTTTTGCGCGGGAGAAGGGCGACTAAGCGCTCCCAGGCTGGCTTGGCGGCCCTGAGCGTCTTCTCGTGATCCGGCAGCTGCTGGACGGGCCGCCCATCGCGCGCGGTCCGGTGGATCAGCAGGCGGACCTTGATCTGCGTGACCCCACGGGACCTGGGCCAGATCGGGCGAGCGCCCATGGAGAACCTTGCGGCCAGTCAGTTCGGAAGCGGCGCCGGCAAGGTTGTTGCCGGTGCAGGGGGCGCCTGCAGAAGCCGATCACGCCGGTTCCGTCGGTGGCGCCTGATGCTGTAGCAAGGAAAGCCAGGGCTGCCCGCGCGGGCAGCCCCTATTCGGCGATGATCTTGTAGCGCTGGCCGGGCGTCAGCTTGCTGTTACGATCGAGCCCGTTCAGCAGCAGGAAGAGGTCGAACGCGCGCTCATGTGTCGCCATGCGGGCGGCCAGCGTTGCAGGCGTGTCGCCTTCGGAGGCGCTGACGATCCGCAATTGCAGAGGCTTCGTGGCCTGTGCTTCCGCTGCAGTCAGGACCCGGAAGCTGCTGAGCACGGCGCGCATCGGGCGCTCCGGATCGCTGCTGCCGCGGGCCGCCAGGATGAAGCGATAGACGCGATTGCCTGCCTGGATGGCGGCGAGCCTGAAGGTCCAGTCGGTCCCCTTGCCGCTGGCCAGGACGGCGGACTGGCCCTCAAGGTCGAGCTTTTCGACGGGGCCGGTCTCGACCCCGTCGATCCAGCCGGAGGCGACATAGGATTCGAGGGTCTGGCCGGGCTTGAGCGTGACCGAATCAAAACGCAGCGCCTGGGCACCGTTGCCGCTGACACCGATGACCATGTCGCGCGCCGCCTCGAGGTCGAACCCGTCGGGGGCATCGAAGGTGATGCGCAAGGTGCTGTTGAGATAGCGCCGGCCTCGTACCACGCCATCGCTCGGGTCGTCGCCATAGGCGATGCCGTCGATCGCAGCGAGCCAGCGGGCCGCATCGCGCTCGCCAAGCCCGGGTGCACCGATCTGGCGGGCGGACGCCGTGACGGCGGCGACGCGCTCCGGGGTCGAGGGATGGCTGGAGAGAATATCGAGCCGCTTCTCGCTGCCGCTCTGGCCCTGGCCGCTGTTGCGGAAGCTGGTATTGCGGCCGAGCGCGCCCAGGAAGCGGCCCGCTCCATAGGGGTCGTAGCCGGCGCGCGCGATGTTGCGGACGCTGATCTGGTCGGCAATCAGCTCCTGCTGTCGCGAGAAGCGGGCGAGCGAGATCTTGGAGCCGGCCTGAACGGAGGCGCCAGCAGCCGGATCGTTGAGCACCTGTGTGACGACTTGCGTGACAAGCGCAGACTCAGCTTCGGCCTCAGCCCGCTCGACGGCGTGATGGGCGGTTACGTGAGCGATCTCGTGGGCGAGCACCGAAGCGATCTCGCTGGTGTCGTTGGCGAGCGCCAGCAGCCCGCGCGTGACGTAGAGCCGGCCATTCGGCAGGGCAAACGCGTTCACCGCCGGCGAGTTCAGGATGGTGATCTCGTAGCTGCCGATCTGCCCTTCGCCAGCCTTGACCAGCCGCGCCACGACTTCGTTGAGCTGGGCCCGAGCGTTTGGCGCGCGGTACTCGCCGCCGAAAGCGGCCAGCAGCCGCAAATGCTCGCGGTCCGACGCGCGCTGGAACGTGCTCAGCCGCGGGGCAAGCTCGCCATCGGCCGGTTGGGGGGGCAGGACGCTCTGGTCGCCGAAGCAGCCGGAAAGCAGCAGGGCGGGAAGGAGCAGGGCGCCTAGTCGCGCCATGGGGCGTGACACAGTCTGTCGGCGAAAGGCCAGCATGGTTCTAATCGATCAGTTCCAGGGCTGCGCGGGAGGGGAGTTCAAGCGACAATCCATCCGGCCCGCTCAGTACGCCGCGCGCCCACACGCGTTTACCCGTCAGTGTCCTGGCGGTCCAGCCGACCTCCCGCATCTCCCGCCAGAGCCTCCTCGACACGACGACCGACGCACCGGCTCCCCGCCGGCGCGAAAAATTCAGATAGGAACGCTGCGGTCGCTCGCCGATCGATGCGATCCGCCCCTCCAGCACGATGACGCGACCGGCGTGCACCTTCAACGCGGCAATATCGTGACCATCGACGAGATTGGCTGGTTTTGGGCCAGTTTGTCGCGCGGATGGGGTGGCATTCGGGGCAGATGCCCGCAAGAGCGCGTCGCAGGGGCTGCTGACGGAATCGGGTAGATGCCAGGCTGCGCCGCTTCGGATGAGGGCGACCGACAGGTCCAGCGGTGCGGTGGCCTGGGTATCCGGATCGGCCAGCAGGCGCGCCGCGATGCGGCCCCAGCGATCGGGCTCGGCCAGGATGACGATCCGGAGATCGCGGCCTTGCCACGCTGCCAGGGCCGCGACGAAACGCGCGATCTCCGCGTCGTCCTGCCGAGGGGCCAGTCCGACGAGGCGTATCCGCCGGCCATCGTCGAGCAGCAGATCGCCGCTGGTGTCGGTGCCAGCCAAACGAACCGTCGGCGTCTCGGCGGCCGCGGCCGGACAGGAATCGTTCGCCAGCGCCTTGCCCGACGCGGCAATGAGACTCAGCATGACTGCAACAAGAGGCTTCACCCGCATGCGCTTTATGCTAAACGCATTCACGTGCGTCCCGGTAGCTCAGCAGGATAGAGCAACGGTTTCCTAAACCGTAGGTCAGGGGTTCG
Source organism: Allobosea sp. 05T433 (assembly GCF_056396065.1). Taxonomy (NCBI): domain Bacteria; kingdom Pseudomonadati; phylum Pseudomonadota; class Alphaproteobacteria; order Hyphomicrobiales; family Alloboseaceae; genus Allobosea; species Allobosea sp. 05T433. The sequence continues at coordinate 91,233 of NZ_JBFTKS010000017.1, read as the reverse complement.
AATCCCTTCCGGGACGCCAGTTCTCCCACAGCAATCTGAGACTGGACGGGGTGACCCGTCTGGCTGGGCTTCTGACCATAGGTTAGCCTTGGCTCAGGCGCCGTTGCTGGCTTGTGCAGCCCTCGCGACTGTTGCCCGATAGCGGCCGGCCGCCGCGCAACTCCCACCCCACAGGTTCACGATGCCCAAACGTACGATCTCTTCCGACCGTGTCTTCAAGGGAAGGCTCCCTTTCGCCCAGGCGACGGTCGCCGGGGACTTCATGTTCGTCTGCTGCGTCGGGATGGACAGGGAGGGCAAGTATGCCGTCGGCGACGCACGGCGTCAGACGCAGCAATGCATCGACAACATCCGCGCTCTCCTGGGGGAGGCGGGCGGCAGCCTGAAGGATGTCGTCAAGTGCACAGTCTATGTCACCGACCGTGCCTATTGGGAGCCGATGAACGAGGTCTATTTCGCCAATTTCGCCGAGGATTCGCCGCATCGCGTGTCCTGCATCGTCAATGGCCTCGGCTCGCCCGACTGTCTCGTCGAGATCGACGCGACCGCCTATCTCGGTGAAATGAAGTAGACCTCGCGATCGCGCAGCGGGCGGTCGCGCGCTGCGCACATCCTGAGGCCGGATACTGGACCGGTCTGACCGCTCGGCCTGATCGCAGCTCGCGCCGTTGCCTGCATAGGATCAGCTCTTGCCCAGTCGAGGCCTGGACGTGCGGGGTCGCGAGAGTGCCTTGCACGTGATTGGCCCGCGCGCATGGATTGTGCGTCGGGCGTTGCTTACCCCTTTGCAGTCCGTGACGAGTCTTGCGCCGGCTCGCCCATAAGATGCGGAGCGCAACGCAGAATGCGGACCAGTCTGCCGTGGAGTTGCGCTCCGAGGCGGGGCTTGGCATGCGCGACGCTCTATGCCGTCACAGTTCAAACAACCAGGAAGATACAGAGCCATGTCGATCGAACGTATAGGCCTGACGGAACGGTGGTGCGACGCCGCCATTTTCAACGGCATTGTCTTCCTCGCCGGCCATGTCGCGGAGAAGACCGAAGGGGAGACGCTGACGCGGCAGACCGAGGAGGTGTTGGCCTTGCTCGAGGAAACGCTCGAAGCCGCCGGTAGTGCGAAGGACCGGATTCTGAGCGTTCAGATCTTCCTGACCGATATTGCTGGGATCGCCGAGATGAACGCCGTCTGGGACAAATGGGTCGCCCGCGGCAGCGCGCCGGCGCGCGCAACGGTGGAAGCGAAGCTCGCTTCGCCGGGATATGCGATCGAGATCACCGCTGTGGCCGCGAAGAAGGCCCCCTGAATTCCGGGGGCCGCGCGGCACATCGGCAATCTGACCTATCGTCAGCCTGTCATTAAGCATGGCGGTTGAATCTCGACGAGGCGGACGTGATTTCCACCGCGGTTTAGGGATTTGACCGCCATAGCAGGACGCGCCGAGGCCGTTCCTGTTCGCCTCGCACGGGAAGCCATGACGATCTTTGTTCGATCGCCTGGCGGCCCTGAAAGGTGGACAAGGGCTTTGACATGTCTGTTCGCGCGATGATCCGAGCGATGCGACCGCATCATTGGCTCAAGAACGGGCTCGTCTTCGTCCCCATCCTGCTGAACCATGACGTGTTCGATCTCGCTGCGCTCGGCCACGGGGCGATTGCGTTCGTCGCGTTCAGCCTGCTCGCCTCGGCGATCTATCTCCTCAACGATATTGTCGATGTCGAGGCCGATCGGCGGCACCCGACCAAGTGCAAGCGCCCTCTGGCTGCCGGCGAGATCACCGCGAAGCAGGCTTATGCTGCGGTGCCACTGCTGATGATCGCGGCCTTCGCTTCGTCAGTGTTCGTGCCTGAGCCGGGTACGTTCCTGCTGGCGCTGACCGCCTATCTCGTCCTGGCGCTGCTCTATCTGTTCGTTCTCAAGCGCAAGCTGCTGGTCGACGTGCTCGGGCTTGCAGCTCTGCATACCCTGCGCATCCTGGCCGGCAACGCCGCGGCGGCGATTCCGGTCTCGTCCTGGCTGCTCGCCTTCTCGATGTTCCTGTTCTTCAGCCTTGCGCTGGTCAAGCGCTATGCGGAGCTGCGAATCACGCAGGACCAGTCCGGGCTGAAGAAGGCCGGCCGCGGCTATCAGGCCGAGGATATCGAGGCCCTGTCGCAGCTCGGCATGGCCTCGGGCTGCACCTGCGCGCTGATCATGGCGCTCTATGTCGATAGTGCGGCCGTGAAGCAGCTTTATCGTCACCCCGAGATCATCTGGCTGGTTTGCCCCGTCATCCTCTATCAGATGGCGCGGATCTGGTTTCTCGCCCGTCGTGGTCAGATGCCGGATGATCCGCTGGTCTTCATGATCCGCGACTGGCGCAGCCAGGTGACGGGTGGGTTGGTGCTGCTGATCATGGTCGCCGCGACGGTCCTGCCGTGAACGGACGAGCGCCCGAATATCGGTCCTGGGGCGGCCTCATCGCCCGGAATACGCAGATCATCATGCCGGACGCCTGGAGTGCCGAGCCTGCGCGCTACCCTTCGACCGTGCTCGCCTATGGCAATGGCCGTTCCTACGGCGATTCCTGCCTCAATGATGGCGGCGGGCTGATCGCGGCGCGTCGCCTCGATCAGATCCTGGCCTTCGATCGCGAAAGCGGACTGATCACCTGCGAAGCCGGAGTGTTGCTGGACACCATCCTGGAGCATGTGGTTGCGCTGGGCTGGTTTCTGCCGGTCACGCCGGGCACCGCCTTCGTCACCGTTGGCGGGGCGCTCGCCAACGACGTGCACGGCAAGAACCACCATCGCGCCGGCACGTTCGGGCGGCATGTGCGTGCCTTCGAGCTGGCGCGTTCGGACGGGGCCCGGCTCACCTGCGCGCCTGACATGAACAGAGAGCTCTTCGCCGCCACGATCGGCGGCTATGGGCTGACCGGGTTGATCACCCAGGTGACATTGCAGCTGATGCCGATCCCATCCGCCGAGATGCGTCAGGAGGCGATCCATTTCCCGAGCCTCGGGCGCTTCTTCGAGGTCGCGGCGGAATCCGATGCAACCCATGACTACACCGTGGCCTGGATCGACTCGCTTGCTGGCGGGACTAGCTTCGGACGCGGCGTTTTTTTCCGTGCCAATCATGCTCCGGCGTCGGAATTGCCGCAGTCGCGCGCAGCGCGCCCGCTGCCATTCCCGATCAATCCTCCCTTTCCGCTGATCAACCGCCTGACGCTGCGTGCCTTCAACATGCTCTACCGGGCCGCGCAGCCGCGTTCGCCGGAGCCGAGGCGCATTCCCTATCGGCCGTTCTTCTACCCGCTCGACCGGGTGAGTAACTGGAACCGCGCCTATGGCCCGCGGGGCTTGCGCCAGTTCCAATGCGCGGTGCCGATGGCGCAGGCGCATAGGGCGGTCGAGGAGATGCTGAGGCGCACGCTCGCGGCTGGCGAGGCATCCTTTCTGACGGTGCTGAAGCTGTTTGGGGACGTGCCGTCGCCAGGCATCATGTCGTTTCCGGTTGTGGGCGCGACGCTGACGCTCGATTTCCCGCATCGCGGCGAGCGGACGCTCAAGCTGCTGGACGAGCTTGATCGCGTGGCAATCGCGGCGGGCGGCCGGGTGAACCCTTACAAGGATGCCCGCATGTCGCCTGCGACCTTCGAGGCATCCTTCCCGCAGTGGCGGGATTTTGCCCGGCATGTCGATCCGGGCTTCTCATCCGGCTTCTGGCGCCGCGTGACTGCGGGCTAACGTCGTTCAGGCGGTTGCCCGGGTGACGGCTTCAAGCCGATAGCCTTCCGGATCGATGACGAAGGCGGCGTAATAGTCAGGTGCATAGCGCGGTCGCAACCCGGGGGCGCCGTTGTCCCGTCCGCCTGCCGCAAGCGCGGCCCGATGGAAATCGTCGGCAGCCTGACGCGTCCCCGCCGCGAAAGCGAGGTGGAACCCCGGCCCCGGCGGAGTGACCGGGCCAGCCTGCAGCTTCAGCGCCAGGAGATCGCCGCCATTCGGCGGCCCGTAGCCTGCTCCATCGGCAACCGTCCAGACCCGCACGAGGCCGAGCGGCGCCAGTGCAGCATCATAGAAGGCAATCGCCCGTGGGAGATCGGACACGCCGAAGGAGAGATGGCTCAACATGGCTCACCGGATTGATGCTGCGGAAGGGAGAGTTCTGCACGAGCGGCCACGGATTTCTGTCAGCAGGCGCTGCGACGCAAAAGGGCCGGCGCATGCCGACCCTGGGGAAGCTGCCTGGGCAGGGAGCTCAGTTCTTCGCGGTCGCAACCTTGCGCAGATAATCGGTGACGATCCGCGTGATGCCGCGCGAGAGCAGGTCGTCGAGTGCCTCGATGAACTGGTCGCATTGCTCGCGCGTCACGATCAGCGGCGGTTCGAGGCGGATGACGTTGCGGTTGTATTCGGTGAAGGCGACGAGCACGTCGTAATCCTTCAGGAGCAGCGCGCCGACAAAGCCGCAGAGCGAACCCTTCAGCTTGTCGTCGAGCAGCGCGACCATGTGCTTGACGCCGAAAGGCATGGCCTCGCTGATGTCCTGGAACTCGACGCCGATCATCAGGCCACGGCCGCGGATCTCCTTGAGCAGCGTCGGGTGCTTGGCGCGAAGGGTGTTCAGCCTCTCGATCAGGTAGTCGCCCTGGCGCTTGGCGTTGCCCATGAGGTCTTCCTCATAGAGCACGTTGAGGGCCTCGATCGCGCTGACGCAGGCCTCGCCCATGCCCCCAAAGGTGGCCTGGGCATGGATCAATGCGGTTTTCGGCTTGCCATAGGCCTTCATGTAGAGTTCGCGCCGGGCGATCATCGCACCCATCGCAGCCTTGGAGCCGCCGAGAGCCTTGGCGAGTGCGGTGACGTCGGGCACGACGCCGTCACGCTCGAAGGCGAAGAACTGGCCGGTGCGGCCGAGCCCGCACTGCACTTCGTCGGCAATCCAGAGGACGCCGTGCTTGTCGCAGAGCGCGCGCAAGTCGCGCCAGAAGCCTTCGGGGGCTTCGACGATGCCGCCGCCACCCTGGATCGTCTCCATCACGACGATGCCGATCGCCGGATCGGATTCGAGCGCTAGGCGCACGGCCTCGATATTGCCGAACGGCACCTTGACCCGGTTTTCGACGAGCTTGAACTGGGACTGGTAGAGCGTCGAATCCGTGACCGAGAGCACGCCCTTGGTCTTGCCGTGGAACGAATTCGCGGCATGCAGGATCTTCGACTTGCCCGGGCCCTGAACCTGCTCGGCGACCTTCAGCGCAGCTTCCATGGCTTCCGAGCCGGTCGAGCCGAGAAAGACCATGTCGAGATCGCCGGGCGAGATCGTGGCGAGATTCCGGGCCAGGGCGGCCGCATATTGCGACATGAACGCCATGCAGATCTCGTGGCGGTTCTCGTCCTGGAACTTCTGCCGGGCGGCGATGATGCGCGGGTGGTTATGGCCGAAGGCGACCGAGCAGAACCCGCCGAAGAAATCGAGGATCTTGCGTCCGTCCCGGGTGATGTAATGCATGCCCTCGGCACGATCGACGATGATCTTGTCGAAGCCGAGCAGCTTGAGGAAATGCAGCTGTCCGGGGTTGATGTGGTTGGCAAAGAGCTCCTTCACCTGTGCGGCGTCGAGCTGTTTGGCCTCCTCGACGCTGATCAGCTTCGGGCGGGCTGGGGAATCGTCGTTCCTGAAAGCTGGCATGCTCATGCGGCCTTGCTCCTCTGCTCGCCCTTGCTCTTGCGATATTCGGTATAGGCGGCGAGCAGCATGTCCTCGTCGCGGTATTTCGGGGTCCAGCCGAGCTCGCGCTTGGCCTTGCTGGTGTCGAGAATGCAGATCTCGTCGGCGATCATGTACTGTTCCGGGTCCATGATCGGCAGATTGATCGCGTCAAGCGTGTTCAAGGCGAACTTGACCAATGGTGCAGGCGTCGGCAGCAGGATCGATTTCGAGCCGGCATGCCTGATCAGGTCGCCCAGCAGCTTCTTCACCGGCGGCGGATCGTCCGAGCCGAGATTATAGGCGCTGTTGGGGAAGTCGGCCTTCCAGGCTGCGGTGCAGGCGCTGGCGCAGTCGAACACCGAGATGAACTGGTAGGGATTGCCGCCGCCGCCGATCATCGGCACCGGCAGGTTCATGTCGATCAGGCGGAAGAGCTTGACGAGGATGCCGAGGCGGCCCGGGCCGATGATCAGGCGCGGCCGGAAGATCGGGATCCGAAAACCCTTGTCGCGATAGGTCTGCGCCAGGGTCTCGGTGGCGAGCTTGCTCTCGCCATATTCGCCGAGGGGTCTTGCCGGATGGGTCTCGTCCTGCGGCACGGTGATGGAGTGGCCGTAGATCATGTCCGTGGTGAAGTGGACGAGCTTGTTGGCGCCGCGCTTCTCCATCCAGTTCAGGATGTTGGCGGTGCCGTGATAGTTCACCGGCCAGAAGAAATCGTGGCGTTCCCGACGGGTCACGATCGGCGAGAGCATCTTGGCCGAGAGATTGTAGACGAGATCATCCTGGCCGAGCGGGATGCTCTCCACGCTCTCGGCTCTGGTTACGTCGATCGTCTGGAAGGGGACCGCCGCGTAATGGGCGTGAGCGCTCTTCTGGATATCCGCGACCAGCACCTCCTCGCCCATGGCGGCGAGGTCCGCCGCGAGATGCGAGCCGACGAAGCCGTCTCCGCCGATAATGATGTGTTTCATGCTGAGTTTGCCGCTGGTTCGATGATGAGATGCGTCAGCGCGACGTGTCGGGAAGGCGAGGGCGCCGGTCACGGACCGGCACGGGCACGGGCACCGGGCGCAAGGCGGGTCTGTTCTCGGGCGGTTCGAACAGGATGCCGAGGCGGAGAATGAAGCGTGCGATCAGGTCCATCATGACTCAGCTCTGTGCGATGAAGATGGTGCCAACGACGATGAAGCCAATGCCGGCGATGCGGGCAGGGCTCAGGTCTTCCTGGAAGACGAAGTAGGCGTAGACCGCGACCACGACGTAAGCGAGGCTCAGGAACGGGTAGGCGTAACTGATCTGTACCTTGGACAATACGATCAGATGCGAGGCCATGCTGACCACGAAGGTGCAGAGGCCGGCGAAGACGAAGGGGTTGAAGACGACCCGAAATACGGTCCAGATCAGTCCGTCATTCGCGATATCGAGGTTACCGATGCCGGTCATGCCCCGTTTCAGCATCAGTTGCGCGGCTGCGTTGGTCAGCACGGTAAACAGAATCAGGGGTATGTAGGAATTCATCGGGGCAGCATTTGTCCGCGTTCTTGACGGGCCCTGAATGCGGCTGAAAATACTTCAAATGCCTTACGTCAGCGACCTTACCTAACCGTAACCTTAAGAAGATGCTGAGGCCTTGGGGACAAGTCTCGCGGATCTCGCATGCCCTGTTCCCCGCCGGTTCTGGCGGGCATGGCGGTCGCCGGGGCATGCAAGATCGACCGATCCTCGAGACCTGCGCTCAGGCGACCTGCCCTTCTTCAAGGACACCATCCTTGTCGAGGGTGCGCTGCAACGCCGGCCGCGAGAATACGCGAGCGAGATAGGCCTCGAAGACAGGCAGGCGCGGCAGCGCGCCGATAATGTTCATGCCGAAATGGATGCCGCTGCCGAGCTGGGTGTCGGCGGCGGTGAAGCGGTCGCCGGCCGCGAAATCTTGATTGCCGAGGCGCTTCTCCAGATAGGCAACGGTGTCCTCGTGCGACCCGAAGGAGAAATGCTGCGGGACGTAATCGATATTGGTCGCCCTGGTCGCGATGATCGGGTCGAGTACTGCGTCGGTATAGACGAGGGCCGTCAGATAGGGGGCTCGCGCGGGATCACTCAGCGCAGGCGCGAGACCCGCCTGGGGGAAGGCGTCGGCGAGGTAGATGCAGATCGCGGCACGCTCGGTGACGATGATACCGTCATGGATGACGGCGGGTACCTTCTTGTGCGGCTGGATGGCGCGGTAGTCCTCGGGGGCACCGCTCTTGGCGCGAATATCGATCATCTCCATCCGGTAGGGCTGCCCGAGTTCTTCCAGGAGCCAGAGCACGCCGAAGGAACGCGATTGCGGGGCGTGGTAGAAGGTCAGCATGGCTCTCTCCATCATGAGGACGGCGCTCCCGATAGGGTGCGTCGTCGCGGCGATGGCGGGAGTTGTGACGGTACTTGATGTCAGTAGATGTCAGGACCGGCACGGCCCGTGCTCAGCTCTCTTCGCTATGCCCGCGCCGGATGCGTCGGACCGCCGCCCAGACCCCGATGAGGGCGATGGGTACGAAGAGCGCTGTCGCCATGCCGACGTCGATGGGCAGGAAGCCGGCATCCTTCGCGCCCTTGGCGAGGTAACCGAAGAGGCTGACGACGTAATAGCCGATCGCCGCGACCGAGAGGCCCTCGACCGTCTGCTGCAGCCGCAGCTGGAGGCGGGTGCGCTCGTTCATGGCCGCCAGCAGGTCGCGGTTCTGCTGCTCGAGTGCGACATCGACGCGGGTGCGTAGCAGATTGGCGGCGCGCGCGAGTTTGCGCGACAGGTCGGTCTGGCGCTCCTGCAGCATCTGGCAGGTGCGCATCGCCGGCGCCATCCGCCGGGACAGGAAGGCTGCGAGCGTCGGCCAGCCGGCATGCGGCGTTTCGCCGATCGCGATCAGGCGCTGCTGGACGATGTTGTCATAGGCGCGACTCGCACCGAAGCGATAGTTCGTGGACGCCGCCTCGGATTCGAGACGCGCGGCGAGCGCGGTCATCTCGTCGAGCAGCGCATTGTCGGAGACAAGGCCCTCCGTCGCCGTCATCGTCGAGGCAATGCGCACCAGCGTTTCCTCCGTGGCACGCACCGATGGGCCGATGCGCTGCGCCTCCGGCAGGCCGAGCAGAGCCAATGTCCGATAGGTTTCGATCTCCAGAAGCCTCTGGGTCAGGGCCCCCGAACGGGACGATGTCAGTTCGCGGTCAAGCAGGAGGATGCGGACGAACCCGCCGGCACTGACCCGGAAATCGGTTGCCGCAACGGCGCTTGCATTATCGACGAGCGATGCGGCGAGGCTCGCAGGATCGAAGATCGCATCCAGCTCCCCAGCCCCGATCGCGGGCAGGAGATGGAGGTCGATCGAGACGAGGTGCGGGCCGGGCTGCGGCAACTCGTGCATGGGATGCTGCAGATCGATTGCCGTCGGAACGAAGGCGGAGCGTTCGGGCGATGGCAATTCCCAGCTATAGGTCGTGAACTCGCTATGCTGTTCCCAGCGCAGGCCAATCTCCGCGAGGCGGGCGCGGTGATGCTTGGCGCCTTCGGCCAGGGGCGTCACACCGCGCTCGGAACAAAATCGAGCCAAGGCGTCGCGGTCTGCCGCCGCTTGAGCCGCATCGGTCAGGAAGGCGAAATGCAGCAGGCGGCGCGGGGTCTCGATCGGCGCGAAGGGGCGGGCGTGGACCTCGGCGAGAATGACCTCGCGGTCGGGGTGCGGTACGAGGCCGCCCTTCTGGTGCTCGATCATGTCGCCCCGACGCCCGTTCGACCGCTCCCGATAGAGGCAAGACTGCCGCAAAGTCGCGTGCCCGGCCAGATGGGCATGGTGCCGCAAGCAGGGAGGGAAGAATGCTGCCGACAGGATCCGGCAGCATGATGTGCCAAGTTCTGAAGAGAGAACCCAGGAGCCAGCCATGCCCCTGCCCAACCGTGTAAGGCCCGACGGCTCGCTCGCCCGCGACCCTGCGCGTGGCCTGGTGTTCGGCAATCGCGGCGGCCGGTTTCACGATCCGCACACGCAGGCCGCGCCGATCCGGTCGCACGCCACGCGGCAGTGGATCTGTTGCGTGCTCTCCTTCAAGGGGCGACGGCGACAGGTCTGGGGCAAGGGTTACACCGAGCTGTTCTTTTGCGACGAGGTGACGGCGCTTGCGGCCGGGCACCGGCCCTGCATGGAGTGCCGGCGGGCGGATGCGCTCGGCTACCGTGCGGCGCTGGTCCGAGGCCTCGGCCTCATGTCCGAGCCGCTCTTTCCCGAGATCGACCGGATTCTGGATGGCGAGCGCCGGATCGGACGAGCCAAGCAGAAGCACCGGCTTCAGGCCGATCGATTGCCGGACGGAACCATGATCGAGGCTGGGGCCGGCGAGTGGCTGGCCTTGCGCGGTGAGGCCGCGCTGCTCTGGTCTCCCAACGGATATATCGAGCGACGGCGGCGGGCGCCCGGGACCGTCCTGGTACTGACGCCGCCTGCGACCATCGCGGCCCTCGCGCATGGCTATCGTCCGCTCTGGCATGGAAGCGCGACGCTGTTTTCGTGAGGCTGCGCCCGAGGAAGCKAGGAGGGAGCGGCCGGAACCTTGGGCAGCCTCAGGACGTTGCTCCAGCACGATCATTCATAAGGGGCTGTCCCAATGCGTTCGATTGCACTTTGGCTGCTTGGCGTGCCGATTCCCGTCATCATCCTGCTCTGGTTCTTCATGCGCTGAGACGAAGGGCCAGCGAGGATTGGGGATGGCCGGGCTTGTCCCGGCCATTGGCATTTTACTGCTGACGAAATCAGTCAGTCGTCATATGATCTGCTGACGTGCTCGCGGCGCATGGCGGCGCGGTCGCATCCCTCCGTCGCTTCCCCTATATCGTGGCCATGTCCATCATCCGCGTTTCCAACCTGTCCAAGACCTACGCGTCCGGCTTCAGCGCACTGAAATCGGTCGATCTGGAAATCCGCCGCGGCGAGATCTTCGCCCTGCTCGGACCCAACGGTGCCGGCAAGACGACGTTGATCAGCATCATCTGCGGACTGGTGAACCCGACCTCCGGCAGCGTGCTCGCCGATGGTCATGACATCATCAAGGACTATCGGGCCGCGCGCGCGCGCATCGGGCTGGTGCCGCAGGAGCTGACCACGGACGCCTTTGAGACCGTCTCGGCGACGGTCAGCTTCAGCCGGGGGCTGTTCGGCCTGCCGCGGAACCCGGCCCATGTCGAGCGCGTGCTCAAGGATCTCTCGCTCTGGGACAAGCGCGACAACCGGATCATGACGCTCTCGGGCGGTATGAAGCGGCGTGTGCTGATCGCCAAGGCGCTGGCGCATGAACCCCAGATCCTGTTCCTCGACGAGCCGACGGCCGGCGTCGATGTCGAGCTCCGCCAGGACATGTGGAAGCTCGTCCGGCGCCTCAGGGACGACGGCGTCACCATCATCCTGACCACGCATTACATCGAGGAGGCCGAGGAGATGGCCGACCGGATCGGCGTGATCAGCAAGGGCGAGATCATCCTGGTCGAGGACAAGGCCGAGCTGATGCGCAAGCTCGGCAAGAAGCAGCTTTCGCTCTCCCTGCAGGAGCCGCTTGCCGCGTTGCCGGTGGGGCTTGCAGCCTATGATCTGGCGCTCGCGGCCGAGGGGGAGGAACTGGTCTATACCTATGACACCAAGGCGGAGCGGACCGGCATCACCGCGCTCCTGCAGGATCTCGCGACCGCAGGCATCCGCTTCAGGGATCTGCGCACCAGCCAGAGCTCGCTGGAAGACATCTTCGTGAGCCTGGTGAGGGAGCGGCACTGATCATGGCTATCAATCTCCACGCGATGCGCGCGATCTATCGCTTCGAGATGGCGCGCACCTGGCGTACGCCACTGCAGAGCATCGTCTCGCCGGTGATCTCGACCTCGCTCTATTTCATCGTCTTCGGTGCCGCGATCGGTTCGCGCATGCAGGCGATCGACGGCGTCGCTTATGGCTCCTTCATCGTGCCTGGCCTGATCATGCTCTCGCTGCTGACGCAGAGCATCGCCAACGCCTCCTTCGCGATCTATTTTCCGAAATTCACCGGCACGATCTACGAACTGCTCTCGGCGCCCGTGGCATGGTGGGAGGCGGTCATCGCCTATGTCGGCGCGGCGGCCACGAAATCGATCTTTCTCGGCCTGATCATCCTGCTGACGGCGACGGCCTTCGTGCCGCTCAGGGTCGAGCATCCGGTCTGGATGCTGCTTTTCCTGTTCCTGACCGCGATGACCTTCAGCCTGTTCGGTTTCATCATCGGCATCTGGGCCGACGGTTTCGAGAAACTGCAGGTGATCCCGCTGCTCGTGGTGACGCCACTGACCTTCCTCGGCGGGTCGTTCTACTCGATCGACATGCTGCCGGGATTCTGGCGGACGGTGGCGCTGTTCAACCCGGTCGTCTACCTGATCAGCGGTTTCCGCTGGAGCTTCTTCGGCGTTTCCGAGGTCGGCATCGTCGTCAGCCTGGGAATGACGCTGGTCTTCCTCGCCGCCTGCATTGCGACTGTCGGCTGGATCTTCCGGACCGGATATCGCCTGAAGACCTGAGCCGGCCTCAGGCCGCCTTGACGTCAGAGAAGAAGGTCTCGACGGCACCCCGCAGAGTCTCCGCCTCACGACTCAGGCTTTCGGCTGTCTTCAGAACCTGACTTGCCGAAAGCATGGTCTCCTCGGATGCGGCGGTGACCCCCTCCATCTTGCGCGAGACGCGGACGGTGCCATCCGACGTTGCCTGCGCATTGCGGGCGATCTGCGCCGTTGCCTGCATCTGCTGCTCAGTCGCCCCTGCAATCGCCACGGTGTGCTGGGCCACTTCGGCCATCACCGCCGCGATCGCTTCGATTGCGGCGACTGCGCCGCGTGTCTCGGTTTCGAAGGCCGCGATCTGGGCGGCGATCTCATCCGTCGCTTGGGACGTTCGGCTCGCCAGGGTCTTCACCTCGCCAGCGACGATGCTGAAGCCGCGCCCGGCCTCGCCGGCACGTGCAGCCTCGATCGAGGCGTTGAGGGCGAGGAGATTGGTCTGGGCAGCGATGTCGCGGATCATCGAGACGATCTTGCCGATCTCTTCGGCGGCATAGGTCAGGTTGGCGACATTCGCGCTCGCGCTGGTGGCATCGCGCGCGGCATTGCCGACGACGCCATTGGCCTTGGCGACCCGCCCCGTGATCTCGGCGATCGAGCCGGAGAGCTGTTCCGAAGCCGCGGCAACATTCCGAACGCTGTCGGCGGCATCAAGGCAGGCAGCGCGAGCGTCTTCGGCCTGAGGTTGCCGCTGTCGCTGCATCGTTCAACGTCCGGGCCGTGCTCTCCATCTGGCTCGAACCGGATCTCACCGTCTTCAGCACGGCGTCGATCCTGGCATCGAAGCTGCGGATGAGCGTGTCAATCCTGATCTGACGCTCGGCACGGGCGGTCTCGGTCACCCGGGCGGTGCCTTCGAGCTCGGCGCGCGCCATGGCGTTGTCGCGAAAGACGACGACCGAGCGGGCCATATCGCCGATCTCGTCCGGGCGTGCCGACAGAGGAATTTCGGCGACCGGTTCCGACTGTGCCAAGCGGCGCATCGTTGCCGCCAACCGCCTGAGCGGCTGTGAAACGCGCCGATGCACGATCCAGAGCGCGAGAGCGAGACCGGCCGCGATCATCAGAGCGCCGATCAGCGTCTGCCGCCTCGCGCTGCTGTCCTGCAGCGCGTCGAGGCGGGAATCGATGATGCGGCTGTTGACGTCGTTGAGAACCGCGATGTGTTTCAACGCTTCGTTCAGTGCCTTGCGGTTCGCCCGGTTGACCTCGTTGTTGCCGTGCCTGTTTGCTGCGGAGGGGCCCTCGATGCGTGCGAGCCGAACCGTCTCCCGCCGGAAGCGGATGAATTGCTCGATCTGGTCGGAGACAGCGGCAAAGGCTGCGCCGTCCTCTGCCTGAACGAGAGGGCGCCAATCGTCCATGACCTCATGGATCTGGGCAAGATCATCCAGGAGTGGCTGGGCGAAGCGCTCGGCATCGGCGGAATCGCGGCTCATATAGAGCCCGCGCGTTTCCATCACGACGGCGTTGACCAACCCGTTGATCCGTTCGGCCATCAACACGCGGCGCGATGCGAGCTGCATCTCGTCCGTCATCGCCGCGTAGCGGCCAAGCGCCTGGACCCCGAGGATGGTTGCCAGGGCGGCAGTGACGGCGAGAAGCAGGACGGCTCCGAAGATCTGGCTGGAAATCTTGCGCAGGGACGCCATCCGCTCGTGGGTTGAAGCGCCGGCCGCAGCTGGCGCAGATGTGATCGCGGCGCCGGATGATGGCTGCGAATGGTTAATCCATGGTGATCTGCGGGCCCATCAGGTGGCGCGGCTGACGTCGAAGTCGCGTTGCGGATCATTGACAGCGGGCGCCCTTCCTGTCTTCACACCGGCATGACCGATATTTCCATCCTTGATGCCCCGGCGACCGCCGTCGCGCCGCATGCGCGCCGGCGTACCTTCGCCATCATCTCGCACCCGGACGCCGGCAAGACGACGCTGACCGAGAAGCTGCTCTATTTCGGCGGCGCGATTCAGCTCGCGGGCGAAGTGCGCGCCAAGGCGGGCCGCCGCCAGACATCATCCGACTGGATGAAGATCGAGCGTCAGCGCGGCATCTCGGTCGTCACCTCGGTGATGACCTTCGAGTATGGCGGGCACGTCTTCAATCTGCTCGACACGCCGGGCCACGAGGACTTCTCGGAAGACACCTATCGCACGCTGACGGCGGTCGACTCCGCGGTGATGGTGATCGACGCCGCCAAGGGTATCGAGGCGCGGACCAAGAAGCTGTTCGAGGTCTGCCGGTTGCGCGACATCCCGATCGTGACCTTCATCAACAAGGTCGATCGCGAGACGCGCGATCCTTTCGACCTGATCAACGAGATCGAGACGACGCTGGCGCTCGACGTCGCGCCGATGACCTGGCCGGTCGGGCGCGGGCGCGACTTCGTCGGGACACTCGATTTCGCCTCGAATACCTTCCGTCGCAACCAGAAGGGCGACGAGAGCGACGCGGGAACCCCCGTTGCGGGCGAGGACGATCCGCTCTTCGACGAGCTCCTGCCGAACGGCCTTGCCGAGACCTGGCGGGAGGAGGTTTTCCTGGCGCGCGAGGGCCTGAAGCCGTTCGACCTGGAGTCCTTTCGCGAGGGCCATCTGACGCCGGTCTATTTCGGCGCGGCGCTGCGTGACTATGGTGTGCGCGACCTGATCGACGCGCTCGGCCGGCACGCTCCGAGCCCACGCGCCCAGGTCGCGGACAAACGCGCGGTCGAGGCGGAAGAGCCGAAGATGACCGGCTTCGTCTTCAAGATCCAGGCGAACATGGATCCGAACCATCGCGACCGCATCGCCTTCATGCGCGTCTGCTCGGGCAAGCTTTCGCGCGGCATGAAGGCGAAGCTGGTTCGCACCGGCAAGCCGATGCCGCTGAACGCGCCGCAGTTCTTCTTTGCGCGAGACCGCTCGATTGCCGAAGAGGCCTTTGCCGGCGACATCGTCGGCTTGCCGAACCACGGTACCTTGCGCATCGGCGATACGCTCACCGAGGGCGAGGACATCGTCTTCAAGGGCGTGCCGAGCTTCGCGCCGGAAATCCTGCGCCGCGTCAAGCTCAAGGACGCGATGAAGGCGAAGAAGCTGCGCGAGGCCCTGCAGCAAATGGCGGAGGAGGGGGTCGTCCAGCTCTTCCTGCCGCATGACGGCGCGCCGGCGATCGTCGGCGTGGTCGGCGCATTGCAGCTCGACGTGCTGAAGGAGCGCATGGATGTCGAGTATTCGCTGCCCGTCGATTTCGAGCCGTGCCAGTTCGCGATCGCGCGCTGGGTCTCCTCGGCCGATCAGGCGGCGCTCGCAAAATTCGTCGCGCTGAAGCCGTCTTCGATGGCGGACGATCTCGACGGCGACCCGGTCTTCATGGCCTCGTCCCAGTTCACGCTGAAATACGATGCGGAGCGCGTCCCGGAGATCACCTTCTCCGACGTCAAGGACTATCAGAAGGTCGCGAAGGCCTGAGATTCTCCCTCTCCGAGGAGAGGGAGAAGACAGGACGGGGATCGGCGACGCGCCTCATCCCCGTTGTTGCCTCTTGAGGATGTGGCGCGGCCGAGCTCTGCGCTMGCGCGGGCCGACGAGCTGGCTTATCCCGCGCGATTGCCGGAGACGATCGCCAGGGCCTCGACGAAGCGATCGAGATCCGCCTCCATGATGTAGGGGGCCGGCGAGATCCGGATCGTGTTGCCCTTGGCGACGCCGCCGCGGCGAACGGTCATCACCTTGTGCTTGTCGCGCAGCTCCGCAACGATCGCATTGGTCTCCGCAGGGCTGCGCTTGCCGGCCAGGGCGAACGAGGTGATGCCGGCCACCATGCCGGGATCGTCCGGGGTCTGGATCTCGACGCCCTTGAGTTCGCGTGCCTTGGCGACCCAGTGATTGCGCAGGTGGCGGTAGCGCGCCTCCTTGGCCTCCGGGCCGATCTCCTGATGCAGGGCGAGTGCGGCAGGGACCGCGAGCTGCGCTGCGAAGTTCGGCGTGCCGGTATGGATCCGCGAGCGGACATCGTCGGCCTTGAAATCCTCGTCGGCCATATAGGGGTCGATATCGTCGAGCCGGTCCTTAGCAATGTAGAGCAGGCCGACACCGAGCGGCGCGCCGATCCATTTGTGCAGGTTGAAGCCGATGAAATCGACGCCGAGATCCCGGGCCTGAAAGGCAACCTGGCCCCAGCTATGGGCCGCGTCGAGGATGACATCGGCACCGCGCGCCTTGGCCATCGCGGCCAGTTCCTTGACCGGCATCATCAGCCCGGTGCGATGGCTGATATGGGTCAGCAGGAGAAGCTTCGTCCTGGGATTGGCCTTGAGCGCTGCGTCATAGGCGTCGAGCACGGCCTGGCGCGTGGCGGGCTCCGGGATGTCGAACCTGACGACATCGACACCGCGCCGAGCCTTCAGCCAGTTCATCGCATACTGCATCGAATCGTAGTCGAGATCGGCATAGAGCACGGTGTCGCCGGGCTTGAGCTTGTTGTAGCCGGAGATCAGCGCCTGCAGCGCCTCGGTTGCGCCCCGCGTCAGCGCGATCTCCTCGCGCGCAACGCCGAGGAATGCGGCGAGTGGGGTGCGGACATTGTCGAGATCGGCGCCGATCCTGCTGCGGGCATAGACCGTGTTCTCGAAGTTCACGAAGTCGGTCAGGCGCTTGTACTCGGCCTTCACCGGCTCGGCCATGATGCCCCAATAGCCGTTCTCGAGATTCACCATGTCGGGCGTGACGCTGTAGAGGCCGCGCACGATGTTCCAGTAGCTCGTGTCCGTGCCGGGATTGACGGTCGGAAATGCCGGCAGGCTGCGCGCGGCGGCAGGCATCGGCTGCGGTATCAGCGCTGCGGCGCCAAGGCCGAGCAGAAGCGTGCGGCGATTCGTTTCGAAGGCTTGGCCGGTCATGAGCGTCATCTCCTCGCTGATGCCGCGCAGAGCTAACGATGGGCTGTTGCAGACCTGTGACGATCCACCGGATTGATCGTGGGCCTTGTCCCCCAGCGGGCTCGGAAGCACCGGGTCGGGCTACCAGCGCGCTCAGGTTTCGCGGCCGCACCCGAACACGGCCCAGAGATTGGCTCCCATGGCTTCAGGACGCCCGAGGAAGAGGCGGGCCATGCCCTTCGTGCGCTGCAAGCGCGCGCAGCCACGACACCATTCAGGGCGACGGCATGCGTTCCCACGGCTGCGGCCTGTTCCAGCCCTGAAGCTGCTGGAACGACCGGCAATTCGGGACCCTTTCCGCTGCCGGTCAAAGGCGGTGGAAAAGGGGGGCACGTGCGCCTGCTGGCTATGGCACGGGCGACCCTGCGCTAGGCGTGCCCGGCCTTCAGCGCCTGGTCGAGGTCGTTGTAGAGGTCCTCGACATCTTCGATGCCGGTCGAGAGGCGCAGTAGATCGACCGGGCAGGGCGAGCCTGCGCCCTCGATCGAGGCGCGATGCTCGATCAGGCTCTCGACGCCGCCCAGCGAGGTGGCGCGCTTGTAGAGCTCGACATGCGCCGCCGCCTTGATCGCCGCCCTCTCGCCGCCGGTGACCTGGATCGACAGCATATAGCCGAAGCCGTTCTGCATCTGGCGCGCCGCGATGTCATGGCCCGGATGCTGTGGCAGGCCGGGATAGAGCACGCGGGCCACCAGCGGGTGGGCGGAGAGCTTCTGGGCGAGCGTCATGGCGGAGGCCGTCTGGCGTTCCTGGCGGACGTGAAGGGTGCGCATGCCGCGCATCAGCAGATAGGCCTCGAAGGGGCCGAGAACGCCGCCCTGCATCTTGCGGACTGTTTTCACGCGGTTCCAGAAGGCGTCATCCTCGCGGGCGCAGAGGGCGCCGGCGACGACGTCGGAATGGCCGTTCAGCACCTTGGTGGCAGCGTGCATGACGATGTCGGCACCGAGCGTAAGCGGCCGGGTATGGACCGGGGACGCGCAGGTCGAATCGACCGCAAGCTTCGCACCGGCCGCATGGGCGATCTCGGCGGCGCCGGCGATGTCGGTGATGGTCCAGAGCGGGTTCGAGGGCGTCTCGGCCCAGACCAGCTTGGTGACGCCTGGCTTTACGGCGGCCTTCAGCGCGTTGAGATCATCTGTCTCGACGAATTCGATCTTCAGGCCCCAGCGCGTGGCCTCGGTCAGCAGCCAGGAGCGAAGCGCCCAGTACATCACCTTCGAGGCGACGACATGATCCCCCGGCGAGAGCGCCTGGAAGACAGCCGTGGCGGCCGCCATGCCCGAGCTGAAGAGCAATGCCCCCGCCTTCGCCTCTTCCAGCATCGCGAGCACGGTTTCCGCCTCGCGCACCGTCTCGTTGTCCGGGCGTCCATAGACGAAGCCGGAGGAGTAGCCGTTGTCCTCGTCGCGGATATAGGTCGTGGCGATATGGATCGGCGTCACGACGCCCTTGGTGAGCTGATCGATCTTGCCCATGGCCTGGGCGGCCAGCGAACGGGGATGAAGCGGGCGCTTGGTCATGGAGCGATTCCGGAAAGGTTCCATGAGGAACGGGAATGTCCATCTGGCGCAGGCATGGGGGTTGGCGCAAGGGTCTCGGCTTGCCGATGCCGCAGACGCACCCCATGCTGGGGGCATGAGCACTTTGTCGAGCAAGGCCGGATCTTCGCCGAGGCCGATCTGGGTCGATCTGCTGATTGCGATCGTCCCGGTGGTCGCCGCCTCGCTGCTGGGCAGCGCGGCCACCGTTCCGCAAATCCCAGGCTGGTATGCGACGCTTGCCAAGCCGCCATTCAACCCGCCGAACTGGCTGTTCGCGCCGGTCTGGACGGCGCTGTTTGCGATCATGGCGTTGAGCGTCTACCGCATCCTCCGACTGCCGGCAGAGACGCCCGGCAAGTCCGGGGCGCTGATCGCCTATCATGTCCAGCTTCTGCTGAACGTGCTGTGGTCATTCGGATTCTTCGGAATGCAGAGTCCGCTCGCCGGGATCCTGGTGATCCTGCCGCTGCTGGCGATGATCCTGATCACGATCAAGCGCTTCGCTCCGCTCGATCGTCTCGCGGCGAACCTGTTCTGGCCCTATGCCGCCTGGGTGTCCTTCGCGACCGTGCTGACAATCTCGATCTGGTGGCTGAACCGGTAGATGTCCGCTCGGTTCAGCCGAAGGCGACGTCGAAGATCAGCTTGACGTTCAGGGCGATGATGATCGCTGCGATGACGAAGGCGCTCGCCGTCAGCCAGCGCGGCGAGACCAGTTCGCCCATCTTCTTGCGCGACGCCGTGAACATGACGAGCGGCACGATGGCGAAGGGCAGCTGGAAGCTCAGGATCACCTGCGAGAGGATGAGCAGCTTGCCGGTCTGCGCTTCGCCATAGACGATCGTCACGACGATGGCAGGGATGATGGCGACCAGGCGCGTGACCAGGCGGCGCAGCCATGCCGGCAGCTTGATGTCGATGAAGCCTTCCATGACGATCTGTCCCGCCATGGTCGCGGTCACCGTCGAGTTCAGGCCGCAGCAGAGCAGCGCGATGGCGAAAAGCGATGGCGCGATCGAGGCGCCGAGCAGCGGGGCGAGCAGTTCATGCGCGCGCCCGAGTTCGGAGACGGTGTTCTGACCGGTCTTGTAGAAGGTCGCGGCGGCGAGGATCAGGATCGCTGCGTTGATAGTCAGTGCGAACATCAAGGCGACGGTCGAATCCAGTGTCGCGTATTTCAGCGCCTCGCGCTTCTCCGGCAGGCTGCCGCCATAGGCGCGGGTCTGCACGATGCCGGAATGCAGATAGAGGTTATGCGGCATCACCGTCGCGCCAATGATGCCGAGCGCGAGGTAGAGCATGTTGGGATTGGTGACGATGTCGGTCGTCGGGGCAAAGCCGCGAATGACCTGGCCCCAGTCCGGATCGGCGAGTGCGATCTGGACGGCGAAACAGACGGCGATGACGCCCAGCAGCGTGATGATGAAGGCTTCGATCCAGCGAAAACCCTTGGTCTGCAGCCAGAGGATGACGAAGACATCGAGCGCGGTGATCAATACGCCGATTTCGAGCGGAATTCCGAAGAGCAGATTGAGGCCGATTGCCGTGCCGATGACCTCGGCGAGGTCGGTCGCGCAGATCGCCAGTTCCGCAAAGATCCAGAGCGGCCACGAAACCCAGCGCGGATAGGCATCACGGCAGGCCTGCGCAAGGTCCCTGCCTGTCGCGACCGCCAGCCGCGCGCAAAGCGACTGCAGGATGATCGCCATGATATTGGAGACGAGTGCGACGACCAGCAGCGCGTAGCCGAACTGCGCGCCGCCCGCGAGCGAGGTCGCCCAGTTGCCAGGGTCCATGTAGCCGACGGCCACCAGATAGCCCGGCCCGAGAAATGTGAGGAACTTGCGCCAGGGAGTGGCCTTGGCCGAAACCGGGATCGATCGAAAGACGTCCAGCAGCGACGGATCACCCCGCGGCCGTTGCCACCCGGCGGGGTGTGCCGCGTCCGCGACATCCTTCGACGTGCTCACGACATCGATCGTCATGCTCGACCCCGACCTGCAATTCATTTGCAAGAGCAGGATGACAGGTCGAGCAAAACCCGTCAATGCAGCTGCAACTCGGTTGCAATAAATGCCGCGACGAAAGTCTGCGGCTGTCGCCAAAGGTCGGCATTCTCCGGCCCGATGAATCGCCTGGAGCGCGTGATACCGGTATAAGCGCGATGTTCAGCCGATCGAGCGTTCGATCACGCGCATGACCGTGGTGCGCAATTCGGCGATGGTGAAGGGCTTCGTCATCACTTCCGAGACGATTGCCTCCAGGCTCTTGGCGCGCTCACGCTGCTCGGCATAGCCCGTCATCAGCATGATGGGCAGGTCCGGAAACTCCTGTTTGGCGGCGAGCGCGAGCGCGATCCCGTCCATCAGCGGCATGCGGATATCGGTGAGCAGGAGGTCGAAACGCCCCTTCTCGGCGATGAGAATCTCCAGCGCTTCGGCGCCGTCGCCCGCCATCATGCAGACATGTCCGTCAAGCGTGAGACCGCGCGCCACCAGGGCGCGCAGGCTTTCCTCATCGTCGACGACCAGAATACGTGACATCGTTCAGATACCTGGAAGGCCGGCCTGATCGGCAGTCTCGATGACGCCGACATAGGGCAGCTGTCGATAGGAATGTGCGACATCCATGCCGTAGCCGACAACGAAGTAATCGGGACAGTCGAAGCCGACATAATCGGCCTGGATGTTGACGGCGCGCTTGGCCGGCTTTTCCAGGAGCACCGCTGTGGAAACGCGCGATGCGCCACGGGCGGCCAGCAGGTCCTTGGCGAAGGCGAGGGTTCGGCCGGATTCGAGGATGTCGTCGACCAGCAGCACCTGACGGCCACGAACGTCGCTCTGCACGTCGCGCAGGATTTCGACCTGCCCGGAGGAAATGGTCGCAGCGCGATAGCTCGAGAGATGGACGAATTCGACCTGCGGCGTCATGCCGGCGCGATGCATGGCCCGGATGAGGTCGGCGACGAACATGAAACTGCCTTTGAGCACTGCGACGACCAGCAGGTCGGGCGGGTAGGCGGCAGCGATCTCGCGTGCCATTTCCTCGTTCCGCTTGGCGATCGCGGCCTCTTCGTAGAGCACCCGGATGCGTAGGGGCTGAGTCATCGTCGTCAGTGTCCTTTCGGGTCTCGCCGGATGCCGGCCGCCCGTTTGGCGCAGCACGCTGCGCAGTCTGGTTCCAATCGCAGGTTTATACGATCGCTTGCAGCGGGATAGTGCGGCGAGGTGAAGGCGCGGGCAACCTCGACCGTTGTCTGATCAGCGTGCGCTGGCGATCCCGGCCGACTTGGCGGCGGTAAAGCGCACCAGCACGGATTGCCCGGCCTCCGGCGGGGCCGCGAGCCGGGCTCGGAAACGGATGAGCTCGGAGGGTTCCAGGGTCGGGCGCGGCGGCTCCGTTGCCCAGGTATAGAGGGTCTGGCCAGCCGAATCGCGCACGGCGACCTCGATTTGCGGCACTTTGGCGACGGTCTTGGTGATGTTGGTGACATCGCCCTCGACCACCAGGAAGCGGCCTTGCGCGTCCTGCACGACCCCGCTCTCGATGCCCGTCAGGCTGAGGCCGCGCACGTTCACCGGCAGGCCGATCTTCTCGAAGACGACAGCGAGCTGGGGAGCGCCACGGACCGCCACGTCCCGTTTCCAGACAAGCAGCCCGAGCACGGCGAGACCGCCGATCGCGAGCGCCGGCGCAGCCATGGCTCGCATCCGGGTGCCCAGCGGCACGGGGGCGGCCTTTCGACCTGTGCGCGCAGAACGGCGACCGCGCGGCCTGGCTCCAGGGCGGCTTGGTTCATCGCCTTCGGCCAGGGCCGCGCGCTCGGCTGTGAGTGCGGACACCTGTTCCTCGATCTCGGCAGCGCGGCGCAGCTCTTCGTCGAGCAGCGCGGTCGTTTCCTCGCTGCTCGGCGCATCGGGAAATGTGACCGGCTGGGGCTCCGCCTCGACATGCCAGCGCGTCTCGCATTTGGCGCAACGCACCTTGCGCCCGGACGGGCCAAGTTTGGCCGCATCGAGTTCATATTGGCTGGAGCAGGACGGGCAGACGATCAGCATGGTTTGGCGAATGACTCTTTCGCAATGGCACCGGTACGCGCGGCTCAGGTGCCGCTGCAGATTTCTTCCCTGGCGCAGCGCGATTCAAGCTCTCGCGTGCGGCTCGTGGAGGTCTCGACCCATTGGAGGGATTTATGGTTAACGCCCCGTGAAGAACCTGTACTGCATGGTTTGAAGATCGGCCGGCTTTCCGCCGGCACCGGCTTGCGGTGTAGGATCGCGGTCGAGATTCGCAAGGGATGCCCGCGACTGCCGGGMTTGCTCCGAAGGGACGAGGGCTTGGTTCGGTTCGAGAATGTCGGTCTGCGTTACGGCATGGGCCCCGAGGTGCTGAAGGACATCAACTTCAGCATCGCGCCGCGCTCGTTCCAGTATCTGACCGGCCCGTCCGGCGCCGGCAAGACGACCCTGATCCGGCTCGTGCTAATGGCTCTGAAGCCGACGCGCGGGCTGGTGAACCTGTTCGGCCAGGATGTGTCGCGGCTGGATGCGACGACGCTCACGGCCTTCCGTCGCCGCATGGGGGTGGTGTTCCAGGATTTTCGCCTGCTCGATCACCTCACGGTCTACGAGAATGTCGCGTTGCCGCTGCGCGTGCTCGGCAAGGAAGAGACGAGCTACCGCGCGGAGGTCGTCGAACTGCTGCGCTGGGTCGGTCTCGGCGAGCGCATGCATGCCGTACCGACCATTCTCTCGGGCGGCGAGAAGCAGCGCGCCGCGATCGCGCGCGCCTTGATCGGGCGGCCGGAGTTGTTGCTGGCGGACGAGCCCACCGGGAATGTCGACCCGGCGCTCGGCCGGCGATTGCTGCGCCTGTTCATGGAATTGCAGTCGCTCGGGACCGCCGTCGTGATCGCAACCCACGATCTCGCGCTGATGGAGCTCTATGATGCTCCGCGCCTTGTCATTGCCGACGGCCATCTTCATGTCGACAGCTGACTTCGAGCAGGATGGGGAACCGCGTGAACGCGCGCTCCCACTCAATCTCCGACGGGACCAGCCGCTGGTTCCGGTCGATTCGGCTGCCGGCCGGGCGCTGGTCGCGGTGATCGCGATCCTGACCTTTCTCGCGGCCCTCAGTGCCGGCGCGGCGCTGCTCGCCGCACACGCCTCCGAGCAGTGGCGCGGTGCCGTCGCCAATGAGATGACGATCCAGATTCGGCCGGACACACGCCGCAATATCGAGAGCGACGTTGCGCGCGCGGTCGAGATGGCACGTGCCGTTGCCGGCGTCGACGAGGTGCGCGCCGTACCGAAGGCGGAGTCGGACAAGCTGCTCGAGCCCTGGCTGGGCGCGGGGCTCGATCTCGTCGAACTGCCCGTGCCGCGGCTGATCGTGTTGAAGCTGCGCAGCGGCAATTCGGCGGAAATCGCGGCTTTCAAGGAAACGCTGCGGCGCGACGTCCCGACCGCGAGCCTGGACGATCACCGCCTCTGGCTGCGCCGCCTCTCGACCATGGCCAACACCATCATCCTTGCCGGTGTCGTCGTCGTTCTGCTGGTCCTGACCGCCGCGGCGCTGGCCGTGGCCTTTGCGACGCGCGGAGCAATGGCCGGCAGCCGCGACAGCGTCGAGGTCTTGCATCTTGTCGGAGCTGATGATGACTTCATCGCGCGGGAATTCCAGGCGCGGTTCGTCAGGCTCGGGCTCAAGGGGGGCGCGGCTGGAGGGCTTGCTGCAATCGTGGCCATCGCCATTCTGGGCTGGCTCGCTTCCAGCTGGAGTTCGTCGCCGGGGTCAGAGCAGATTCAGGCCATGTTTGGTGCTTTCGAGATCGGCTGGTCGGGTTATGCCGCTGTGCTTCTGGTGGCGATGGTGGTGGCGGCGATATCCGGTCTCGTTTCGCGGTTTACCGTGCGCCATTATTTGCGGGTGCTGGGGTAGTGAAGTCTTAATCTCTGGGGCGGAGGACGACTTTTCACGTCGCCCTTATGCCCGATTGCCGGTTTAGCCTGGCAAGACATGGTGATGATGGGAATCAGACACGGACAGCTGCCGGTGAGGGGGGGGGACAACGCGATGTCGCCGACCGCGACGAGCAGGAGGAGCTCTGCAGGAGTCTGGGCATGGCGCCTGACCCTTGCCGTTGCTGCCCTGCTCGCGCTCGCGCTCGCCGGTGGTTATGCCGGTTTCATTGCCAGGATCGAACAGCGCGAGCCGACGGTCGCGCCGCGTACGGATGCGATCGTCGTCGTGACCGGCGGGGCCCAGCGCGTCGGCGATGCCATCGGCCTGCTCGGGGCCGAACGTGGGTCGCGCTTGCTGATCAGCGGTGTCAACGAGCGCACCGGCCGTGAGGAGCTTGCAAAGCTCAATCCCTCCGCGCGCGAGCTGCTCGGCTGTTGCGTCGATCTCGACTATCGCGCCCGCAACACCATCGGCAATGCCATCGAGGCACGCCGCTGGGTCCGCAGGCACGACTTCAAGTCACTGCTGCTGGTGACCTCCAATTATCATATGCCGCGGGCGCTGGCCGAGTTCAGCCACGCCATGCCAGGCGTTCGCGTCGTGCCGCACCCGGTGGTGACCGAGCATATCGATGCATCGAGCTGGTGGAACGAATGGCGCGTCGCCAAGGTGCTCGTCCCGGAATATGTGAAATACTTGGTGGCGCGGCTACGCAGCATGCTGGAGGACGATCCGGAAACATCGCGCCTGTCGGTGATCATCGGCGGGCGAAAGCCGGTCTCCTCCAAGCCTGCCAGCGTGCTCGGCCCCGAGAACGAAAAGCGCACGCGCCTGGGGGCGGAGGAGCGCGGCGCTTGACGTCGGCGAGCCGGCGCGCTCTTTGCGCGCCATGCTCGTGCTGCGCTCGCTCCTTTTCAACGTCCTGTTCTATCTGAACCTGATCCTGTGGCTGATTTTCGCGGCGTTGCCCGCGCTTGTCCTGCCGCGGCGCTATATGCTGTGGGTCGCCCTGACCTGGGCGCGCAGTGCGTTGTGGCTCATGCGGGTGACGGCTGGAACCCGCTATGAGATTAGCGGTCTCGAGAATATTCCGCAGGGCGGCATGATGGTGGCCGCGAAACACCAGTCGTTCTGGGAGACCTTTGCGCTCGTCACTATCTTCCAGGACCCGGTCTTCATCCTGAAGCGTGAACTGACCTGGATCCCGTTCTTCGGCTGGTGCCTGTGGAAGATGCGCATGATTCCGGTCAATCGTGGCGCGCGGGCACGGGCTCTCTCGCATGTGACCCGCCGCGCCAAGGTCGAGCTTGGCCAGAACGGCCGCCAGCTCCTGATCTTCCCGGAAGGAACGCGCCGTCCGGCCGGGGCGCCGCCGGCCTACAAGTTCGGCGTCGCACATCTCTATGCCGAGCTCGGCGTGCCCTGCGTGCCGGTCGCGCTCAACTCGGGGCTCTACTGGCCGCGCCGCAAATTCCTGCGCCGCCCTGGAACGATTCGCGTCGAGATCCTGCCGCCGATCCTGCCCGGCATGTCGAAGGAAGCTTTCCAGGCGCAGTTGCAGGATCGCATCGAGACTGCCAGCGACAAGCTGCTCGCCACGGGGCGCGGCGAACTCGCCAGGATCGGGCAGGACCCCCTCGCTTAGACGAGCCCCGGTGGCGCATTCCGCCCGCAAGGCGGGCCATGCTTGACAGGCGTTCAAATTTGTTCTCTTTTTGTTCGGAACAAAGGAGGAACAAATGCCTGTTCTCGCCCTTAAGCTAGACGAATGGAGCATCGAACCCGGTGCGGATGCGCGCGAAATGCCGCTGCGCAGCACCGCAGGGTTGGGCGAGCGTCGCTTCACCGCCTGGCGTGGTCGATCAGGGCGCCGCTATGTCGCCTCGGTCTTTTCGGTCACGGACGATCATGCTCTCGGCTTCAGCGATGCCGTGCTGCTCGCGGTATCCGAGGACCGGCAGATTATCGCGGCGCGCGAGAGCGGTCCCTTCGGGATTGAAGCTGCGCTGACGCGCTGGCGCCGGTCCGTCGTGCTTGCCGGGGCGAGCGAGATCCATATCCATCTGCTCGCCGAGGACGGCTTGAGTCGCCGGGCTGCATTGCTCGACCTGATGCCGCAGGTGTGAGGCTTAGAGCGGCGGGCGTGGCTCGGGCAGACCGGGTGCCAGCACATGAGCCAGATGGCTCAGGACCGGGTCGAAGATGCCCATCTTGCGCAGGTGATCATGCGTGCGCAGGACATAGTCGGGGTTCTCTCCGGAGCTTCCGCGGCCCTGGCGCACCAGTTTGAGTAATTCCTCGGCCGGCAGGCGGCCAGCATATTGCAGGTGTTTGCGGTCGGCCACATAGACCAGCGCCCGGATACGGCGGCCGTCCTCGAGCCTGACGGGCAGTTGGCGTTCGAGATAGACGGAGGTCGCCTGCTCGCGCTCGCGCAGATACGCGATGGTCCCGGCGGCATGGGGGGGCGCCACCCTGAAGGCGAGCCCTCGGCAAATGCCGCCACGATCGAGCCCAAGCACGAGGCCCGGCCGTTCCGGGGTGCCGCGATGGACATGCGAGAAGACGCAGAGCGAGCGATGATAGCCGTTGAGTCGGGCCGCCACGCTTTCCTCGAAGGCGAAGCCGGGGCGCCAGATCAACGAACCGTAGCCGAAGACCCACAGATCGTCAGAAGCTGCATTCGCTGTCATCGTTATCCCACAGTTTCGCCGTCAGAAGCTGCTTGACGAAGGAAGCGTTCGAATCGGCCGAGAGAATGGCGGGTCTGGCGCTTCCTGCGACCGGGAGCTAACAATCCGGCCGCTTTCGCGCAATGGATCGCTGCTGCATGACCGACCTCCCTTCCGAGCGCCGCCGAGGCCGCTTCTGGCTTTATGCGCCCTTCGCTCTGCTCGTGCTGCTGGCCTTGGCCTGGTCCGGCTTCTGGTTCGTCGTCAAAGGGCGGGTGGTCGAGGGGCTTGACCGCGTTGTTGCCCGCGAGGCGCAGATGGGCCGAACGTGGACATGCAGCGATCGCTCCGTCGCAGGCTTTCCCTTTCGGATCGAGGTCCGCTGCGCGGGGTTGACGCTGACCTCGTCGCGCTGGGGCGATACGGTCAAGGTCGAGACTGGCCCGAGTGTGGCGGTCGGACAGATCTATACGCCCGGCCTCGTCATCCTGGAGGTGAAGGGGCCGCTGCAGGCTGCCCTGCCTGAAGGCCGCAAACTTGATCTCGGCTGGAGTCAGCTCGAGGCCAGCCTGGCGTTGAAAGAGCGCGAGCCCGAGCGTTTCTCCATGGTGCTGGTCGAGCCGAATGCGACATTGACCGCGCCCGGCGCGAGCGACGAAACCTGGCGCGCCAATCAGCTGGACGTGCATCTGCGCCGAAACCCGGCGCGTTTTGCGACCGAGCAGGTGGCGGATCTTGCGCTGACAGCGAAAGGCTCGGTGCTGCCCGCGCTCGATGCGCTGCTCGGAACCACTGAACCTGGTGATGTCGAGATGCAGGCGAGTCTGACGCAATCGCTGGCGTTCAAGGCCGGGTTCAATCCCGATGCGCTCGAAGCCTGGCGTACCACCGGCGGGCAGATCGAACTGATGCGACTGCTGATGACAAAGGGGGCTGCCCGGCTCGAGGCGAGCGGGCGTCTGCTGCTCGACCAGACGCATCGCCTGTCCGGTCAGATCGATGCCGGTGTCGCCGGCATCGACCGGATTGGCGGCATAAAGCTCGGTGGTCTTGCCGCTGGTCTTGGCGGACTGCTTGGTGGCAAGCCGAGCGGCGGCACACCTGGGCTTACGCCTCTGCCGCCGGTCGTCCTGCGCGAGGGTCGGGTCTATCTCGGGCCGTTCCGGCTGCCCCTGCAGCCCCTGGCGCCGCTCTACTGAACAGAAAAGGGGGCGTCACCGCCCCCTTTTCGTATCGTGCTGCCGATGAATTCAGGTCTCAGTTCGCGGGCAGGGCGGCGCGCGGTGCTTCGATCCTGGTCAAGGCCTTCTTGACCGCTTCCTGCACCTTCTCAAACGCGCGAACCTCGATCTGCCGGACGCGTTCGCGCGAGACCCCGAATTCCTCGGAGAGTTGCTCTAGCGTGATCGGGTCATCGGCCAGGCGCCGAGCCTCGAAGATCCGGCGTTCGCGCGGATTGAGCACCGTCAGTGCTTCGCGCAGCGCCTGGTGGCGGTTGTCGCTTTCCTCGGAGTCGGCCAGGCGACGTTCCTGGCTTTCGCTGTCGTCGACGAGCCAGTCCTGCCATTCGCCCTCGCCATCCTCGCGCAACGGCGTGTTCAGCGACGCATCGCCGCCGAGGCGGCGGTTCATGTCGATGACGTCCTGCTCGTTGACGCCGAGCTTGGTCGCGATCGTCTTGACCTGATCCGGCTTGAGATCGCCCTCGCCAAGTGCCGAAATCTTGCTCTTCGCCTTGCGCAGGTTGAAGAACAGCTTCTTCTGGTTGGCGGTGGTGCCCATCTTCACCAGCGACCAGGAGCGCAGGATATATTCCTGGATCGAGGCCTTGATCCACCACATCGCATAGGTTGCAAGACGGAAGCCCTTGTCGGGCTCGAAGCGCTTGACCGCCTGCATCAGGCCGACATTGCCTTCGGACACGACTTCGCCGATTGGCAGGCCGTAGCCGCGATAGCCCATGGCGATCTTGGCCACCAGCCGCAGATGCGAGGTGACGAGCTTATGCGCCGCATCGCGGTCGCCATGCTCGCGCCAGCTCTTGGCGAGCATGTATTCCTCGCTCGGCTCCAGCATCGGGAACTTGCGAATTTCTTCGAGATAACGTGAAAGTCCGCCCTCCGCGGACATGACGGGCAGCGATGCAATCGCCATGCTCGTTTCTCCTTTCCTGGCTCCCGCTTCGCGGCAAGCCAACCGCGCGAACGACCCTCGCGCAGGTTTTGGATGATGTGCCTGAACCAACGCGCGAACCCTGTGAGGGTTCGTCGAGCCCGGCCCCATGCGGCGCCCCTTAAGCCATCCGCATCCAAGCCTCATTATATGCCAATGGAGCTTGGCGGAAAGTGGGCGAAGTGGCCAGATTAGCTCACAGGGCCGCGAGTTCCGCTTGCAGATTTGCAAAATCGGCAGGCGGAGGCGCTTCGAAATACATTTCCGCCTCCGTCACCGGATGGGCAAAGCCGAGTACCGTTGCATGCAGTGCCTGCCGGCCGAGGGCGGCCAGTGCATCGCGTGCGCCGTCAGGAAGGCGGCTTGCCTTGGTTATGTAGCCGGAGCCATAGAGCTGGTCGCCCAGCAAGGGATGACCGAGATGGCTCATATGGACGCGGATCTGATGCGTGCGACCAGTTTCCAGCCTGCACTCGATCAGGCTGGCCAGGGCTTCGGTTTCCTCCTGCCCGCGAAGCAGCGGCGGATAGCGCTCCAGAACGGTGAAGTGGGTGATTGCCTCGCGGCCGCGGCCTTCGGCAACGACCGCCATCTTCTCGCGATTGCGGTGTGAACGCTCGAGGGCGGCCTCGATCGTGCCATGCGGCCGGCGCGGCGTACCCCAGACCAGCGCGAGATAGGCGCGCTCCAGCGGCCCGGTGCGGCCATGGTCGGCAAACTGCTTGGCAAGCCCCTGATGGGCCTTGTCGGTCTTGGCCACGACGAGAAGCCCGCTGGTATCCTTGTCGAGCCGATGCACGATGCCGGGTCGCCTGACGCCACCAATGCCGGAGAGGCTGTCTCCGCAATGAGCGATCAGCGCATTGACCAAAGTACCGTCCTCATGTCCCCCCGCGGGATGAACGACGAGGCCGGCCGGCTTGTTGATCACGATCAGAGCATCGTCCTCATAGACGACCTCGAGCGGGATCGATTGGCCCAGGGGCGCGGGCGGCCTGGCCGCAGGCATGACCAGGGTCAGGACGTCGCCGGCGGCGACCTTCCGGCTCGGATCGCCTGCGATCGCGCCGTTGAGGCTCACACCACCCTCCCGGATGACCTGCTGCAGGCGGGCGCGTGAGATTTCGCCGGCAAGCATGGCGAGCGCCTTGTCGAGGCGCATTCCTGCCTGCTCCGGAGCGACATGCAGGCTGACGCCCTCTGCGTTGTCCGGGGAGGTCGATAGTGGGGCAGTAGGTTCGGTGTTCATGCAGACCGCTATAAGGGGCGGGAGGGAGACCCGCACCCCTTTTCGCGCGATCGCCCGTGCAGACGAGGCGAGCGCGCTGGCCGGCGCGCTCGCCGGTCAGCCGAAGAGGCGGAACTTTGCCTTGGCGGCCGTGGCCGGTTGAACGTCTTCGGGGCCCGGGTCGTCCGGTGCGTGCGATACCGGGAAGATCACCGGGGAGGGGCGATGATCGCGGACCGAGGCTGAGGTCGCAGGAGCCACTGTCGCCTCGGCGACCGGAGTTGGGAGCTTGGCCGCGACGGCCGGTTCACCCTTGGCGACAGGCTCGGTCGCAGGCTTCTCGTCCCCTGCAGGCTTCGCGGGCTCGATTTTCGCCGGCTCGGGTGCGACGAGCGTTGCCTGCTCGATCACCGGTTTGGCGGTCTCGACGGGTGCCATCGTCTCGGCACGCCCTTCCAGCAGCGGTGCGGAATCGTCGAGATCGGCCAGCACATCGTCGATCGCCGGCGCCTGGCTGACGAGTGTCGCCGGAGGAACCGTCCAGACGAAGGCATCGAGGCGCCCGGAAATCGGCGAGACGGGCAGCCAATGGTCAGAGACCAGCCCGTCCGCGACCCAGGCTGCGTCACGCGGCGCGCGCGTGGCGCGCGAGAGCCATTCGCGAACCCGGCCGGCCGAACCATGTTCGGCCTCTTCGAGTTCGGCCATGAGCAGGCAGACGCGGACGGACGCACCGCCGGCCAGCAGCGGCTTCAGCGCCTGGCGGGCCTTGGCGAAATCACGGGCATGGATCGCCGCGCCGGCCAGAGCCAGCACGCCTTCCGGATCGGCCGGACGCAGCCTTACGAGCGTTTCGGCCCGTGCGAGCCGGTCCTGCGCGCTGTCACCGGGGCGCACATCGAGATAAGCGGCGGCGATGTCGGGATGCGGGACCTCGCGCCAGGCGGCTTCGAGCAGCTTGGCGGCCTTTCGGATATCGCCGCGCTCGGCGAGCATGCGCCCTGCAAGGGCAGCTGCCGGCGTGAGGCCTGGGGCGAGTTTTGTCGCTTCCAGGGCGGCGGCCAAGGCCTTCTCCGGTTCGCTGCCCTTCGCGTCGAGGGCTTCCGCCGCCAGCAGCACAGCGCGCTGGCGCTTGGCATCCGCCTTTTCGGCGAGACGCAGGGCGGCGCGGCGTTCGACGGCTGTGCGCGCTGCTTGCCAGTCTCCGGCGCTGGTGTGGAAATCGAGCAGGGCGTCATTGGCCCAGGCAAGCGAGGGGGAGCGCCGCACGGCGTCGTCCGCGAAGGCGCGCGCAGCCGTCATGTCGCCACGGCGACGGGCCTCGACGAAGAGACCGCGCAGGCCGAGCACGCGAGTTTCCGGCTTGTCGAGCATGGCCTTGAAGGCGGCTTCCGCCCGGCCCCTGTCACCCGAGAGCTGGGCCGTCTGTGCTTCGAGCAGCAGGGTCAGCGGCTCGTTGCCGGAAAACTTGCGGGCGTCGACGGCGTAGCGGCCGGCAGCCACTGGATCACCCGCACCGATTGCGACCATGCCACGGGAGACGGCCTCGAAGCCGCGGGCCCGACGTCGCGCTCGCGAGGCGAAGCTGAAGGCCGAGGGCAGGCCCAGAACGAAGCGCACCGCGGCCCATCCGAGCATGGCGAGGAAGGCCAGGATGATGACGCCGATTGCCGCGATCGCGACGCTCGTCTCGATGCGGTAGCCCTGCCAGAGGACCGAGACCTCGCCGGGGCGGTCGGCCAGCCAGACGGCACCAGCCGCGAGGCAGGCAATGACAAAGAGATAGAGCAGCACGCGAACCATTGAACGCTATCCTCCGTCAGCCACCCGCGCCGAGCGCGGCAACCGCATCCTGTGCAATCCTGCCGATCGCGGCGTCAGCGGCAGCGCGCCTCTGCAAACTGGTGCCGAACTCGGCACTGTCCCGCCGCGCCGGCTCGGGCAATTGAGCCCAGAGGCCGGCGGCCTTGCCGAATTCGTTATGCGCAAGCGCATTCTCCAGGCGGATCACCAGCGTTGCAGGGTCGTTTGCGCCGGTATCTCCGACCGGGCGAATGGTGACGACCTTGCTGGCGAGCCCAAGCAGGCGATCCTGCCAATCCTTGGCGGCCGGCGTCATTTCGCGATCGAACATGGCGCGATGAACCCGGAATTGCGCCAGCAGCGCATCCTGCGTCGGTGCGCCGGTTGTGGCGACGGCGGAGAGCGCGGCCAGTTGTTCGGCCGAGCCGCCGCCCTTGCCGAGAGCCGCGATATCGGCCGCGAAGGGCCTGCCGGCAGAAAGCGCGCCCTGGATGCGTTCGGCGAGCACGATGCGCGCGGCGGCAAATGCCTGCGGGCTCGGCGAGGCCGCGGACTTGGCCAGCGTCTCGACGGTGCCGAGGCGTTGCGTCAGCCCGGCGATGGCGGAGCTGTTCTCGGCCGTGGCCGGGGCGGGAGCGTTTGCGAGTTCCGCCAGCCGTGCTGCGGCGGTCTTTGCTTCCGCGGCGGCAGTGGCGGCAGCTTCCGATGTCGCGCTGACCCGGCGATCGAGCGCCTCCAGCGCTGCGCGCTGGGGCAGGCTTGTGACAGCACTTTGCAGATTGGTCGTCGTGCGCTGCAGGGTCTCTATGCGCCCCTTCAGTTCGGCGATCTGCTGTTCGCTGGTATCGGGCGTCGAGCGGGAACCGACCAGTGTCATGAGACCCGCCCCAAGGATGCCGCCGATCAGGCCGGTGGCGGCCAGAGCAGCCCATGGCAGCCGCGGAGGGGGAGACGGCTCGCCTGAAACGGGCGGCGCAGGCTCAGATGGAGCCAAGCCAACGGGCTCAGGCGCCGGAGATGTGATTCCGGGTGTGAATTCACTGGGTTGCGTGGCTGCGGGGGGAGGCTGGTCCGTCTCTGCCGAAGCAGCTTCTGGTGTCGTGGTCACTGCCGCCTCTACCCTACCGTCGATGGTCGGGGGAGTTCGCCGCTGGCGTCCGCGCGGCGTGGCTGTCTGCGGCTCGCTCATCGCATCCTTGTCCGTCTCGACGCCGGCCGGCGCGGCCACGGCCTGTCTAACATCCCCTGCGCGACGATTGCGAGCGGTCACTTGATCCAGCGCGGCCAGCAGGGCCGCCTCTTCGGGGTATTCCGCAACCAGAACCGTGCTGGCGCCTGCTGCGATCAAGGGGGCCGCAACCTCCGCCGAAAGCGTGACATGCGTCAGTTCCAGCGCCTGTTCACTGAGAGCGGAGGCGCGTGTCAGGGCGAGGAAGGTCTGGGCGCCTCGTGGTGAATAGTGAAGTGCGGCTTCGGCGCGCCCATCCCGCAGGCTGGCGGCCGCCACTTCGGGCAGGCTGGGCTTGGCCTCGGCCGCATAGGCCGTCCAGTTCGCGATCTCGTAGCCAGCCTTGCCCAGGCGCTCCGCGATATCGTCATGGCGGTCCCGGCCAGCGACCAGAAGCAGGCGTGCCGGCGTGGGGATGTTGCGCTGGACCAGAGCGATCAGGTCGTTGCGGTCGCCATCGGCACTGCGGGCATCCTCGAAACCGGCGTCGCGCATCTTCGCGGCCGTCCGCGCCCCGACGGTGAAGACCGGCAGGTCCCGCCAGGCGGATGGGGCATCGGCGAGGGCCGTCACAGCATTGCCGCTGGTCAGGATCAACGCCGCGAATGTGCCCTTGGGTACCGGTTCGGCGAGGCGGACCACATCGAAAAGCGGCGCCACGATCGGCTCATGTCCATGGGCGGCAAGCGCGCGAGCGCTGCGTTCGGCATCCGCCTGCGGTCTGAACACGAATACGCGCATGCGCCCTCCTGTCGCGTCGTTGGCGTTCATGGAACACCCGGCCTCATGAGTAGATCCCCGCCGGAGCCCTGGCGCGCAAGGCGCGTCCGAGTTCGGCGCCACGTTCCGCGGCCTCGCTGACGGGACCGCTGCAGCTATCTTCGGCCATCGCCCTGCCGTCGGGCGAGAGCAGCAGCCCGCGCAAATGGAAGCGGTCGCCCTCGACGGTGGCATGACCGGCGATCGGTGTCCGGCAGGAACCGTCGAGCTCGGTCAGGAAGGCACGTTCGGCGGCGAGTGCGATGCCGGTGTCACGGCAAAGGATCGGCTGGACAGCTTCCGTGCTTGCGGTGTCACCGATGCGAACCGCAACAGCGATCGCACCCTGGCCGACGGCCGGAAGCGATTCCTCGATGGAAAGGATGCCGCTTGCCTTGTCGGCGAGCCCGAGCCGCTTCAGCCCGGCGATGGCGAGCAGGGTCGCGTCGATCTCTCCACTCGCCACCTTCTCCAGCCGCCTTGCGACATTGCCGCGCAGCAGGACGATCTCGAGATCGGGCCGGGCGCGCCTCAGCATGGCCTGGCGGCGCAGCGAGGCCGAACCAACGACCGCGCCCTGCGGCAGGTCCGCAACGCGGGAAATGCCGCGTGCGATCAACGCGTCGCGCACATCCTCGCGGGGGAGATAGCCAGCGATGGTGAGGCCGTCGGGCAATTTGGTGGGAAGATCCTTGGCGGAGTGGACAGCGTAGTCGATCCGGCCCTCGATCTGAGCCTGGTCGATCTCCTTGGTGAACAGACCCTTTCCGCCGGCCTCCGAGAGGGGGCGATCGCGAATGGAGTCACCCGTCGTGACGATGATTTCGAGCGGCAGCTCGTCCTTTGCCCAGCCATGAGCCTCGGCGAGGCGGCGCGCGAACTCATTGGCCTGCGCCAACGCCAGGGGGCTGCCGCGCGTGCCGATGACAAAGCGGCCGACCTGGCGTCCGCGAACCGAAGCTGCGATCTCATTCATTCTCTTTGCGTCTTCCTGATGCCGGCCGCTGGCCGGCGAACTCCACGGCCTCTTGGCCTTATGCTCCGTGGCGCACTATACGAGGGAATCCCCGGCGCGAAACCGTCGGAGCTCCGCCCGCCTCTCCTTGTGGCCTGTTCCGGCCGAAACCTGTCCGAGATTTGTCGATCGATCATGCGCGTTCTGGGGATAGAGACGACTTGTGACGAGACCGCGGCTGCAATCGTTGGCGTCGATCGCGCCGGCGAGGCCAAAATCCTGTCCAACGAGATCCTGAGTCAGATCGCCGCACATGCGGCTTATGGTGGCGTGGTGCCGGAGATCGCGGCGCGCGCGCATGTCGAGGCCATCGACCGCATCGTCGCTCGCGCCTTCGCGAATGCCGGACTCAAGCCCTCCGAGATCGACGCGGTCGCTGCTGCTGCCGGGCCGGGTCTGGTTGGCGGCGTCATGGTCGGGCTGACCACGGCGAAGGCGATCGCGCTGGTAACCGGCCGCCCCTTCATTGCGGTGAACCATCTCGAAGCGCATGCGCTGACGGCGCGGCTGACCGACGACGTTGCCTTTCCCTATCTGCTGCTGCTGGTCTCGGGCGGGCATACGCAGCTCCTGGCGGTGCGCGGCGTCGGCGATTATCTGCGCCTGGGCGGAACCATCGACGACGCGGTCGGCGAGGCTTTTGACAAGATCGCAAAGATGCTCGGTCTGGCCTATCCGGGCGGCCCCTCGGTCGAGCGGGAAGCCGAGAAGGGCGATCCCGAACGCTTCGAGTTTCCGCGGCCGATGGCTGGGCGCCCCAATCCCGATTTCTCGCTTTCCGGCCTCAAGACCGCGGTCAGGCTGGTGGCCGAACGCATTGCGCCGCTCTCCGACCGCGACGTCGCCGATCTCTGCGCCTCCTTCCAGGCAGCGGTCGTCGACGTGCTGGTCGACCGCACGCGAGCGGGCCTGCGCGCCTGCCGTGGGGCCGGGATCATGCCCACGGCCTTGGTGGTCGCCGGTGGCGTTGCCGCCAACCAGCCGATCCGGCGCGGACTGACCCGCTTTGCGACCGAGGCCGGCCTGCCGATGGTCGCGCCGCCGGTCGCGCTTTGCGGCGACAATGGCGCGATGATCGCTTGGGCTGGGCTTGAGAGGCTGAGGCTCGGGCTTGTCGACGACATGAGCGCGGTTGCCCGGCCACGCTGGCCGCTGGACGAGTTCAAGGCCAAAGCGTGATCCGTGAGCGACGTGAGCGCGCCGAGATGAGCAAGGCCTTCGAGACAATCGGCGTCGTAGGCGGCGGCTCCTTCGGTGCCGCACTGGCTCTGGCCGCGGCGCGGGCCGGGCGAAACGTGCTGCTCTGGGCCCGTGATCCCGAGGCCATCGCGGCCATGCGGGAGCGTCGAGAGGTGCCGCGCCTGCCCGGCGCGACGTTGCCTGCCGCCGTATCGCCGGTTGCCGAGCTTGCCGCGCTTGCCGATGCACAGGCGCTGATCCTCGCGGTTCCGACCCAGGCGCTGCGACAGGTCTGCACCGCGCTCGCGCAAGCCTTGCCGGATGGCGTGCCGACGATCTCGGCGGCCAAGGGCATCGAGCAGAAGAGCGGCTTGTTCACGACGCAAATCATCGCCGAGCTTTGGCCCGGTGCGGTCCCGGCCATCCTGTCCGGTCCGAGCTTTGCCGTCGATATCGCACGCGGGTTACCGACGGCTCTGACACTGGCAGCGCGCGAGGCGGATCTGGCGCAGGATCTGGCCGAGGCGCTGAGTTCTGCCTCCTTTCGCATCTATCACGGCGTCGACATCCGTGGCGTCGAGATCGGCGGAGCCGCGAAGAACGTGCTGGCGATCGCAGCGGGGATCGCGATCGGGCTCGGCTATGGCGAGAGCGCCCGTGCCGCGCTGGTGGCGCGTGGCTTTGCCGAACTCAGGCGCTTCGGCGAGGCTTTTGGTGCGCAGCCGGAAACGTTGATGGGGCTTTCGGGGTTGGGCGATGTCGTGCTCTCCTGCGCGTCCGCACAGTCACGCAATTTCGCCTATGGGTTGGCGCTCGGCCAGGGCAAGACACCGGCCGAGGCCGCTGGAGGCAAACTGGCCGAGGGCGCCTTCACGACGTCGGTCCTGGCAGAGATGGCGCAGGCACGCGGCATCGAGACGCCCATCGCCGAGGCCGTTGCGGCCATTATCGCCGAACGCATCGGCGTTCGCGAAGCGGTCAC
This sequence comes from Allobosea sp. 05T433, assembly GCF_056396065.1. NCBI lineage: Bacteria > Pseudomonadati > Pseudomonadota > Alphaproteobacteria > Hyphomicrobiales > Alloboseaceae > Allobosea > Allobosea sp. 05T433. Next base: position 53,461 of record NZ_JBFTKS010000017.1, on the reverse strand, counting down.
GGGATTGCTGGCGCGACCGGTCCGGGCGGAGAACTGAGTTGGCGCGAAAGCCTCTGCGACGCGCGGCCATGGCGGTGAGTGCAGGTCTCGTGCTTGCCCTGGGGCTGGAGTTCCTGCAGATCGCCCGAACGGTTCCTGAACTCGCGGCTCCCGACGAACAGGCGACCCGCGTCCTCATCGAGAAGGCCGCACGTCAGCTGACCTTGGAACGGGATGGCCGCGTCCTGGCCCGCTATTCGGTGGCGCTGGGTTCGAGTCCGGTCGGTGATAAGGTGAAGGAGGGCGACGGCCGGACTCCGGAAGGCGTCTACGACATTGATTTCAAGCACCCGCGCAGCCGCTATCACCTCGCGCTTCGCATCTCCTATCCTGATCGCCTGGATCGTGAGGACGCCGAGCGCGCAGGTTTTGCCCCGGGTGGCGACATCATGATCCACGGCATTCGCAACGGGCTTGGCTGGCTGGGCCGGCTGCACCTCAGCCGCGACTGGACGGATGGCTGCATTGCGGTCACCAATGCCGAGATTCGCGGGATCTGGGCTCGCGTTGCGCAAGGGACCCGGGTCGAGATCCGGCCGTAACGCAGTGACGTAGCAGAGGCAGCAATGGCAGGCGACTGGTCGGATCTGAGCAAGCGGGTGGCGCGCGGCGTCGCTGAGGTACGGAAGACCACCGGCTCGGAGCTGGTTGCCGAGAGCATGCCGGTGGCGTTGGCCGGGCGTGTGCCGGCCGGACCGGTGATCCAGCATCGACGGCGGCGCGGCGACGACACCCACCGCTTCGTGCTGATTCTGCCCTTCGGCGAGGGCGAGGTCAGGGTCGAACTCGGCCCGCAGGATTATGCCGCGCTGACACGCGAGATGGTGCGATTCTGGAACGAACAGGGCGAGGCCGCGCTGCGTCCGCCTGCTCCGACGAAAGAGGATGACGTCTGATGGCTCACTGGCTGGTCAAATCCGAACCATCGGTCTGGTCCTGGGATGACCAGGTCAAGGCGGGCGCCAAGGGCACGCATTGGGATGGCGTGAAGAATCATACGGCCAAGCTCAACCTGATGGCGATGAAGCTCGGCGACCAGGTCTTCTTCTACCACTCGAACGAGGGGCTCGAGGTCGTGGGCATCGTCGAGGTCATCAAGGAGCACTATATCGCGAACCCAGGCGAGCCCTGGGTCTATGTCGACTTCAAGGCGGTGAAGCCGCTGCCGAAGCCTGTGACCCTTGCTCAGGTGAAGGCAACGCCGGAACTCGCCAAGATGGCGCTGGTCACGTCCTTCCGCCTGTCCGTGCAGCCGGTGACCGACGATGAATGGGCACTGGTCTGCAAGATGGGCGGGCTCTGAAGGATTGACGAGCTCTGCGACCTCTTGCGGTCGCAGGGGTCAAGCCATAACTATACCGTCCAGACGGTATAGTTATGGAGAATGGACGTGCGTAGCAGCAAGAAGGCGGCGTTGCTCGAGGCAGCGGGCGCGATCATCGTCGGGGGCGGTATCGACGCCCTGACTTTCGACAGGCTCGCAGCCGAAACCGGCGTGAGCAAGGGCGGCATTCTCTACCATTTCCCCGACAAGGAGCGCCTGCTGATCGCTCTGGTCGAGGGCATCATCAGCCTTGTCGATCTTGCGATCGCCGAAGAACGCGCGAGCGCTGCCGAGCCCGATGGGCCGGGCCGCTGGCTGCGCGCCTATATCCGCATGGCCTTCACCGACGGAGGCGATGTCGACCGGCTGCTCGGGATCCTGCTGGCGGGATTGCCTCCGGAGTCGCCGGCGCTGGTGCCCTTGCTCAGCGMCGACCGTCGCTGGCTCGAGGCCGCCTGTTCGGATGGCCTGCCGCGCGGGCTGGCGATTGCCATCCGCCTTGCCGTCGACGGCGCCTTCGTCACCAAGCTCGACCCCGCCGATACGGCGGCTGCGCGCGAGGCGCTCCTTAAGCTGACCAAGGCCGCGCAATGACGCCTGCACGTGGTGCGGTGCCGGGGCGCGACCCGGCCGTCGATGCGATCAGGGGCATCGCCCTGTTCGGCATCCTCGTCGTCAACCTGCCCTTCTTCGCCATGCCGTTCGGCTTTGGCGGCGATTGGTGGCGCTCCGCCTTTCCCGGCGCTCTGGATCATCTTGCAGTGTTCCTGATCCAGGCCCTGTTCGAAGCGAAATTCGTTCTGATCTTCTCGTTTCTGTTCGGCTATGGCGCGGCGCGGCAGATCGCAACCAACGGCGAAGGGCGCTATCGGCGTCGCCTGCTCGCGCTCGGATTGCTCGGCGTTGCCCATGGCCTGCTGCTCTTCGCAGGCGATATCCTACTGGCTTACGCGCTTCTCGGAATGATCCTGCCGCTCGCGGCCCGCTGGTCGCTGGGACGCCTGCTCAAGGCGGCTGCCCTGATGTGGCTGCTGGCGATCCTGACCCATGCCCTGCTTGCAATCATCGGCATCATCGAGCCCGATCCGGCCACCGGTGCGGATGCAGCCGTCGTTGCGGTGCATCGTTCCGGCGATTTCCTGGCGATCGCGCGCTATCGGCTGATGGAATGGGCGATCTTCTATGGGCTGGCGCCCTTGATCACCTTGCCGCATGTCGCGGGCATGTTCTTCCTCGGCATGGCCGCCTTCCGCCATCTCGGCACCGCCTCGCTGAGCAGCCTCGCCGCACCGGGCGCGGCGTTGGCGCGCTTTCTCTGGCTGCCCGCCCTCGTCGGCAATTTCGCCTATGCCGCGGCGGCGATGGCGCCTCCCGGCCCGGCGAAACCGGCCTTTGCTGCAGCGGAACTCATCCTGCGCGGCGTCTTCCCGCCGCTGATGAGCCTCGTGATGATCGGCGCCGGCCTGAGTTTCTTCAACCGGCCGCTCGGCATGCGCATTGGCCGGATCTTTCAGGCGGATGGCCGCCTGTCCCTTTCGCTCTACATGTCCGAGTCGATCGTCTGCGTGCTGATCTTTCTCGGTTATGGCCTTGGCCTTTACGGGCGCCTCGGGCCCGCCGCCTGCATGCTCGCGGCAGCCGTCATCTACGCGTACCTGCTGGTGCTGGCGTCACTATGGTCGCGGAGTTTCAGCAAGGGGCCGTTCGAGTGGTTCGTCGAGCGCATGGCAGGGCCGCGTCGGTTGCGGCAATGACGGCCAATTTTGCGCGATAACGGGCAATCCGGCGCGTGGCGAACCGATCCGACCCTCGCCAAAAGTCTTTGAAACCAAAGTGCGAGGGCGCGTGGCTTGCCGCCGCTCTTTCGCGCTTTATGATGCGCGCAATTCGAAAGAAGCGGTCGTTATTTGCCGAGGAATCCGGCACTCATGCCATGAGCCGCGACGAAGATGGGCTGATTGCGGTCCAAGTCCGGGGAGAAGTCTTCTATGTCCGACAAGATCTATGACGTGCCGGCCGCATGGGCCAAAAAGGCGTATCTGAACGACGCCAAATACAAGAAGATGTATGCGGCCTCGATCAAGGACCCCGACAAGTTCTGGGCCGAGCACGGAAAGCGGATCGACTGGTTCAAGCCCTTCAGCAAGGTGCGGAACGTCAGCTACAAGCCGGGCAAGGTCTCGATCAAATGGTATGAAGACGGCACCACGAACGTTTCCTACAACTGCGTCGACCGGCATCTGGCGACGCGCGCCAAGCAGACGGCCATCATCTGGGAAGGCGACGATCCGTCGGAATCCAAGAAGATCAGCTACGGCCAGCTCTATACCGAGGTCTGCAAGTTCGCGAATGTGCTGAAGGCGCAGGGCGTCAAGAAGGGCGACCGCGTCACGATCTACATGCCGATGATCCCCGAGGCGACCTATGCGATGCTCGCCTGCGCGCGGCTCGGTGCGGTGCACTCGATCGTCTTCGGCGGCTTCTCTCCGGATTCGCTGGCCGGGCGCATCGCCGATGCGACCTCGGACGTGGTGATCACGGCCGATGAAGGCCTGCGCGGCGGGCGCAAGGTGCCGCTCAAGGTCAATGTCGACGCGGCGGCCGAAAAGGCCCCGGTCAAGACCGTGATCGTGGTCAAGCGGACCGGCGGCGATGTCGCGATGCAGGAGGGCCGTGACGTCTGGTATCACGAGGAGGCGGCGAAGGTCTCCGGGCATTGTCCGCCGGTCGAGATGAAGGCGGAGGACCCGCTCTTCATTCTCTACACCTCGGGTTCGACTGGTAAGCCCAAGGGCGTCCTGCACACCACCGCCGGCTATCTCGTCTATGCCTCGATGACGCATCAATACGTCTTCGACTACCATGACGGCGACATCTACTGGTGCACGGCCGATGTCGGCTGGGTCACCGGGCACAGCTATATCGTGTACGGCCCGCTGGCGAACGGCGCGACGACCCTGATGTTCGAGGGCATTCCAACCTATCCGACGATCTCGCGCTTCTGGGAGGTCGTCGACAAGCACAAGGTCAACATCTTCTACACCGCGCCGACTGCCATCCGTTCGCTGATGGGCGCCGGCGAGGAGCCTGTGAAGAAGACCAAGCGTAAGTCGCTGCGCCTGCTCGGCTCGGTCGGCGAGCCGATCAATCCGGAGGCCTGGGAGTGGTATCACCGCGTCGTCGGGGATGATCGCTGCCCGATCGTCGATACCTGGTGGCAGACCGAGACGGGCGGAATCCTGATCACGCCGCTGCCCGGTGCGACCAAGCTCAAGCCCGGCTCGGCAACAAGGCCCTTCTTCGGCGTCAAGCCGGAGATCGTCGATGCCGAAGGCAAGGTGCTGGAGGGGGCGACCGAAGGCAATCTGGTGATTGCCGAGAGCTGGCCCGGCCAGATGCGCACGGTCTATGGCGACCACAAGCGCTTCGAGGAAACCTATTTCGCCACCTACCCAAACAAGTACTTTACCGGTGACGGCTGCCGGCGCGACGCAGACGGCTATTACTGGATCACCGGCCGCGTCGACGACGTGATCAACGTGTCCGGCCACCGCATGGGCACGGCGGAGGTCGAGTCGGCACTGGTGGCGCATCCGAAGGTCTCGGAGGCCGCGGTGGTCGGCTATCCCCATGACATCAAGGGGCAGGGCATCTACGCCTATGTCACGCTGATGCAGGGAGAGGCGTCGAGCGAGGCGCTGCGCAAGGAACTGGTCGCCCATGTGCGCAAGGAGATCGGCCCGATCGCCTCGCCGGATCTGATCCAGTTCGCGCCCGGCCTGCCGAAGACGCGGTCGGGCAAGATCATGCGCCGTATCCTGCGCAAGATCGCCGAGGACGAATTCGGCGCGCTCGGCGATACGTCGACGCTGGCCGATCCCGCCGTGGTCGACGATCTGATTTCAAACCGTCAGAACAAGCGCAAGGCGGGCTGAGGCCGGCCACAGCATCGGTGCGAAGAGCGGAAAGTGGTTATCGCACCGATGCAAACACAAGAAGGTCAGATGATCTGATCGCTCCGACATCGTGCCCGACCTTGTGGCGCGCATGATGTCTCAGGATGCATTTGCGGGGAGACGGTGATGGTCGGGATTTTGCCCGACCATGGCGGCTCAGTCAGTCTTCCCTGCACTCTTGCGCTTGCTGGTGCCGGGCATCTTCCGTCCGTACAATTCGAGCCTGTGACGGACGATCTCATAGCCGAGTTCGGCAGCGATCTTGGCCTGTAGCGCCTCGATCTCCGGCGACGAGAATTCGACGACTTGACCGGTCTCGACATCGATCAGATGATCATGGTGATGCTGGTCTGCGTGCTCGTAGCGCGAGACGCCGTCCTCGAACGCGTGGCGTTCGATCGCGCCTTGAGTCTCCAGCAGCTTCATCGTCCGATAGACCGTCGACAGCGACAGGGTCGGGTCGTGCGCGAAGGCGCGCGTGAAGATGCCCTTGGCGTCGGGGTGGTCGTCGGCCTCGGCCAGCACGCGCAGAATCAGCCGGCGCTGCTGCGTCATCCGCAGTCCCGCCCGCCTGAGTTCCTCCTCGAAGAGGGCTACCCGTTTGTCGATTCCCTTCATGCCACCGGGATAGCATGTTGAGACGCATTCGCAAAAATCGAGGCTTATCGCAAATCATTTGCAATTGCGTTGACAGATGCAAGTGATTTGCATTAGCGTAAATGGATCGAGCCTGTAGCAGGAGAGATCATGCCTTCGCGTCGACGCTTCACGATTCTGGCCGCCGCCATCGCCTTCGCGGCCGGTTTTGCAGCAACGAGCCAGGGAGTGTTGGCTCAGGCGGGGCAGGCCAAGCCGTTGCGCGTCGTCACGACCTTCACGGTGATCCAGGACATCGCGCAGAACGTCGCTGGCACTGCAGCGATCGTGGAATCGATCACCAAGCCCGGTGCCGAGATCCATGACTACCAGCCGACGCCGCTCGATGTGGTGAAGGCGCAATCGGCCGATCTCGTGCTCTGGAACGGCTTGAATCTCGAGCGCTGGTTCGAGCGCTTCTTCGAGAACGTCAAGGATGTGAAGAGCGYGGTCGTGACCGAAGGCATCGTGCCGATGGGCATCAAGGAGGGCCCCTATGAGGGCAAGCCCAATCCGCATGCCTGGATGTCGACGGCGAGCGCGCTGATCTATGTCGAGAACATTCGAAAGGCGCTGGCGGCTGCGGACCCTGCGAATGCCGAGACGTATTCCAGGAACGCGAAGTCCTATTCCGAGCAGATCAGGGCGATCGACGCGCCGTTGCGTGCCCGGCTCGACAAGGTGCCGGAAGGCCGCCGCTGGCTCGTTTCCAGCGAAGGCGCCTTCAGCTATCTCACGCGCGATTTCGGCTGGCGGGAGGCCTATCTCTGGCCGATCAATGCCGATGAACAGGGCACACCGCAGCAGGTGCGTCGCCTGATCGATCTCGTGCGCAAGAACACGATTCCCGCCGTCTTCAGCGAGAGCACGATCTCCGACAAGGCTGCCAGGCAGGTCGCCCGCGAAACCGGAGCGGCCTATGGCGGCGTCCTCTATGTCGACTCGCTTTCCGCCGAGAACGGGCCGGTACCGACCTATCTGAAGCTGCTGGAGGTGACCGTCGACACGATCGCGAAGGGGTTCGGGCAGTGAACATTCATGTGACTGGCCGACCGGGCGCGCTTGGCCTGACACCCTCGATCACGGTCGAGGGCGTGACGGTGCGCTACAGCAATGGCGTGACAGCGGTGAACGATGCCTCCTTTGCCCTCGGCGCGGGCACGATCTGCGCGCTGGTCGGCATCAATGGCTCGGGCAAGTCGACCCTGTTCAAGACGCTCATGGGCTTTCTTAAGCCGGCTCAGGGCCGCGTCGCGATCGCGGGATTGGAGGTGCGGCAGGCGTTGAAGCGCGGGCTCGTCGCCTATGTGCCGCAGTCCGAGGAGGTCGACTGGAGCTTTCCGGTTCTCGTCGACGATGTCGTGATGATGGGACGCTACGGCTATATGGGCCTGATGCGCATGGCCCGGCGCGCCGACAAGGAGGCCGTCGAGGAGGCGCTCGCGCGCGTCAATATGCTGGATTTCCGACGCCGCCAGATCGGGGAACTCAGCGGTGGCCAGCGCAAGCGCGTCTTTCTCGCGCGGGCGTTGGCGCAGGGCGGGCAGGTCATCCTGCTGGACGAGCCCTTCACCGGTGTCGACGTCAAGACCGAGGATGCGATCGTCGGCCTGATGCGGGAATTGCGGTCCGAAGGGCGGCTGATGCTGGTTTCGACCCATAATCTCGGCTCGATCCCGGATTTCTGCGACCAGGTCGTGATCTTCAACAAGACCGTGCTGGCGGCCGGCCCGACCGCGACCACCTTCACGGAAGCCAATCTGCAACGGGCCTTCGGCGGCGTACTCCGGCATTTCCGGCTCGGGGGCGCGCAACTCCACGACGATGCCGACGACCGGCGCGTCACCGTCCTGACCGACGACGAACGTCCGCTCGTACTCTATGGCGAGCGCGATCACGAGGTGGTCGTCGACGCCAGCAGGGATGCGGTCCGGTGATCGACCTCCTGCTCGAACCCTTCGCCTACCAGTACATGGTCAAGGCCATCTGGGTCTCGGCGCTGGTTGGCGGCGTCTGCGCCTTCCTGTCCTGCTATCTGATGCTCAAGGGCTGGTCGCTGATGGGCGACGCGCTGGCGCATGCGATCGTGCCGGGCGTCGCGCTCGCCTATCTGCTGAAGCTGCCCTATGCCGCCGGTGCCTTCCTCTCCGGCCTGCTGGCAGCGCTCGCCATGTCCCTGGTCCGGGTGCGCACGCAATTGCGGGAAGATGCGGTGATCGGCATCGTCTTCACCACGTTCTTTGCTGTCGGGCTGCTGATCGTCTCGATCAACCCGACTTCGGTGAACGTCCAATCGATCGTGCTCGGCAACATCCTGGGTATCTCCGACGAGGACGTCGTCCAGGTCGCGATCATCGCCTTCGTCTCTCTGGTGATCCTGATAGTGCGCTGGAAGGACCTGATGCTGGTCTTCTTCGACGAGAACCAGGCACGCAGCGTCGGGCTCTCGCCGACGCGCCTGAAGATTCTCTTCTTCGTGCTCCTCAGCGCCTGCACGGTCGCAGCCCTGCAGACGGTCGGAGCCTGCCTCGTGATCGCCATGGTGGTGACGCCGGGCGCAACCGCCTACCTGCTTACCGACCGTTTCGGTCGCCTGATCATCATCGCGGTTGCGATGGGTGTCACGACCAGCGCGATCGGCGCCTATGCCAGCTACTTTCTCGACGGTTCGACCGGCGGGCTGATCGTGGTCTTCCAGACCGTATTGTTCCTGCTCGCCTTCATCTTCGCGCCTAAGCACGGCCGTCTTGCGGCGCGCCGGGCGGCCCGGGCCCTTCCGGAGCAAGCCGCATGAGCCTGATCGAAACCTGGTTCCTTTCGCCGTTCGCGCATGAGTTCATGCAGCGGGGGCTGATCGTCGCGGTGCTGGTCGGCCTCGTCTGCGCGGTGCTTTCCTGCTTCCTCGTGCTCAAGGGCTGGTCGCTGATGGGTGATGCGGTCTCGCATGCGGTGCTGCCCGGTATCGTGCTCGCCCATATCCTGAGCTTGCCGCTGGCGATTGGCGCCTTCGCTGCCGGGCTCGGCTGCTCCGTCGGTATCGGCTACCTCAAGCAAAACAGCCGGGTGAAGGAGGACACGGTGATGGGCATCGTCTTCTCCGGCATGTTTGCGCTGGGGCTGGTGCTCTTCGTCAAGGTCGATAGCGACCAGCACCTGATGCACATCCTGTTCGGCAACATGCTCGGCGTGCGTTGGGCCGATATCGGGGAGACGGCGCTGATCGCGGTGCCGACCATCGCGATCATGCTGGCGAAGCGGCGCGATTTTCTGCTTGTCTCCTTCGATCCGGCTCATGCGCGTGCCATTGGCCTGCCGGTCGCAGCGCTGCATTTCGGCTTGCTGATACTGCTGGCGCTGACGATCGTCGCGGCACTCAAGGCAGTCGGTATCATCCTGGTCGTTGCGATGCTGATCGCGCCGGGGGCCATCGGCTATCTGATGACGCGCCAGTTCGACCGAATGCTCATCGTGGCGGCCGGCGTCGCGACCGTCTCAAGCGTGCTCGGCACGATCCTGAGCTTTCATCTCGATGCCGCGACCGGCCCATGCATTGTCGTGGTCCAGGCCGGCTTCTTCCTCGCGGCGCTTGCCCTCAATCTCTGGCGCGCCTCGCGACGCGCCAGTCTCAGCGTCAGCGCGTCATGGGTGCAATGACGCTCACGCGGCCCTGGTCTGGTTTCTCGCCAGGCCCGGAACGATGCCGGAGAGGATCTCGTAGGAGCGCTTGCGAGCGCTGTGATCGTGGATCGGTGCGGTGACCATCACCTCGTCGGCCCCTGTCGCGTCGAGGAACGCATCGAGCTGGCGCTTCAGGCTTTCCGGCGAGCCGACGAAGGCGTAGCGCAGCATCTGCGAGACATGCGCTTTCTCGGCCGGGGACCAGTAGCTTTCGATATCGTCGATCGGTGGCTGCAGCTTGCCGCGCGTGCCGCGAATCATGTCGATGAAGCGCTGCTGGACTGAGGTGAAGAGATAGCGAGCCTCCTCATCCGTATCGGCGGCAATGACGTTGATGCCCGGCATCGCATAGGGCCGATCCAACTGCTCTGACGGCTTGAAGCGCTCGCGGTAGATCGCAAGCGCCTGAATCAGTGCGTCCGGTGCGAAATGCGAGGCGAAGGCGTAGGGCAGGCCGAGTTCTGCAGCGAGCTGCGCGCCAAACAGGCTGGAACCCAGGATCCAGAGCGGCACCTCGGTGCCTCCCCCTGGCACGGCCTGCACCACCTGCCCGGGCTGCACGGGCGCGAGGAAAGCCTGCACCTCGAGCACATCCTGAGGAAAGCTGTCCGAGGCCATCGGGTCGCGTCGCAGGGCCCGGACCGTGCGCTGGTCGGTGCCCGGAGCGCGGCCGAGGCCGAGATCGATTCGGCCCGGATAGAGCGATTCCAGCGTTCCGAACTGCTCGGCAATGACGAGAGGCGCGTGGTTGGGCAGCATGATGCCGCCGGCACCAAGGCGGATGGTCTTGGTTCCAGCCGCAAGATAGCCGATCACCACCGCCGTTGCGGCGCTGGCGATGCCGACCATGTTGTGATGCTCGGCGACCCAGTAGCGGCGATAGCCGAGCGCCTCGGCGTGGCGAGCAAGGTCGAGCGAATTGCGCAGAGCGTCGCCGGGCTCCTGCCCCTCGATCACCGGGGAGAGGTCGAGGACCGAGAAATCAACCATGCAGCGCTCCTGCGTATCGACGCCCGGCTCATCATGCCGCGCCCGTGGCAGATGGGAGTGCTGCCGGCTTGCGTCCAGCCCCTTCGCGATCTGGCATGGCGCCAATGCAGAAGCGTTCTGGCGAGACGATCCATCCGCGACGCGGCACACTGGACGGCGGCTCGAAACGGCTCCAGAAGGGCGCAATCGATGCGGCGGAGTGAGATATGAAGCAGGAGATCAAGAAAATCTCGGCAGAGCTCCTGATCCGCAATGGCTACCAGGGCTTCCGCTTCCGGGATGTCGCAGACGTCCTCAACACGACGCGCGCGAACATCCACTACTACTACGGCAACAAGCTCAACCTCGCCGAGGAGGTGATTGTCGACTACGTCGAGCAGACGCTGGCCAACTGGGAGGCGAACTGGCGCAGCGACAAGAGCTTTGAAGAGAAGATCCATGGCATGATGGAGTCGAACCGTCAGCGCTATCTCCGCTACAATCCAACGGCCACGACCGCCAATCCCTGGAGCCTGATCGGCCGGATGCGGCTGGAGCAGGATGTGATCGGCCCAAAAGCGCGCGAGGCGCTGGCTCAGTTCGGTGCGACGCTCGAGAATCTCGTGGTCGCCGCAATTGATCAGGCCGTGGCACGGGGCGAGCTTTCCAACGACATCCCGCGCGGCGATATCGCGCTGCAACTGGTCGCCATCGCCAATAGCGCCGGGCCGATCACGCAGGATGGCGGGAATTTCGATCGGCTCGAGCAACTCTATCGCTCATTCAGCCGTATCGTGCACCATGCCTATGGTCACAGGCGGGCCTAGCGCCCGGCTCAGGGAACGCTGAGGCGGGATTCGCGTTTCGTTTCATGTCGCGACGTGTATCGCGACAATCAGTGATCCGAAGCGGGGGATGTCATGGCGAGCGCGGTCAAGAAGGCCAATCCGGCCACGCAAAGCCTGCGCAAGGAGCAGGCGGAGCAAAGGAAGGCGCAACGCGGGAAGGGCAAGGACGCCGAACTGAACGATGCTCTTCGGGCGACCTTTCCGGCCAGCGATCCTGTTGCCTTGGAAAGCCCGACGAGAACAGGAGCGGCGAAGCGGACGTGATCCGGTGGCTCAAGCTTCGACTATCGTTTGCATACATATTTCCTGGTTATTTGGGGCTGTCTTCGAATGCCTTAGCTGAAGGGGCCTGCATCCGCATGATTTTGCATGCAAGATGCGAGGGGCGTTGACGCCCCGCCGGGGTGCACCCATAGTCGGCGCCCTTGTCGCCAACGCCTGCCGAGCCATGCCCCGCCCGACGCCTTCCTCCGCCCTTGCGAAACTGCGTGTTCTCGATCTGTCACGTGTGCGGGCCGGGCCGACCTGCGCACGCGTCTTTGCGGATTTCGGTGCCGACGTGATCAAGGTCGAAAGCCCGCCGGGGCTCGATCCGAACGAGAACATGAGCGGCGCGCGGCATGGCTATGACATGCAGAACCTGCACCGCAACAAGCGCTCGCTGACGCTGAATCTGAAGACTGCCGAGGGCAAAGCGATCCTGCTCAAGCTGATCGAGAGTGCCGATCTGCTGATCGAGAATTTCCGCCCGGACGTGAAGGACAGGCTCGGGCTCGATTTCGAAACGCTGCACAAGCTCAATCCGCGCCTGATCCTGGTCTCGGTCTCCGGATTCGGCCAGAGCGGTCCCTACCGGACCCGTGCCGGCTTTGACCAGATCGCCCAGGGGATGGGTGGAATGATGTCGGTCACCGGCCTGCCGGGGCAGGGGCCGGTGCGCGCCGGAATTGCCGTCGCAGACTCGGCTGCGGGCCTCTATGGCGCGCTTGGGGCGCTGGTGGCGATCACCGAGCGCGAGACGTCGGGGCTCGGCCAATGGGTCCAGACCTCCCTGCTCGAAGCCCAGATCGCGATGATGGATTTTCAGGCTGCGCGCTTCCTGGTCGAGGGAACGGTGCCGCCGCAGGCCGGGAACGATCACCCCTATTCGACGCCGATGGGCGTCTACGCGACGAAGAACGGCCATATCAATATCGGCGTCGGCGCCGAGGGCCATTGGCGCTGCTTCTGCAAGGCGATCGGTCATCCCCAACTCGGCGACAACCCGGTCTATGACAGCATGGAAAAGCGTTACGACAAGCGCCCGGAACTGCGGGTCATCATCGAGAGCATCCTGACCCAGAGGGATTCGGCGCATTGGCTTGCGGCCTTCGAGGACCATGCCGTTCCGGCCGGACCGATCTATGCCGTCGACGAGATGTTCGACGACCCGCAGGTGCAGCATCTCGGCATCGCACAGCCGGTCAGCCATCCGATCCTTGGGGATTTCAGGGTGGTGGGCGAGCCGGTCGGCCTGTCGCGGACACCCGCCGGCGTCGTCTCGCCGACGCCGGAGGCAGGGGAGCACAATGCCGAGATCCTGGCCGAACTCGGCTATGGCTCAGGAGCGGTCGCGCGGTTGCGCGAGGCCGGGGCGATCTGAAGGAGCAGCGGGCTGATGAACGACGAGATTCTTTACGATTTGAAGGACGGGGTCGGCACCATCACCCTCAACCGTCCGCAGGCCCGCAACGCGCTGACCTTCGGGATGTATGACCGCATCGCCGCGATCTGCGGCGACATCGAGGGCCATGGTTCACCCAAGGTGCTGGTCCTGACCGGGGCAGGTGACAAAGCCTTCGCTGCAGGCACCGACATCTCGCAGTTTCGTGCGTTCAACAAGCCAGAGGACGCCCTCAACTACGAGACGCGGATCGAGGAGATCATCACCACGATCGAGAGCTGTCCGATTCCGACAATCGCGGCGATCTCGGGCGCCGTGACCGGCGGTGGAGCCGCCATCGCCTGTGCCTGCGATCTCAGGGTCGCGACGCAGTCGGCCCGCTTCGGCTTCCCGATCGCGCGCACGCTCGGCAACTGCCTGTCGATGAACAACCTCGCCCGGCTCGCCTCGCTGCTTGGGCCCGCGCGGGTCAAGGACATGGTCTTCACGGCTCGGTTGATCGAGGCGGAGGAAGGCCACCGCGCCGGCCTCTACGGCGAGCTGGTGGCCGATCATGCGGCTCTGCTCGCGCGGGTCGGAGAGTTGGCGCAGACCATCGCGGGTCATGCGCCGCTGACGATGCGCGCCACCAAGGAAGGCTTGCGCCGGATCGCCGCTGCACGCGGCCATGCCGACGACGAGGACCTCGTCCTGATGTGCTACATGAGCGCTGACTTCCGCGAGGGCATGGAAGCCTTCCTGACCAAGCGCGCGCCCAACTGGCAGGGGCGATAGAGCTGCCCGTCAGGGCGTCTCATGCTCGTCATCGCCCTGCCGCGTTGGCGTCTCGGCCGCATGCTCCCCGCCCGGGTTGGCGGCGGCGAGGATGGCGGCGAGGCTATTGGCAAAATGGATCTGGATGAGCCGCGCCAGGCCCTCGCCATCGCGGGCGACAAGGGCGGCGAGCATGGCATCGTGCTCCTGCATCGCCGCCTTCCAGCGCGTGGGCTGAAGGTTCGGAAGGTATTTCGCGCGCTCGATGCGTGCGGACAATCCCTCCCAGGCTTCGAGCAGGGCCGCGTTGCGCGCCGCCTCGACAAGTGCCCGATGAATCTGCTGGTTGAGCGCGAAATACTCCAGCTGCTCGGCGCGCGCCTGGTGCCGCATCATCCGGTAATGCAGCATGCCGATCTCGGCGACGGTCTCGTCCGAGATGTTCTTGCAGGCGAGCCGCGCCGCCAGGGCTTCCAGGGTGCTGACGACTTCGTAGAGGCCCAGGATATCGTCGAGGGTCAGCGAAGCGACTTCGGCGCCGCGATTCTGCGTCAGTCTCACCAATCCCTGTGCTGCCAATGTGCGCAGGGCCTCCCGCAGGGGCGTGCGCGAGACGCCGAGCTGTTCGCAGATCTCCTGCTCCCGCAGCTTCTGTCCCGCCGGCAATTCGCCGGTGATGATCATCCGGCGCAGCGTCGCGACCGTCGCGCCATGCAGTCGCCCCTTGCGACCAGGCTGAGGGCTGCCGGTCTCGGGAACAGGCGTCGGCGTCGTGGTCATGAGGCCTCGGGTCACGGGCGGAACCTCGCCCTCCGTCCCAGCACGTCTCGCAGGGCCCCTGATCTGTAGGCAAGGCAGCGGCCCCGAACAAGCGGGGCCGCAAGGGCGGGCAGGTTCCTGTCCTGCTCGCAGGATGCTCGGCGGCGTTCAGCCGTAAAGATATTTCGGCAGCCAGAGCGCGATGCCGGGGAAGACATAGACCAGCACCATCGCGAACAGCACGATCAGCAGATAGGGCATCACGCCGGAGAAGATCTGGTTGATGGTCACATGCGGTGGCGCGATGCCCTTCAGATAGAAGGGTGCCATGGCAACAGGCGGGGAGAGGAACGAGGTCTGGATATTCAGCGCGATCAGGATGCCGAAGAACAGTGGGTCGATATTGAAGAACTGCAGCAGAGGCAGGAAGATCGGCACGAAGATCACGATGATCTCGGTCCATTCCAGCGGCCAGCCGAGCACGAAGATGATCAGCTGCGCGACGATCAGGAACATGGTCGGCGACAGGTTCAACGCCGTGACCAGATCCTTGATCGGTTCGTGCCCGCCGAGAATCGCGAAGATCGACGAGAAGATATAGGAGCCGACGAAGAGCCAGCAAACCATCGCCGAGGTGCGCGCCGTCAGGATGACCGATTCCCTGACCTTGCCGAACGAGAGCGAGCGATAGGCTGCGGCCAGAATCAGGCTGCCGAGCGAGCCGATCGCGGCCGCTTCGGTCGGCGTCGCGAGCCCGAAGAAGATCGCACCGAGCACGGACATGATCAGGATGGTCAGCGGGAAGAAGCTGGTCATCAGCGCCCAGAGGACCTTGCTCCAGGGAACGTCCGTCTGTTCCTTCGGCAGTTTCGGCGCCAGCGCCGGGTTAAGGGTGCAGCGAACGATGACATAGACCATGTAGAGGCCGGCCAGCAGCAGCCCGGGGAAGAGCGCGCCCGCATAGAGCTTGGGGACCGAGACACCCGCGGTCGCGCCATAGAGGATCAGCATGACGCTCGGCGGGATCAGGATGCCGAGGCAGCCGCCGGCGCAGACGACGCCGGCCGAGAGCTTCACGTCGTAGCCGGCACGCAGCATGGCGGGAAAGGCGAGCAGCCCCATCAGCGTCACCACCGCCCCGACGATGCCGGTTGCGGTCGCGAAGATCGCGCAGGTCGCGAGCGTCGCGATGGCCAGCGAGCCGGGAACATTGCCGAGCGCGATCTGGATCGAGTGGAACAGCCTGTCGAGGATGTTCGCCCGCTCGATGATGTAGCCCATGAAGATGAAGAGCGGGATCGAGACCAGCACGTCGCTGGCCATGACCGAATAGGCTCGCTGCACGACCAGCGCGAATACATTGTCGCCCATCGCCCAGTAACCGAAGCCGACGCCGAGTGCCATCAGCGTGAAGGCGATGGGGAAGCCGAGCATGATGAAGAGGATGAACAGGACGAGCATGACCACGCCCAGTTCGGGATTGCCCAGTCCGAACATCAAATCGATCCCTCGCGGGTTGCGGCTTCCTCGAGGATGAGCTTCTCGGTCTCCTCGACATCATGCAGGCGAGGGGGCCATTCGCCCGTGCGCAGGCAGATGACGCAACGCGCCACCTCGGCGAGCCCCTGGACGAACATCAGGACCCCGACGATCGGGATCAGCGACTTGAAGTGATAGAGCGGCGGCCCGTTGGGAGAGTTCGAGGAATGCTCCCCGATCATCCAGGAGAAGGCGGCGAACTTGTATCCGGCCCAGGCCAGCGCGATGACTCCGGGGAAGAAGAACAGAAAATACAGCGCCAGATCGAGCCCGGCCTGCGTGCGCGGGGCCCATTGGCGATAGAGGAAATCGCCGCGCACATGGGCATTGCGTGCGAGCGCGTAAGGGCCGGCCAGCATGAACAGAGTGCCATAGAGAATGTAGCTGACGTCGAAAGCCCATTCGGTGGGTGCACGCAGGACGTATCGCGAGAAGACCTCGTAGCTGATCGCCAGGGTCAGGATCAGAATCGTCCAGCCGGCGAGTTTCCCGATGGCGGTATTGAACTTGTCGATCGCGAGCACGATGCCCATCAGGGTCTCCACGGCACGTTGCAGAGCTCGTCGGCGCAAACGCCCGCCAGGCCGGTTGCGGGTGGCGGGCGTCCGGATGCGGGCAGAGGCTCAGGCCTTGAAGAAGTGGGTGAAGGCCAGTTCGCGCGAAGGCGTGTTGACGCGTTCATAGGCGACGGTGCGCTTGACCCAGGCCTTCTGCGACTCGACCACCCTCTTGAAGAAGGCGTTTTCGGCAGAAAGCTTGTCGAGCACCTTGTCCCAGGCGACGAGCTGGGCCTTGAGGATCACCTCCGGGGTCGGGACGACGTTGACGCCCTTGGAGCGCAACATGTCGAGATCCTTGGAATAGCGGTCGAGCGCCTTCCAGATCATGTCGGAGGAGGCTGCTTCCGCCGCATATTTGATGATCGCCTTCTGCTCGGGGGCGAGCGCATCGAATTTCGTCTTGTTGAAGATGAGCTCGAAGCTCTCGGCTGCCTGATGGTAACTTTGCAGCATGTAGACCTTGGCGACGTCCTGGAAACCAAGGATCGAGTCGGAGGAGGGATTGTTGAACTCGGCGCCGTCGATGACGCCGCGTTCGAGCGCCGGCACGATCTCGCCACCGGCCAGAATCGTGACTGCGGCTCCCATCTCCTTCATCAAATCGGCCGCGAGGCCGACTGTGCGGTATTTCAGGCCCTTGAAGTCGTCGGGGGTCTTGAGCTCCTTCTTGAACCAGCCAAGCGGCTGGCAGGGCATCGGCCCGCTGAGGAAGCCTACGAGATTGAGCTTCAGGGTCTGGCCGACCAGCTCGTTATAGAGCTCATAGCCGCCGCCATGATTCATCCATCCCAGGAAGCTGGTTGCGTCCCAGCCGAGTGACGGAGGTGTGCCAAAGAGCGAGAAGGCTTTGTTCTTGCCGTACCAATAGGCGCAGACGCCATGCCCGCCATCGAGAATGCCGGCCGCGACCGCATCCTGCATCTGGAAGGCCGGGACGACTGCGCCCGCGGCGAGCACGTCCAGCTTCAGCCGGCCGCCGGACATGTCATTGACCCGCTTGGCGAAGTCGCCGGCGAATTCATGGAAGATGTCCTTGGTCGGCCAGGTGGACTGGAACTTCCACGTCACCGTTTGGGCGCGGCTGACCTGGGGCATGGCAATGGCGCCAGCGCCCGCAAGTGTTGCGACCTTGAGGAAGTTGCGACGATTCGAACGAGGTTTAGCGGTCTCCGTAGTCATGGATTCCCTCCCTGGGTGTGCCGCCATGTATCTGGCGTGTCGTTATTGCGGCCTGCTGGCCGCGATATCCCAGAGTTGCTGTATTCAGTTGCCGTGGCAAGCGATAGGCGTAATACTAAAGTCTTAGAAGTTCGATCGTGATTGCCTTCGCGACTGCACAAGAACGGGAGAGGTTATGCCGCTTCAGAGGCAAGGGAGTGCCGTTGCGTTAGCGGAGCCTGATGTCAGGTCGACTGAGCAAGGCCGAAAATCGGCGATAAACGCCGGATTTCCGGAGTTTTCCTCCGTGGCGCAGGGCCAGGAAAGAGCCTGGGCGCGACGGGAAGAGGGCGCTTGCGCCCTTGAGGCAAAGTGCAATTGCTCGTCGCTGCGAAGGAGGAGCATTGCGAAAACAGAAAGAATGAGGCGCGCGTTACACGCGGCTCATTCCCGTATCGTCGTCTTGGGATCGAGGTCTTTCGACCCCGGAAGGCGGAGCGTCGCTCAGCGGCGGCCTTTGCCGGCAGCGCGCATCTGCATGTACTGGACGGCCTCGAGCAGAACCTTGCGGGGGCGCTCGGCATCGCGCTTGGCCTGTTCGGCCTTGCGGGCGGCCTCACGCACCAGTTCGGCCTGACGCTCGGCTTCCTCCTGGGCGGCGCGTTCGATCGCCGCGAGGCGCTCAGCCTCGACGCGGGCAGCGGCCTTTTCGGCGTCGCGGACAGCGCGTGCATCGGCAATGGCCTGGCGCTCCGCGCGGCGCTGCTGCATGATCGGGTCATCGGCCTTCGGCCGTGCCTGGAAACGCTCTAGCAGCGCCTTCTTGGCATTGGCGGAGTTGGACTGACGATCAGTGAAGCTGCGGTCGTTCGGGTTCTTCAAGGTCTACCTTCTTGGGTTGAACGGGCTCTAACTCGCGAGCCCGCGGGGGCAATAATCCAGAACTGGCCGGATGTGTATTGTAATCAGCGCGCAGGCGCTGCGCCTGCGGCGCGGGTCGGCTTCGCCTTGGGCTTCGGCGCGGCGATGAGACCTTCGCGCTGAGCCTGCTTGCGAGCGGCCTTGCGGGCACGGCGAACGGCATCGGCCTTTTCGCGGGCGCGCTGCTCGGATGGCTTCTCATAAGCTGAGCGGCGCTTCATCTCACGAAAAACGCCTTCGCGCTGCAATTTCTTCTTAAGCACTCGCAGCGCCTGGTCGACGTTATTGTCGCGGACGAGAACCTGCATCCTGGTTTCCTTCATTCGAAATGCGAAAACATCGCGCTGAACCCGGGCCCGAGATCCAGCGAAATCTTCGCAGCGTCATGTTGAAGCGCACCAGAAGGCCGCGCGCCGGTTGTTCGATCTGAGCGGGGAAGGTCGTCGGCGGGCACATTGACATGCGCAGGACCGCGGCGTTCGGCCGAATATCGACGGCCGCCATATGGCCTCTCGAACAGTGAATGTCAATGCAATTGCCGGGGTTCAGGCATGCTTTTGCATGGGCATGCATAGCCGAACGGGCGGCGGCGCGCTTTACAAGTGTCGGGTTTTCGCCAACAGGCAATCCTCGCTTCCGTTACTCGATCCTGGTCTTCTCCGTGAACACGCCGTCGCTGAGTCAGTTCCGCCGCATCGTGGTCAAGGTCGGTTCGGCCCTGCTGGTCGACCGCGAGCGCGGCCGGCTGCGCCAGGCCTGGCTCGCCGCGCTCGCTGAGGATCTCGCCGAACTGCACTTGCGCGGCGCCGATGTGCTTGTCGTCTCGTCGGGGGCAATTGCGCTCGGCCGGACCGTGCTCAGACTTCCGAGCGGTCCGCTGCGACTGGAAGAAAGCCAGGCGGCTGCGGCCGTCGGGCAGATCGCGCTGGCGCGGACATGGTCCGAGGCGCTGGGACATCACGGGCTGACCGCCGGACAGATCCTGCTGACGCTGGCGGATACCGAAGAGCGCCGCCGCTATCTCAATGCGCGCGCCACGCTTGGCCGCCTGCTCGATCTGCGCGCGATTCCGGTGATCAACGAGAATGATACGGTCGCGACGACCGAAATCCGCTATGGCGACAATGACCGCCTCGCCGCGCGTGTCGCGACCATGGCGGGCGCCGACCTGCTGGTGCTGTTCTCCGATATCGATGGGCTCTACACGGCGCCGCCGGCGCGGGACCCGGCTGCGCGCCATATCCCGCTGGTCGAGCTGATCACGCCGGAGATCGAGGCCATGGCGGGCGGAGCAGCGTCCGAACTCTCCCGCGGCGGGATGCGCACCAAGATCGAGGCGGGCAAGATCGCGGCGGCGGGCGGCACTCATATGCTGATCGCCGATGGGCGGACGAAGAACCCGCTCAGTGCGATCGTGGCTGGCGGGCGCTGCACCTGGTTTCTCTCGGCTTCGACGCCTGCGACGGCGCGCAAGACCTGGATTGCTGGCTCGCTCGAGCCGCGCGGCACCCTGTATGTCGATGCAGGGGCCGCTCGTGCCTTGCGCGGTGGAGCGAGCCTGCTGCCTGTCGGCGTCAGCCGGATCGAGGGTGAATTCGCGCGTGGCGATGCCGTGCTCATCCGTGATCCGGATGGGCGGGTGCTCGGACGGGGGCTGGTGGCCTATGATGCGGGGGAGGCGGGGCTCGTGCTCGGCAAGGCCTCGCGCGATATCGAGGCGATCCTCGGCTATCCCGGGCGCGCCGAGATGATCCACCGTGACGACATGGCGCTCGGTGTCGGCTAAGGTCGCCGGGCTCAAGGAAACGGGTGAGTTGACGATGACTGGCGAAGGCGCGCTGCGCGTGGTTTCTGCAAGCGATGGCCAAGAGGAAATCGGCACGGTCATGCATGGGCTAGGCCGGCAGGCCCGCGCTGCTGCGCGGCTGGTCGCGCTTGCGTCGGCTGAGCAGCGCAACGCGGCGCTGATGGCGATGGCCGAGGCCCTGCGCGAGCGTGCGCCGGCGATCCTCGCCGCCAATGCGCGAGACCTCGATGAGGCGCGCGGCGCCGGCCAGAACGCCGCCTTCATCGACCGTCTGATGCTGGACGAGGCCCGGTTGGCGGCGGTTGCCGAAGCGGTGGCGGGCATCGCCCTGTTGCCCGACCCCGTCGGTCGCGTGCTCGCCAAATGGACCCAGCCCAATGGCCTTGCCTTCGAGCGCGTGGCGACACCGCTTGGCGTGATCGCGGTGATCTTCGAAAGCCGCCCGAATGTCACCGCCGATGCCGGCGCGCTTTGCCTGAAGAGCGGCAATGCCGCGATCCTGCGCGCCGGCTCGGATAGTTTCCGCACCTCGACCGAGATTGCTGCAGCGCTCCGCCAGGGACTGGAAACTGCAGGGTTGCCGGGCGACGCGATCCAGCTGGTGCCGACACGTGACCGCGCAGCGGTTGGCGAGATTCTGGCGGGGCTCGGCGGTGCCGTCGATGTCGTCGTGCCGCGCGGCGGCAAGAGCCTGGTCGCCCGTGTCCAGAGCGATGCGCGTGTGCCGGTCTTCGCGCATCTCGACGGCAACTGTCATGTCTATATCCATGGAGCCGCCGATCTCGACATGGCCAAGGCGATCGTGCTGAACGCAAAGCTGCGCCGTACCGGCGTCTGCGGCGCGGCCGAGAGCCTACTGGTCGATGCCGCCTGTGCTGCAACCCATTTGCAGCCGCTCCTCAGGATGCTGGTCGAGGCCGGTTGCGCGGTTCGTGGCGATGTCGCCGCACAGGCGGCCAATCCGCAGGTGACGCCTGCAACCGAGGCGGACTGGGCAACCGAATATCTGGACCGGATCATTGCGGTGAAGGTGGTCGACGGGCTTGATGCGGCGATCGCGCATATCGAGCGCTACGGTTCGCACCATACAGATGCAATCGTGACTGCCGACGAGGCGGCGGCGCAGCGCTTCCTGGCCGAGGTCGATTCAGCCATCGTCGTCCATAATGCCTCGACCCAGTTTGCCGATGGCGGCGAGTTCGGCTTCGGCGCCGAGATCGGCATCGCGACGGGGCGTATGCATGCGCGCGGGCCGGTCGGTGTCGAGCAGCTCTGCTCCTTCAAATACCGGGTTCATGGCAGCGGCCAGATCCGGCCGTGAGGGCAGAGGATCTGCGCCTGCCGCCCCATGCACCGGGCCTTCGGATCGGCTTGTTCGGCGGGAGCTTCAACCCGGCACATGACGGTCACCGCATGGCGAGCCTGACGGCGCTGCGTCGGCTGCAGC
Source organism: Allobosea sp. 05T433 (assembly GCF_056396065.1). Taxonomy (NCBI): domain Bacteria; kingdom Pseudomonadati; phylum Pseudomonadota; class Alphaproteobacteria; order Hyphomicrobiales; family Alloboseaceae; genus Allobosea; species Allobosea sp. 05T433. The sequence continues at coordinate 31,404 of NZ_JBFTKS010000017.1, read as the reverse complement.
TCGACCGCGTCTGGTGGCTGGTCACCCCGGGCAATCCGCTCAAGGACAATGCGGCCCTGCCATCGCTCGGCGAACGCATTGCGACGGCGCAAGAGCTTGCCGATCACGCCCGCATCCATGTCACCGGGGTCGAGGCGAGCCTGCGCACCCGCTATACCGCCGATACCCTGCGCGCCCTCAAATTGCGCTGCCCTGGCGTCCGCTTCGTCTGGATCATGGGGTCCGACAATCTTGCGGGTTTCCACCGCTGGAACGAGTGGCGAGCCATTGCCCGGATGATGCCCATCGCCGTGATCGACCGCCCGGGATCGACGCATCGCGCGGTGGCTTCGCCGGCCGCCAACTGGCTGTCGCGCTGGCGGGTTTCCGAGAATGCCGCTGCCGCCCTGCCGCTGCTGGAGCCCCCCGCCTGGGTGTTCCTGCATGGCCGGCGCTCCGAGCTGTCCTCGACCTATTTGCGCCAGTTGGCTGGTCGCGATTGAATTTCGACCTCATATCGCTTAATTTAGGATCGTCGCGCTGAGAGCGCGTCGTCATGTGAGGATACGGAACTGAACCGTCAAACCCTTGGTGAAGCCGAGCCGAAGCCGCTTCCCCAGGCTGCTGTCCCCGGAAACCCGTCCGCCGACAGCGTGGCCCTCGCAATCCATGTTCTCGAAGATATGAAGGCCGAGGACATCACCGTTATCGATCTGGTTGGCAAGACTTCGCTGGCTGACGCGATGATCATCGCGTCAGGGCGCGTGAACCGCCATGTCGCCTCGATTGCCGACAGCCTCGTCGAGGCCTTCAAGAAGACGGGACTGCCGACGCCGAAGGTCGAGGGCATGCCTGCCTGCGACTGGGTGCTGATCGATACGGGCGATCTCATCGTCCATGTCTTCCGGCCGGAAGTGCGCCAGTTCTACAATCTGGAAAAGATGTGGGGCGCCGACCGCCCGAATGAGCGGCTCGTCGGCTGATCCTGATTTCCGGTGCGGCTCGCCATCATCACCGTCGGCCGGCTCAAGGACGGGCCGGAACGGGACCTCTGCGAGCGCTACCGCGAACGTAGCCATGGTCTCGGGCGCAGCCTTGGTCTGACTGGGCCCGATGTCACGGAGCTGCCTGAAAGCCGGGCGCGGCGGCCTGAAGAGCGCAAGCGCGATGAGGCTGCCGCGATCCTTTCAAAGCTCTCGCCGGGGCTGCTGATTGCACTTGACGAGCGTGGCAGGAGCCTGACGAGCGATGCCTTCGCCGGCAGGATCGCGGCCTCGCGAGACGCCGGTACGGGCACCGCGAGCCTCGTGATCGGCGGTGCGGACGGGCTGGATGAGACCATTCGGGATCGTGCTGATCTGACGCTGGCCTTCGGGGCCCTGACATTGCCGCATCAGCTCGTGCGCGTGCTTGCGTTGGAGCAGCTCTACAGGGCCATGACGATTATCGCCGGACATCCCTATCATCGCGCATGACGTCCGCCGCATCAGTGATTCGAGCCAGTTCGCGCCGCCTCGGCAGCGCCGCTTTGCTATGGCTCGCGCTCGGTCTCGGTCATCTGGCGGTCAACGCTCAGGAGCCGGGGCCCGATCCGGATCGCGTGGCGCCCGAAATCGCGCAGAAACAGGTGGAGAAACAGGCCCGCGAAGCCGAGTTGAAGGCGATCGAGGAACGGCTGGCCGGCAATGCCGAGGCGCGAGCCAAGCTGGAGGCTGAGATCGCCACGATCCGGGCCGATCGGGCCGGTCTCAACAAGGCGCTGCTCGAGACGACGACCCGTACCCAGGGGGTCGAACGTCGTATTGGCGCGATCGAGGAGCGGCTGGCGCTTCTGCAGACCAGCGAAACCGCGATCCGGCGTTCCCTCGAGGGCCGCCGCGGCTTGATCGGCGAAGTCCTGGCCGCGCTCCAGCGGATCGGCCGCCGGCCGCCGCCGGCCGTTCTGGTGCGGCCGGAGGATATCCTGGAGGCGGTGCGCGCCTCGATGCTGCTCGGCGCTGTGGTGCCCGATCTGCGCCAGGAGATCGAGATCCTCAGCACAGATCTCGGCGAGTTGGTGCGGTTGCGCGGCGGGATCGCGGAAGAGCGCAAGGCGATGACCGGTGAGCTGGAAACGCTCGCGGGCGAGCGCCAGCGCCTTGCTTCGCTGATCGACGCCAGGCGCGAGCGCGAGGCCAGCGCCGCCAAGGATATCGAGGCGCAGCGCGGGATGAGCGGAGAGCTTGCGGCGCAGGCGAAGGGTCTGCGCGATTTCGTCGAGCGCATCGAGAAGGAAATCTCCGTCGCGAATCKCGCCGCGGAAGCGGCGCGCCAGGCTCTGGAGGCCGAGACCCGCGAGCAGCGGCAACGCATGGCGGCGCTCGCTTTCAAGGACCCCGCCCGGCTTGCGCCGAAGATCGCTTTCGCGGAAGCTCGCGGCATGCTGCCGCTGCCCGCTGCCGGATCACAATTGCGTGGTTTTGGTGACAATGACGGCGTTGGCGGCACGACGCGCGGAATTTCACTGACAACCCGCCCTAATGCCCTAGTTTCGGCGCCTTCCGACGCTTGGGTTGTTTACGCTGGGCCGTTCCGCTCCTTCGGGCAACTCTTGATCCTGAACGCGGGTGGGGGGTACTATTTGCTCTTGGCCGGCATGCAGCGGATCGACGTGTCGCTGAACCAATTCGTCCTTGCCGGGGAACCGGTTGCGATGATGGGTCAAACGTCGGAAGCTGCCGCGACGATCGTAGGTTCGGGGACTGGGGAACCGGTTCTCTATATTGAGTTCAGAAAAGACGGCGTTTCGATCGACCCGGCACCGTGGTGGACGAAATCGCAAAGCGAAAAGGTTCGCGGATGATGCGCAAGGTCTCCCTCGTTCTCGCCGGCGCAATCGTTGGCGCGGGCCTTACCAGTCTGGCGACGCAGACCCACCTGCTGTCCTCGACCAGCGCGGTCGCGGCCTCGGCCGAGGTCTATCGTAGCCTCAACCTGTTCGGTGACATCTTCGAGAAGATTCGCACCGACTATGTCGAGAAGCCCGACGAGCAGAAGCTGATCGAGGCCGCGATCAACGGCATGGTCTCCTCGCTCGATCCGCATTCGGCCTATCTCGACGCCAAGAGCTTCCGTGACATGGACACGGACATGCGCGGCCAGTTCGGCGGCCTCGGCATAGAGGTCACGATGGAGGACGGCGTCCTCAAGGTCGCCAAGCCGATTCGCGACACGCCCGCCTCCAAGGCCGGCATCCTCGCCAACGACATCATCAGGGAGATCGATGGTGACCAGGTGAAAGGCCTGAGCCTGACCCAGGCCGTGGAGAAGATGCGCGGCATCATCAACACGCAGGTCAAGCTCAAGATCGAGCGCCCGGGCAAGCCGGATCCGCTGGAGTTCACCCTGACGCGTTCCACCATCGTCGTCCCGGCGGTCGAGGAGCGGGTTGAGGGCGATGTCGGCTATATCCGCATCGGCACTTTCAGCGAGCAGACCTATGAGGGCCTGCGCAAGGCGCTCGACAAGGTCAATGCCGAGATCGGTGTCGACAAGATCAAGGGCTATGTGATCGATCTGCGCAATAATCGCGGTGGCAGGCTCGACCAGTCGGTGCTGGTGTCGGACGCGTTCCTGGAGCGCGGCAAGATCGTCTCGACGCGCGGTCGCAATGCCGAGGAGACCCAGGTCTTCAACGCCAAGTCGGGCGACCTGACCAAGGGCAAGCCGGTCGTGGTTCTGATCAACGGCTCTTCGGCCTCGGCGGCCGAGATCGTTGCCGGCGCCCTGCAGGATCACAAGCGCGCAACCGTGATGGGCACGCGCTCGTTCGGCAAGGGCTCGGTGCAGACCGTGATCCCGCTCGGCTCGAATGGCGGCCTGCGCCTGACCACGGCGCGCTACTACACGCCATCGGGCAATTCGATCCAGGCCAAGGGCATCACGCCGGATATCGAGGTCGTCCAGGAAATTCCGCCAGAGCTCAAGGACAAGCTGACGGACAACAAGGGCGAGGCATCCCTGAAGGGCCATCTCAAGTCGGGCGACGGCAAGGATGAGCAGTCGGGTTCGGCTTCCTATGTGCCGAATGACCCGGCCAAGGATACGCAGCTTCTTGCCGCGCTGAATCTGTTGCGGGGTGTCAAGAAGGACGTCGCCGGCCCGGTTCCGACCCCAGAGCCCGCCAAGCCGAACTGATCTCCATCCGACTGGGAGGAGAGCGCCGTTCTCCGGCGCTCTCGACTGCTGGCCCCGCACGCGCCAAGACTAGGCGTGCGGGCCGCTGATTCGGGTCCGATTCGAACAGCTGAGGACGGCTGCCCTTGGCCGGAACGCCGCTTACCGAGCTCGATCGGCCCTTGGGGCAGGGTCGCCCGGTGCGCCACGGCAAACCGTGGGCGCGCTGGCTGTCGCTTGCCCTGAGCGGGGCGATGGGCTGCGCGGCACTTGCGGTGATTGCCATCCTGCTGTTCCGGCGCGATCCCGACGGTGGCGAGCCGATGGCGACTGCCGCGATCGAGATCAGGCAGCCTTCAAGGGAAATCGCGGCCGCACCTGCCGCCGAACCGAATGTCACAGATCCGCGCTCCCAATCCACAGCGCGCCAGCTTGAAATCGAATCAGGGGTGACCGTCGTGCGCCCCGGGGCAGAGGCCCCCGGTGCGATCGTCATCACGATTCCCGATAGCGGCGAGGTCAAGCTCGCGCCGGCTCCCGACAGCCGGCTGGTCGAACGCAGCCGGTTCGGCCTTCTGCCGAAGGTGGCGCCGGACGGCGCGACACCGATGCAGGTCTATGCCCGCCCGTTAGGTCCGGCGCCTGAGACCAAGCCGGCGGGCCGCATTGCGCTTCTCGTCGGCGGGCTGGGCATCAGCCAGAATGGTACGGCAGATGCGATCACGCAGCTGCCTGGCGCGGTTTCGCTGGCCTTCGCGCCTTATGGAGTCGAGCTGGAGCGCGTCGTGCAGCGGGCTCGTGGCGACGGCCATGAGGTCTTCCTGCAGGTGCCGATGGAACCGTTCGACTATCCCGACAACGATCCCGGGCCGCATACCCTGCTCTCGGGCCCCAAGGCCGCGGAGAATCTCGATCGGCTGCATTGGGTGCTGGGTCGCTTCACCGGCTATGTCGGCATCGTCAATTTCCTCGGTGGCCGGCTGACGGCGGATGAGAACGCCCTGTCGCCGGTCCTGCGCGAGATCGCCGGTCGCGGGCTGATGGTCGTCGACGACGGCTCGTCCTCGCGCAGCCAGCTCGCGAGCGCGGCAGCGCGGGCGCAGATTCCGGCACTCAAGGTCGACAGGGTGATCGATACGGTCACCCGCGCCGATGCGATCGACCAGCAGCTGCAGCGGCTTGAGACTCAGGCGCGCGAACAGGGTGTGGCGATCGGCGCGGCGAGCGCGCTGCCGGTCTCGATCGAGCGCATTGCCCGCTGGGCCAAATCTCTGGAGGCCAAGGGCCTCGTCATCGTGCCGGTCAGCGCAGCCCGCGGACTGCGCAATCCCTCCACAACAGGGTCCCTGAAATGACCGAGCCGCCTCCCGGCTATCGCCCCTGCGTCGGGCTGGCCTTGTTCAACCGCGACGGGCTCGTCTTCGTCGGGCGCCGGGCGGACAAGACCAAGCGCGAGCATGTTGCGCCGGGCTTCGCCTGGCAGATGCCGCAAGGTGGCATCGATCCCGGCGAGACGCCCTATCAGGCGGCGCTGCGTGAGCTGCAGGAGGAAACCAATGTCACCTCCGTCTCGCTGCTGGCGGAGGTGCCCGTCTGGCTGAGCTATGATCTTCCCGTGGATATCGGCCAACAGGCCTGGAAGGGTCGCTGGCGCGGCCAGGCCCAGAAATGGTTCGCCTTCCGCCTCGACGGTCCCGACAGCGAGATCGATATCCTGCACCCGGCAGGAGGTCACAAGGCAGAGTTCGAGGCCTGGCGCTGGGCACGGCTGGAAGAGACGCCCGATCTGATCATTCCGTTCAAGCAGGCCGTCTATCGCGACGTGGTCCGGTCCTTCGCTCCCTTCGCTGCGGACTGATCATTCCAAGTTCGTCTCGGCGTGAAACAAACATTTCGCGCCCTGCGATTTGCTCTACCATTTCCTGGGGAGTGATTCGCGCTGCGTGCTGCCTGATGCTCCCTGTCACGAAATGCTCACATGAGGGGGTGAGGCTCGCGATATGGTTGATTCGGTTTTCAAGCTTCACACTGCGGTCCTTGCCGCGCGCACGCGCGACCCGGCCTTTTCGCGCACCGCCAAGCTCATCGGCGAGGGGCTGCCGAAGATGGCCAAGAAGCTGGCCGAGGAGGCGGTGGAGGTCGGGCTGGAAGCGGTCCAGGCCGACCGCGAGCGGGTGATCCTCGAGAGCGCCGACCTGATCTACAATCTCGTCGTGCTCTGGAGCGAGATCGGTATCGCGCCCGCGGATGTCTGGCGCGAGATGGACCGGCGCGAACAGCTCTATGGCATTGCCGAGAAATTGCCGAAGAATCGCGCCGCGAAGCAAGCGCGACAGGAAAGCGCCGAGGTTGCCGCAATTGGCGGGGGTGGCTTGCGCGAAGACTGAGCATCCCGCGCGTTTTTGGCGCGCTTGCCCCCTCATCCCCGGGAATGTCAGATTTCCGGGAAGACGGGGGTTGCCAAGCCGAAGCGTTGCGGTTATTCCCGCCACATCAGATCGACGCGGCCACGGCCGAGCCACCTGATACGCGCCCGTAGCTCAGCTGGATAGAGCATCAGACTACGAATCTGAGGGTCAGAGGTTCGAATCCTTTCGGGCGCGCCATTTTTGGCTCCTTCTCAGGAGCACTGCTTACGGTTCGTTTTCAGGGCCATTTGTAAGCTTTCATTCAAGCACGATTCAGCGCTCTGCACTCGGCCGAAGGCCATGGGGTGGTCGATCTTCGCCAACGCGTGTCGTTCTGCCAGCGATCGATCCGGCCGCGTGTCGGTCATGTGCCCGGTCGTCCCATGATTTCGGCGCGGTTCGCGCGATCATGGCCCATTTTACCCCACGCGCCTATCGCGGGGCCTGCTGGGCCGAATCGTCGTGCATCCAGTCTCTCGATCGCCTGCTGAGCATTCCCCATGAGCAGGGTGGTTGTTGCCGCTCCTTGTCGACCGCAAGGCAGCGCCGCTGCCAAGCGCTGGCGACTGCGCGCCAATTCGAAGCGGCGTGGCTCAGCGTGAGATCCGACGAACGACCGGGCGCAATGGACTGAGCATGATGCGGCACCGTCACTGCTCAGATGCTGCGATCCGTTTTGGGGGCGAAGCCGAAGAGATTGCCACCCGATCGGTCCACGGCAGGGGAACAGCTGCCGTTCAAGGACGTTGCGCAACCAGGAGGACGCGCGATGAAGGCTTCAGTGATGACGCTATTGCTACTCACCGCATTGGCGGCGAGCGCCTGCAACACGACCCAGCAGAGGATCGGCGGTGCCGCTGCCGGAGCGGGAACGGGCGCACTTGTCGGTGGTCCGGTCGGTGCGGTCGTTGGGGGCGCTGCGGGGGCGGTCACGGCTCCCACCGTGGTGCGCGCAACACGGCGTGCGACGCGTTAGCCGTAGGCGCTGAGCGGCCGCTGACTTCGGACCATTTCAGCCTCTTCCACCGCCTCAGGCTCGGCGCGGACGCATATCATCGCTTGCGGGTTGCGGGTGGTTCAGCCGTAACGCCCCTCGAGCCGCCGATCGATCCCTAGTGCCGCGAGCGTGCAGAGCGCGCCCGAGAGCAGATAGACGCCAACCCAGGCGAGCCCGAATTGGCTGGACACGGTCAGCGCCACGAGTGGCGCGAAGCCCGCGCCGAGCAGCCAGGCAAGATCCGAGGTCAGCGCTGCGCCGGTATAGCGGTACTGGGTGCCKAAGCTCGAGGCCACGGCGCCGGCAGTCTGGCCGTAGGAGAGCCCAAGCAGGCCAAAGCCGATGATCACGTAGATCGTCTGCCCGGCCAGGCTGTCGCCGAAGAGCAGGGGGGCGATGATGCTCGACAGGCTGAAGAGCGCGATCATTCCGCCAGAGACAAGGAGCGTGTTGCGGCGGCCGATCTGGTCGGCGATCAAACCGGAGGTGACGATCGCGCCGAAGCCAACCACGGCGCCGGCCGCCTGCACCATCAGGAATTCCGAAACCGAACGTTCGGTGAAGAGGTTGATCCAGCTCACCGGGAAGATGGTGACGAGGTGGAACAGCGCGAAGCTCGCCAGTGGCACGAAGGCGCCGAGGATGAGGGTGCTGCCGCGCGCCCTGACCAGTTCAAGGACCGGCATGGGCATGAGCTCGCGGGTTTCCATGAGCTGGGCGAACTCGTGGGTTGCGACCATCCGCAGCCGCGCGAACAACGCCACGACATTGATCGTCAGCGCGACGAAGAAGGGGTAGCGCCAACCCCAGTCGAGGAAATCTTCCCGCGACAGCGAGCCTTCGAAATAGGCGAACAGCCCGGCGGCAAGGATGAAGCCAAGCGGAGCACCGAGCTGTGGCAGCATGGCGTACCAGCCGCGGCGGCCGGCGGGCGCGTTGAGGGCGAGCAGGGAGGAGAGCCCATCCCAGGCTCCGCCGAGCGCGATGCCCTGCAGGAGCCGGAAGATCGCGAGAATGATGCCGGACCAGATGCCGATCGTGGCATAGCCGGGCAGGAAGGCGATGGCGGCCGTCGCGCCACCGAGGAGGAAGAGCGCAACGGTAAGCTTGGCCGCGCGGCCGTGGCGACGGTCGATCGCCATGAACAGCACTGTGCCGATCGGGCGGGTTATGAAAGCCAGCGCGAAGATCGCGAAGGCATAGAGCGTCGCGGTCAGCCGGTCGGCGAAGGGGAACACCAGCTCGGGAAAGACCAGAACGCAGCCGAGACCGAAGACGAAGAAGTCGAAATATTCGGAAGTCCGGCCGATGATCACGCCGATCGCGATCTCGCCGGGCGAGACATGGTCGCGCCCGTGCTCGTCCGTCAGGTGGCCCGATGTATGGTTCGCTGCCTCAGCGCTCATGACCGGGAACCCCTCGTTATCGGGCGGGTCGGATCGTACGGGCTTGCCCGCACCTCATGCAAATGGATACGGTGGATCGCAGATACCCGTCAAACCTTCGCAATGGGACAGATTGTCTGATGGGTGATGCGAAGGAATGGGCATAGAGAAGGTTGTTCCGGCGGCAGGGAGGTCTCGAGTCTCTTGCGGATCCTTCGATTTCTAACGGTTCTGCCTGTTTTCGCGATGCTCGGCGGCTGCCAGATGGTGCTCTTGGCACCGTCCGGCGATGTTGCCGTGCAGCAGCGAAACCTGCTGCTGACCTCCACGGCGCTGATGCTCCTGATCATCGTGCCGGTGATGGCGCTGACGGTGTTCTTCGCCTGGCGCTACCGCGCTTCGGCCAACGCGACCTATGACCCCGACTGGCACCATTCGCTGCCGCTCGAGGTGGTGATCTGGGCGGTTCCGTTGCTGATCATTATCGTCATCGGTGCGATCACCTGGATGGCCACGCATCTGCTCGACCCCTACCGGCCGCTCGGGCGCATCAGCGCGGCGAAGCCGGCTGCCGCTGCGAGGATGAGCGAGAACGCGCCACCGCAAGGGCCGTTGGTCATCCAGGTGGTGGCGCTCGACTGGAAGTGGCTGTTCCTCTACCCGGAGCAGGGCATCGCCTCGCTCAATGAGGTCGTGGCGCCGGTCGACCAGCCGATCGAATTCCGGATCACGTCCTCCACCGTCATGAATTCCCTCTTCATTCCGGCGCTGGCGGGGCAGATCTACGCCATGCCGGGCATGCAGACGAAACTCAACGCCGTGATCAATCATCCCGGCGATTTCGAGGGCTTCTCGGCCAATTACAGCGGCGCCGGCTTCTCCGACATGCGCTTCCGTTTCCGCGGCGTCGACCGCCAGGGCTTCGAGGCCTGGACCCGAGCCGCGCGCGAAAAGGGCGGGCCACTCGGACGCGAGGAATATCTGGTGCTGGAACGCCCAAGCGCGCGCGAGTCGACGCGGCAGTTCCGCGATGTCGCACCGGACCTGTTCCAGGCGGTCCTCAACATGTGCGTCGATCGCGCCAAGATGTGCACGCGCGACATGATGGCGATGGATGCCAAGGGCGGCGGCGGCAGGGAGGGGATCTCGACCGTGATGGCGCTCGAATACGACAAGAGCGTGCGCCGGGGCGGGCAGCCGATGCCGCCGCGCCCCTTCGTCACGGCGATCTGCACACCCGCCGACGTCTACGGTACCGCGGGCGTCACCGCCCGCGTTGCCAACTGAACCGCGTCCGAGATGGTCGCCGCTAGCGAGACGAGGGATCCATGACCTCCTATCCCGAATGGTGGAAGCTGGTGTTCGGCCGTTTCACCTTCGAAGCGCTGCCGCTGCACGAGCCGATCCTGGTGGCGACCTTTGCTGTCGTGGTGCTCGGCGGCCTTGCGCTCCTCGTGCTGATCACGCGGATGAAGGCCTGGGGCTATCTCTGGAACGAGTGGTTCACCAGCGTCGACCACAAGAAGATCGGGATCATGTACATGATCCTGGGGGTCATCATGCTGCTGCGCGGCTTCGCCGACGCGCTGATGATGCGGGGCCAGCAGGCGATCGCTTTTGCCGGCAGCGAGGGCTACCTGCCGCCGCACCATTACGACCAGATCTTCACCGCCCATGGCGTCATCATGATCTTCTTCGTGGCGATGCCCTTCGTCACGGGGCTGATGAACTTCGTCGTGCCGTTGCAGATCGGCGCGCGGGATGTCGCCTTCCCATTCCTCAACAATTTCAGCTTCTGGATGACGGTGGGCGGCGCCGTGCTGGTGATGGCCTCGCTCTTCATCGGCGAATTCGCCAAGACGGGCTGGCTTGCCTACCCGCCCCTCTCAGGTGCCGCCTACTCACCCGGGGTGGGCGTGGACTACTATCTCTGGGCGCTGCAGATCGCGGGCGTGGGCACAACGCTCTCCGGCGTCAACCTGGTGGCGACCATCATCAAGATGCGCGCGCCCGGCATGGACATGATGAAGATGCCCGTCTTCACCTGGACGTCGCTGTGCACCAATGTCCTGATCGTCGCGACCTTCCCGATCCTGGCGGCGACGCTCGCGCTGCTGACGCTCGATCGCTATGTCGGCACCAACTTCTTCACGAACGATCTCGGCGGCAACCCGATGATGTACGTGAACCTGATCTGGATCTGGGGGCACCCCGAGGTCTACATCCTGATCCTGCCGGCCTTCGGCATCTTCTCGGAGGTCGCCTCGACCTTCTGCGGCAAGCGGCTCTTCGGCTATGCCTCGATGGTCTATGCGACGGTGGTGATCACCATCCTGTCCTACCTCGTCTGGCTGCACCATTTCTTCACGATGGGCTCGGGCGCCAGCGTCAATTCCTTCTTCGGCATCACGACGATGATCATCTCGATCCCGACGGGCGCGAAGATCTTCAACTGGCTGTTCACGATGTATCGCGGCCGCATCCGCTTCGAGCTGCCGATGATGTGGCTCATCGCCTTCATGCTGACCTTTGTCATCGGCGGCATGACCGGCGTCATGCTGGCGGTGCCGCCGGCCGATTTCGTGCTGCACAACAGCCTGTTCCTGGTTGCGCATTTCCATAACGTCATCATCGGCGGCGTCGTCTTCGGCATCTTCGCCGGCATCGCCTACTGGTTTCCGAAGGCCTTCGGCTTCAAGCTCGATCCGTTCTGGGGCAAGCTCTCCTTCTGGTTCTGGGTCGTCGGCTTCTACGTCGCCTTCATGCCGCTCTATGTGCTCGGCCTGATGGGCGTGACCCGCCGCTTGAATCGCTTCGAGGACCCCTCGTTGCAGATCTGGTTCGTGATCGCGGCAATCGGCGCGGTGCTGATCCTGTTCGGCATCCTTTGCTTCCTCATCCAGATCGCGGTCAGCATCATCCGTCGCGATGCCTTGCGCGACACGACCGGCGACCCCTGGGACGGGCGCACGCTGGAATGGTCGACGTCCTCGCCTCCGCCGGATTACAATTTCGCCTTCACCCCTGTGATCCACGACCATGACTCGTGGTCCGACATGAAGAAGCGCGGCTATCAGCGCCCGCTCGCTGGCTTCCGGCCGATTCATATGCCGAGGAATACCGGGGCCGGTGTCATCATCGCGGGCTTCGCGACGCTCTGCGGCTTCGCGCTGATCTGGCACGTCTGGTGGCTGGCAGCGCTGACTTTCGTGGGCGCCGTGGCGAGTGTGATCACGCACAGCTTCAATTACGACCGCGACTTCCACATCCCGGCAGAGACCGTACTGCGCGAAGAGGATTCGCGCAGCAAGCTGCTGGCCCGGGCCTGAGGAATGATGATGGCGAAGGCGGCAGCACAGGTCCCGGTCCGAAACGGCGCCCCGACGTTCTACGTCACGGAAGAGGAGCACGAGCACTCCGGCGGCTCGACCATGCTCGGCTTCTGGATCTACCTGATGAGCGATTGCCTCGTCTTCGCGGTGCTGTTCGCGACGTTCGGGGTGCTGGGGCGCAACTACGCGGCGGGGCCGTCCGGCGCCGACCTGTTCGATCTCAGGCTGGTGGCGGTCAATACCGGCCTGCTGCTGGTCTCCTCGATCACCTATGGCTTCGCCATGCTGGCGATGGAAAAGGGCCGGCAGGCCGCAATGCAGAGCTGGCTCGTCGTGACCGGCCTGTTTGGCCTCGGCTTCCTCGCGGTCGAGCTTTACGAGTTCGCCCACCTGATCCACGAGGGCGCGACGCCGATGCGCAGCGCGTTCCTCTCTTCCTTCTTCACGCTGGTCGGTACGCACGGGCTGCATGTCACTTTCGGCCTGATCTGGCTGGTCGTGCTGATGAGGCAGGTCGCAAGACACGGACTGATCGAGGCCAATTGCCGCCGGCTGATGTGCCTGAGCATGTTCTGGCACTTCCTCGACATCGTCTGGATCGGCGTCTTCACCTTCGTCTACCTGATGGGCGTGCTGAAATGAGCGGAAGCCAGAATCACGCCGAGCCGCATGGCGAGCACGGGGACGCCCATGGCGCTCCCCATGGCAGCCTGCGCGGCTACATCACCGGCTTCGTGCTTTCGGTCATCCTGACCGCGATCCCGTTCTGGCTCGTCATGAATGACGTGCTCGGTCACGCGACTTTGACCGCGCTCGTGATCATGGGTTTCGCGGCGGTGCAGATCGTCGTCCACATGGTCTATTTTCTTCACATGAACGGCCGCTCCGAAGGCGGCTGGTCGATGATGGCGCTGATCTTCACCATCATCATCGTGGTGATCGTGCTCTCGGGCTCGCTGTGGGTCATGTACCACCTCAACGCCAACATGATGCCGAGCGACATGCACAGGATGTGAGGCTGGCGTCGTGACGTTCCCGGACGCGGGGCAGGGGCGCCGACCGCGCACGGCCCATGTCGTTTTTGTCGCCGCAGCCTGCGTGCTTGCGCTCATCTTCGCAGGGCTCGGCATCTGGCAGATGCAGCGGCGGGCCTGGAAGCTCGACCTCATCGTCCGTGTCGAGGCACGCATCCACGCGCCGCCAGCGGCCGCGCCCGGGCCGGCGGAATGGGGCAGGATCAACGCCGCCACCGACGAATATCGCCGCGTTGCATTGCAGGGGCGCTATCTCCCCGGGCCGGAAACGCTGACGATGGCGGTGACGGAGCGCGGCCCCGGCTTCTGGGTGCTGGCGGCGTTTCGAACGGATGCCGGCTTTACCGTTCTCGTCAATCGCGGCTTCCTGCCGGAGGGGCGGCGTGGGCCGGACGAACGGCGCAAGGTTGCCGGCGAAGCGGCGAGTCCCATCGGGTTGCTGCGGCTGAGCGAGCCGGGTGGCGGCTTCCTGCGTGCGAATGATCCCGCCGCCGGGCGCTGGTATTCCCGCGATGTCGTGCAGATCGCGCAGGCACAGGGCGTCGGAGAGGTCGCACCCTATTTCGTCGATGCCGACGCTGTCTCCGAGCCTGGCCCGCTGCCGCAGGGCGGGATGACACAGGTCAGCTTCCGCAACACGCATCTTGTCTACGCGCTGACCTGGTTCTGCCTTGCATTGATGAGCGCGGGGGCGGCGGCCTATGTGATCCGGGGCAAGGCCGACGAGCCGCCGTCAGCATAAATGCAGCGAACCCGCGGCTTCCGAGGTTCACCAAGCCTCATCGTCCTTGCCAGGTCGGCGCGCGCTTGGTGAGGAAGGCCTCGATACCCTCTCGGAAATCGGCGCTCATATAGCACATCAGGATGAGGTCGCTTTCCCTTGTGCGGTCGGATCTGGTGATCCGTCGCATCGCTTCCTTGGTCGCGCGCAGGGTCAGCGGTGCATGGCCAGCAATGGTCGTGGCCAATTCCTTTGCCCGCTCCATCAGCGCGGCATGGTCGGAGACGAGTTCAGTGTAGAGACCGATCCGGTGGCCCTCGTCGGCATCCATCAGCCGCGCGGTAAAGACGATGTCCTTGACCCGCGCCGGTCCGAGCAGGGTGGCGAGCCGCGCATAATTGTTCATGGACAGGCAATTGCCGAGCGTGCGCGCAACCGGGAAGCCGAAGCGGGCGTTGCGCGTCGCAATCCGGAGATCGCAGGCGCAAGCGATGCCGGCGCCTCCGCCCGTTGCCGCTCCCGAGATCGCCGCGATGGTCGGAACCTGGCAACTTTCGATCTTCTGCAATGCACCGTCGATGCGTGCCTCATAGGTCAGCGCATCCTCCGGCTTGTCGAAGGCGCGGAACTGCGAGATGTCCGTTCCGGCGGCGAAGGCTTTCTCTCCCGCCCCGGTCAGAACCAGAACCTTGGGTGAGCCATGGCCCTTGAGATCGGAGCAGATCTCGGCGACACGGTCATACATCGCAAATGTCAGCGCGTTGCGCGCCTGCGGCCGGTTGAGCGTAATCCAGCCGATCCCGCTGTCGACCTCATAGCAGATCTCGTCACTCATCGATTCCTGCTCTCCTTCCTGCAGCCGGCATCAGGGGAACCGCTGTCGCCGGCGCCCGGCTGGAGCGCGGCGTCGGACCGGCGTGCGCCGGAACCTGTGTCGGACATCGTTTCAAGCTCAGTCCCTCAGGGCCTGGACCACGAAGGAGAAGCCGCCGAGCGCAACGACGCCGTCGAGCAGCAGCGTGTGGACCTTGAGCGGTATGCGGGCGAGCAGTGCTCTGGCGAGCCAAGCGCCCGGAAACATGCAAAGCCCGATCACCGCACCGAGCCAGACCTGCGCGCTGGTCAGGACTGCTGCCTGCCCGAAGACCAGTGTCTTGGTGAGATGCATGGTGAGACCGACGATCGCATCGGTCGCGACCAGCGCTGCACCGCCAAGCCCGGCGCCGAGCAGGATCGGGATCATCAGCAATCCGCCGCCGATCGTCGTGCCCGAGAGAAAGCCGAAGAATGCTGACGCGACGAGAACGCCGGTCGGCCCGATCTCGAAGCGCCGGCCGGCGAACAGGCGCTTGAGCACCACGATCGCGATCAGGAAGATCCCGAGCACCAGCCCGATCGCCGCCTCGTCGAGTCGGGTATAGAGCACCGCTCCGGCAAGGCAGCCGGGGATCGCCGCCGACAGGATGCGCCTCGTGACGGGCCAGTCGATCAGTGTCCGGAAGGCGCCGACGCGCGCGACATGACTGAGCAGCATCGCAACGCTGATCGTCTGCACCACGGAGGCGACGCCGATGATCGGGGCCAGCACCAGCGACAGCACGATCGCGCCGCCCGAGCCGGTGAGCGCACTCAGCAGCGATCCGACCAGGGCGGCTGTGCCGACGGCGAGCGCCGTCACAACCTGCACGGCCGATCCGAGCAAGGCCGGGTCGGCCACGAGGCTCATGGCAGATAGGCCCCGCCATTCACATGCATGGTCTGGCCGGTGAGATAGCGCCCGTTCGGCCCGGCAAGATAGCGCACCATCGCCGCGACCTCCTGCGGCCGGCCGCGGCGTCCGACCAAGGTGGTGCGGTGTTTGTGATGGTCCGGCTCGGCGGCGGAGTGGCCGCCGCGCACCGTATCGATCAGGCCGGGGGAGACGAGGTTGACGGTGATCCCGCGCTCGGCCAGCTCCTGCGCCAGCGCTTTGGTGAGACCGTCGAGTCCGGCCTTGGCGGTGACGACATGGGCGCGTTGCTTCGCGCCGGTATAGGCTGTCAGTCCGCCGATGTTGATGACGGCGCCTGCGCCGCTCGCGGTCAGCGCGTCCAGCGCCGCCTGCGAGCACAGGAACGGGCCGTCGAGCGTGACGCCCAGCACCTGATGCCATTGCGCCAAGGTCATCGCATCGAAGGCCACTTCGCCACGGATCGCGGCATTGTTGACGAGGATGTCGATCCGGCCGAAGCGCTTGAGCGTGGCCTCGACGGCGGCGCGGACCGAGCCAGGGTTGGTGACATCGGCCAACTGCCAGGCGGCACGACCACCCTCGGCCTCGACTGCGGCGACCATTTCGCCAAGCCCTGTCTCGTCCGAGAGCGCCACGCCCATCACCGCTGCCCCACCGGCGGCGAGTTCGAGCGCGATGGCGCGCCCGATATTGCGGGCTGCTCCCGTGACCAGCGCAACCTTGCCGTCGAGTTCAGTCATCGCTCAGCCCCGTGCCGCCGAGAGGTCGACGCTGCCGCCGGCGACGAGCGTGTCGAGCGCGGCGGCCATCTGCTCAGAGCGCTCGCGCGCCCAGCTCCCGAAGGCGGCGTTGTCGTGGAATTTCTGCAGGATATCGCCTGCGGAAAGAGGTTCATGCGCCCCGCCGCGCATGTGCGGCTGACGCAGCTCGCGTAGCGAGCCATCCGTGAGGGTGGCCCTGATATGGCCGCTGAAATTGCGCGGATACGCGTCTTCTGGATTGACGACATAGGACACCTTGGCGGCCAGCGCCCGCACGCTCGCCTCCGCCACGCGCTCCTCGGTGAATTGCCCAAGCCCGGCGCCGCCATCGATGAAACCGACGGCGACGCAATAGGGCGTCGAGAATTTTGCCGCATAGGCGTTGGGCGGCGCCTGTTTCAGCGCCAGTGGTTCCCAGAGCCGGTGCACCGTGCCTTCGCCGACCTCGCATTCGAGGCTGACGATGTCCTGCGCCTTGATACCCTGCTGCGCCAGTGCGATGGCGCAGTCGACGAAGGGCTGGGTCATCGTTCCGCAGGCATAGGGCTTGAAGGCGAGTGTCTCGAGCACCCAGCTCTCGCCCAACCCGTCGAGGAGCGGCGTGAAATCCGGTGCCTTCGACGGAGCGAAGGCGCGGTAGAAACCGTGATGGCCCTCGATCACGGTTGCGGGTCCGAGGAAGCCGGCCTCGGCCAGCAGGGCGGCCCGGATGCCGGCCTGCGCTGCCGCACCGGCATGGAGCCGCTTGGTCCAGCTGCCGTCGGCGAGATATTCGATGATGCCGGAGGCCAGGCTGCCGGCGACGCCGATGGCATGCGCGATCAGCTTCGGGGGCAGGCCGAGGGCGCTCGCCACCGCGGCGGCAGCTGCGGGAGCGCCGATCACCGCGGTCGGGTGAAAACAGGCCTTGTGAATCGCTTGCGGCGTCACCAGGCTCATTCGGCACATCAGCTCGGTGCCGACTGCAACACCGCGCAGCACGGCTTCGCCCGACAACCCGCGATGCTCCGCCGCCGCCAGCACGGCCGGCACGATCACGGCGCCGGCGTGGATCGGCCCGCCCTCGAATGTATCGTCAAAATCCTCGCCATGCGCCGCGGTGCCGTTGACCAGCGCGGCGTCATAGGGGCCCAGGCCCGATGCATGGCCGATCGCGGTTGCCTTGCCCGACGACGCGGTCGAGGCCAGGGCGGCGCGGACATAGTCGGTGCCACGCGCCGCGACGCAAAGCCCGGCGACGTCGAGCAGCAGCAGGCGGACGGTCTCCCGCGCCTTGGGGCTCACCCTCGCATGGGCGGCGAAGCTGGCGAGCCGCAGCGCGACCGGCTCATCGGCGATCGAAGTCTGGTGGTTCACGCGTGCGCATCCTTGAGCTTGGCATTGCGCGCGTCACGGAATTCGCGGACGAGCGAGAGGGTGACGAAGACGGTCGATGCCAGCAGCAGGCCGACCGCGATCGGGTCTTCGAGGAAGATCGAATGGTCACCGCCGGAGAGCAGCAGCGAGCGGCGATAGCTCGACTCGACCATGTGACCGAGCACGACGCCGAGGATCAGCGGCAGGAACGGATACCCGGCGCGGCGCATCAGGTAGCCGACGAGGCCCATGCCGAGCGCGATGCCGAGATCGGCAAGCGAGGTGTTGAGCGTGTAGATGCCCGACAGGATCAAGGCGAGGATGAAGCCGGCGAGATAGGCGCGGGGCCGGTTCACCAGCCAGACGCAGACGGGCAGCAGCAGGATGCCGACGACGATCTGTGCCAGGGTCGCGATGAACGAACCGAGATAGAGCCCGACCACGACATCGGCATTCTGCTCGAACAGGCGTGGCCCGGGCAGCAGCCCGTGGATCAGCAGGCCGCCGAGCAGCACCGCAGTCGAGTTCGAGCTCGGAATGCCGAAAGAGAGAAGCGGGATCAACGCGGTGCTGGCCACCGTGTTGTTGGCGGTCTCGGGCGCAGCGACGCCCTCCTCCGATCCCTTGCCGAATTTCTCCGGCTCCTTCGACCAGCGCCTGGCCTCGTTATAGGACAGGAAGGCCGCAATCGAACCGCCGCCACCCGGGGTCAGCCCCTCGAATGTGCCGAGCAGGCAGCCGATGAACTGCGAGCGCTTGAGCCTGTTCATCATGCTCAAGCTGGGCAGGCGGACCTTGACCTGTTCACGCAGGCCGCCAATGTCGCGCGAGCCGGACTGCATCATCAACTCGCTGACCGCGAAGATGCCGATCATGATCAGGACGGGTTCGACGCCTCCGAGCAGCTCCGGGCTACCGAAGGTGAAGCGCGTCACGCCCGAGATCGGGTCGGTGCCGATGGTCGAGATCATCAGCCCGACGACTGCCGCGGCGAGACCCTTGAGCAGCGAGCCGTTGGTCATGGAGGCGATGACGCTGAGGCCGAGAATGCCGAGCGCGAAATAGGAGGTTGGCCTGAAGGCGAGTGCGACCCAGGAGAGCGGCTCGGTCAGCATGATCAGCATGACCAGGCCGAACAGGCTGCCGATGACGCCCGACCAGAGCGAGATGCCCAGCGCCTCGCCGGCCCGGCCCTGCTTCTTCATCTCGTAGCCGTCGATCACGGTCGCGGCGGCCGAGTTGGTGCCGGGTGTGCGGATCAGGATGGCCGGGATCGAGCCGCCATATTCGGCGCCGATATAGGTGCAGGCCAGCATCACGATCGCCTGCACCGGCGCCATGCCGTAGGTGAAGGGCAGCAGCAGGGCCATGGTGATCGAGGCCGAGATACCGGGCAGCGATCCGCCGATGATGCCCCAGATGAGGCCGACGATCGAGAACAGGATGATCGGCGAGCCGAACAGGAGGTCGAATGCGATTCCGAGCGAATGCATCATCGTCCCCTTAGAAGAACCAGCCGGAGGGCTGATGCACGCCGAGCAGCTTGACGAAGATCGCCCAGTAGCCGACGGCCCCGCCCATCGCGATCAGCGCGGTTTTCCAGTTCGCCGCCGCGCCCTCGAAGAGAGCGATCGCGCCGATCAGGAGGGCAATGGCGGGCAGGTAGCCGATGATCGGCACGAGCACGACATAGGCCGCACCGAAGCCGAGGAAACCGAGCGCGCGCGGCAGCGGCGCGATCGGGTCGTCATCACCGGGTTGAGTGACGATCGCGGCTGGCTTCGGCGCCCGCGCCAGCGCGCCCTCGATGATGGCGCGGGCCACCAGGACCGCGCCGAACCCGGCCAGGGCGAAGGCGAGGATACGCGGCAATCCGCCCGCGCCGACATCGTCGGCGAGCGAACTCTCCGCGATGTCGCTGATGCCGAGGTAGTACAGGATCGCGATGGCGAGCACGATGAGCCCGCCTGCCAGATCCTTCTGAGCTGTTCGCCCGCTCATGCTACGGTCTTTCCCGACGGGTTGCGCACATGGTCGCTGGAGCGCGGCGTCACTTCAGGACGCCGTTCTCCCTCAGGAAGGCTTCGGTGACGGTGCCGAAGTTCTGGACGAAGCCCTGGTACTGGTCGTGGGGTATGAAGTTCGCGACCAGGCTCTCGGTTCTGTAGACCTTCTGATACTCGGGATCGGCCAGGATCTTCGGCACGGCCTCGTCCCAGATCTTGGTGATCGCCGGCGGCAGCCCTTTGGGGCCGGCAAGGCCACGGAATTTGTCGAGCGCGATCGCGTAGCCGGATTCCTTCACCGTCGGGACGTTGGGGAAGGCTTCCATACGCCTGGCATCGAAGGTCGCGAGCAGCCGGATCTTGCCGGCCTCGAGTTGCGGACGAATCTCCGGGATCTCGCCGATGCCGATATCGAGCGTGCCGTTGAGCACGTTGATCATCAGGTCGCCGCCACCCTCATGCGAGACCACGGCGGGGGACACGCCTGCCGCCTTCTTGAGCTGCTCGGCCGCCTGGCGCTCCAGCGAGGCCGGATTGGCCGCGCCCCAACGCCCACGCGAGCTCTGCGCCTTGTCGATCACGTCCTTGAGGGTTTTGTAGGGGCCGTCGGCGCGGGTGTAGATCACCTCCGAGTCGGTGAAGAAGTTCGCCAGCGGCTCGACGTCCTTGTAGCCGTGCTGTGTCTTCGAGAGCAGCGAGGTGTAGATGTAGGTCGGCGTCGTCGCGTAGAAGACGCTGCCATCGGCGGGCGCCGTCGCCAGCCGCGAGACGGCGCGGGCTCCGCTGCCACCCTGCACGTTCTCGATGATGAAGGTCGCCTTGATGTATTTCGGCAGGTGCTTGGCCATCTCGCGCAAGAAGACGTCGCTGCCGCCCCCCGGACTCGAATGGGTGACGAGCGTGACCACCTTATGCGGGTAATCGACCGGCGCTTGCGCGGCGGCGCCGCCTGCCGACCAGGCCGAGAGGCTGGTGGCGACGGCTGTGGCGATGGCCAGATGTCGCATGGTTTCTCTCCCTGAGATCGATGAATGGGCCTCCCTGCTTCGGAGAGGCCTCGTTCGATTGGCGCGGCGGCGCGGCTTCTCCGCGCCAGGCCGTCTTACTGCGCGGCGTTGCGCAGCGGCCGGACTGCCGGCGTGGTGTCGAAGACGAGCTGCTCGACGAGCATCTCGATCCGCGGCAGGGCGTCGACGCCCCAGGCCAGATCGAGCAGCCTGTCCTGGGCGGCGTCGGTGATCGCGCCCTCGGCACACATCCGGAACTTGGCTTCGAGATCGGCGTCGCTGATCGGGTTGTCCGGGCCGCCGCGATAGCGCTCGTCGGCCCATTGCACGAGGGTCCGGCCGTCCTTGGTCTCGACCTCGATGCGCGAGCGGATCTTGTCATAGCCGCGCGCATCGATTTCGGGGTCGTTGAGGATTTCGGTGCGCTTCTGCATGTCCTGCATCGCCGGCGAGGCCACGAACGCGTCGTTGAACTCGTGATGGCTGGCGCGGCGACAGAGCGCGATCATCGAGAGCAGCGCGGGCATCGAGAACTTGGCCTGGAGGTGGTTCTGCGCCAGCGGATAGCGGATCGGCTCGAGGATGTTCCTGCCGGCAAAGAAGCGGATGCGCTCGACCTGCTCGGGTTTGAGGTCATGCGCGAGCACCAACGCCAGCATCGCGTCCATCGATTGGTGGGTCAGGATGCCGGACGGGTAGGGCTTGATGCTGATGCCGGGCTCAGCGATCGTCAGCGTCTCGCCGAAGCCCTGCGGCAGCTTCTCTTCCGAAAGTCCCTCGCCCATCACCTGGAAGAAGCCCCAGGTGCCGTCGAGGGCCGCCGGGTCGGCGGTGAAGCCGCGTGCCGCGAGAAGGGCCGCGGTGACGCCGTTTTCCGAAGCGCGACCGACATGAAGCGGCTTGGTCATCGTGCCGAAATTGCAGCGGATGCCGGCAGCGAAACTCGCTGCGATGCCGAGGGCATGCGCCACCTCAGCGCCCTTGAGACCGAGCAGCTTCGCGGCGGCGGCGGCGGCGCCGAAGGTGCCGACCGTGCCGCTGCTGTGATGGCCACGACGATAATGGCGCGGCGTCATCCATTCCGAGATCTTGCATTCGACCTCGAACCCCGTCTGGAAGGCGAGCATGAGGCGCTTGCCGTCAACGCCGCCAAGGCGTTGCGCCAGCACAAGCGCGGCGGTCAGCGGCGGCACCGAGGGGTGGGTCAGCAGGCCGTAGACATGGCGCGGGTCGTTCGAAACCTGGGTGTCGTCCCAGTCGTGAGCATGGCCGGCAGTGCCGAGCACGCGCGCCGCCAGCGCCGCGGGAACGCGGGTATGGCCATGGCCGATCAGCAGCGCCTCGGCCTTGCCGCCGGTTTCCGCCGCATCGGCCGCCAGCATGCGCACCGAGTCCTCAAGTCCACCGGCCAGGTAGAGGCCAAGCGTATCGATGATGCAGCGCCGGCCGATCCGCAGCGCCTCAGCTGGCAGGCCGTCGTAGCTCGCCCTCTCGATGAACGCGACAGCGGAGGCAGTAACGTGGTTGAGCTCGGTCATGGCGTATCCGGCTTTCTCTTGAACGAAGATCGTCAGCTGGTCAGACGCGTGGGCTGCGCCTCGGTCTTCCGGTAGGCGGCGAGCAGGCGCGCCTTGGCGCGGGCGACATGGTCGGAATGGGCGCGCTGGGCACGCTCGGGATCGCGGGCGGCGATCGCCTCGACCATCTCGCGATGCTCCGAGTTGGAAACCTCCAGGCCGCCGCCCTGCACCAGGCTGCGGGCACGAAACAGGTGCAGCTTCTTGACCAGCCCGCGATATTGTGCGGCGAGCGTGCCATTGCCGCAGGCATCGATGATGAATTCGTGGAAGGCGAGGTTGAGCGGGTAGTAGCGGTCGAAGTCGCGGTGGCGCGCGGCTGCTTCCATCTGCTCGAGATAATCCCTCAACCGCGCCACCTCCGCCTCGCTGACCCGCTCGGCCAGGAGCTTGCCGGCAAGACCGAACAGCACCGTGCGCACGTCGTAGATCTCGATGGCCTCCTCGACCGCCGGCTGGCGGATGAAGACGCCGCGATTGGGGATCAGCTCGACCAGGCCGAGCCCTTCAAGGGCCCGCAGCGCCTCACGCACCGGGCCGCGGCTGGTGCCGAAGCGGATAGCCAGATGGTTTTCGTTGACCCGCTTCCCCGGCGGAATCTCGCCGGCAAGGATCGCCCTCTCGATTTCGCGTTCGAGCACGCCCGAAAGCGAGCGGGTCCTCAGAATGGTCAGGGCATCGTCTGGAATGGTCATAGGTTCTGATATCAGCGTCTACAGAAAACTGTCAACAGTTTGCAATTCTCGAGTTACCATGCTCTCATGAGGTGGTCGCGCGTCCCGGGGAGGGAACAGATCGGCGCAGATCCACGCCTCCCGAGACCGATATCGGGACTTGGGCTTAAGGCTTGGATCTGCCGCCTGCCGCCTAGGCGCGGAGATCCGGTCGGCCCACTGCACAACCGTTCAAGTGCAGCTCAGGGTTGATCGTAGAATGCTTATTGTTGACAATCCTGAGGATTGGCCCTTAGCTCGTATCAAAATTGGGATAGCGGAGCAGGCGTACCCGCTCGCCGCCGATCCAGAAAAACGAAGCCCGGACCCCGGATGTCCAGGCGATATCGCGTCTGGGAGGATGCATTGGCGTTTCTGGAACTTGCCGATCTGACGATGCGGTACGGCGCGATGACGGTCGTCGATCGCGTCGATCTGAATGTCGAGAAGGGCAATCTCGTCTGCCTGCTCGGGCCGTCGGGTTGCGGCAAGACGACCACCTTGCGCCTCATCGCCGGCTTCATCACGCCCAAGGGTGGCGAGATCCATGTCGGCGGGCGCACGATCTCGTCGGCCGGCTGGAGCGAACCGCCGGAGCGGCGGGGCATGTCGATGATCTTCCAGAGCTACGCGCTCTGGCCGCACATGACCGTTCGCGAGAATATCGGCTATGGGCTGTCCCTCCGGAAGATGCAGGCGGCCGAGATCGCGCGGCTCGTCGACAAGATCCTCGACGTCACGCGGTTGAAGCCGCTGGCCGAGCGCTATCCGGGAGAGCTGTCCGGAGGGCAGCAGCAACGCGTTTCGCTGGCACGCGCGCTCGTCGTCGAGCCCGAGATCCTGCTGCTCGACGAGCCGCTCTCCAATCTCGACGCCAACCTGCGCGAGGAGATGCGCTTCGAGATCCGCCGGCTCCACGACGCCTATCGCTACACCACCGTCTATGTGACGCACGACCAGGCCGAGGCGATGACCACGGCCGATCTCATCGTGGTGATGAACCAGGGCCGGATCGAGCAGGCGGGCAGCCCGGAAGAGATCTATGAGCGGCCGCAATCGGAATTCGTGGCGCGCTTCCTCGGCGGCACCAACATCCTGAAGGGCCGGTGGCTCGATGCCGATACGGTCGAGTGCGGCCCGCTGAAGCTTCGCTGCGGCACCGGCGATTTCTCGGCCGGCGGCGATGGCGTCGTCTCGGTGCGCCATCATGACATCGTGCTGGACGCCAAGCCGCAGGGCGACGGGCCGAACCGGGCGCAGGGCACGGTCCTGCGCCAGGTCTATCTCGGCTCGCATCGCGACTACCTGATCGAACTTCCCGGCGGCGCGCAGATCCGCACGGTTGCCGAACCGCACCTCGCCATCGACCGCGGCCAACCCGTCTGGCTGCACTTTCCACAGGAGCACTGCCGCGCTCTCGCCCGCTGAACCGGGGGCGCGAAAGCAATCTCGCCAACATCATAACAATGAGGAGGAACGAGAATGACACGCCCAATGTTCGACAGACGATCCGTGGTGGCCGGCCTTCTGCTCTCGACCGCTCTCGGAAGCATGCCCGCTTTGGCGCAGGCTCCGGCCCCCTATCAGGTCACGCCGGAGCTTATCGAGGCGGCGAAGAAAGAAGGCACGGTCACCTTCTACACCGCGACCGACGTGGCGGTCTCGGAAAAGGTCGGCAATGCGTTTGAGGCGAAATATCCCGGCATCAAGGTGAAGGTCGAGCGTTCCGGTTCCGAGCGGGTGTTCCAGCGCCTCAGCCAGGAATATGGCAGCTCCATCCATAATGCCGACGTCGTCGAAACCTCCGACGCGGTGCATTTCGTCCTGTTCAAGCGCAATGGCTGGCTGGCCCAGGCCGTGCCGGCCGAGGTCGCGAAGGACTGGCCGAAGGAGGCCAAGGATGCCGACGGCTATTATGCGGCCTATCGCGCGCATCTCTCGGTCATCGGTTACAACAGCAAGCAGGTGAAGGCGGAGGATGCGCCCAAGAGCCATGCCGACCTGCTCGATCCGAAATGGCGCGGCCGCATCGTCAAGGCCCATCCCGGCTATTCCGGCACGGTGATGACCGGCACGGACGTCCTCAGTCAGGCGCTCGGCTGGGAGTTCTTCGAGAAGCTCGGCAAGCAGCGCATCATGCAGGTCCAGTCATCGACAGAGCCGCCGAAGAAACTCGCCCAGGGCGAACGTTCGATCGAAGCCGACGGCAACGAATACAACATGTTCATGCTCAAGGAGTCCGGCGTTCCCGTCGAGATCGTCTATGCGACCGAGGGCACGCCGATCGCCATCGGTCATGGCGGGATACTGAAGAACGCGCCGCACCCCAATGCCGCGAAGCTGTTCTACTCCTTCCTCTTCGACCAGGAGACACAACAGCTCAACAGCGATTCCGGCGGGCTTCGCTCGTTCCACCCGCGCGTCAAGGAGAAGGAGACGCGTACGCCGCTTTCCAAGATCAAGCTGCTCTATTCCGACCCGCTGAAGCTCGAGCCGAATATCGAGATGATCAAGAAGAAATACGAAGAGTATTTCGGCACCTGATCCGTTCCGCGCGGACCCCACGGCGCGGATCTTCCGCGCCGTGCATCGCCCTTTGACGAGAGCTGCACCCGGCGCCGGCGCGTCGCGCGCTGGCGGCGCACGGAGATCCTCATGACAGCGATAACCGGGATCGTGTCCGGAGTTCCCATACGCCACGTCACCATCGACTGGTCGCGGCCGATCTTCGTGCTGCTCACGGTTATCCTTTCGGTGCTGGTCGTGCTGCCGCTCGCATGGCTCGGCTACTACGCCGTGACCGATCAGTCCGGCAGCCTCAGCCTGGCGAATTTCAGGGCTCTGGTCAGCGATGCGACGCTGCGCCGGCCGTTCATCGTGGCGATCACCATGGCGCTCAGCGTCGGTGTGCTGTCCTGCGCCATCGCGACGCCACTCGCCTGGATCGTGGCCCGCACCGACATGCCGGGACGCACGCTCGTGCGCGGGCTCGTCATGGCCTCCTTCGTGACCCCGCCCTTCCTCGGCGCCATCGCCTGGGAGATCCTGGCCGCGCCCAATAGCGGCATCATCAATGCCGTCTATCGCTGGCTGTTCGACCTCGATCCATACGAGTACCTCGTCGACATCTACACCCTGTCCGGCCTCGTCTTCGCGATCGCGTGCTACACGTTTCCCTATGTCTTCACCTTGGTGACGAACGCGCTCGAACGCGTTCCGACCGAACTCGAGGAGGCATCCGCCATCCTCGGCGGTGGCCTGTGGACGACCTTGCGCAAGGTGACGGTGCCCCTCGTCCTGCCGGCCATGCTCGCAGGCTCGCTGATCGCGGTGCTGCAGGCGCTGACCATGTTCGGCTCGCCTGCCATCCTCGCCCTACCGGCGAATTTCCACGTCATCACCACCAAGATCTGGAGCCTGTTCCAGTACCCGCCCAAGCCCGGGCTCGCTGCGGCGGCGGCGTTGCCGCTGCTCCTCGTCACCATCCTGCTGCTCTGGACGCAGCGGCGCATCCTTGGCCGGCGCGGATACACCACGGTCGGCGGCAAGAGCGGCAGCGCGCGCATCACGGTGCTCGGGCGCTGGAAATGGCTGGCGCTCGGCTTCACCTTCCTTATCCTGTCGCTGACGGTGCTGATGCCCTATGCCGCGCTGGTGAAGACCGCGCTCACCCGCACGGTGGCGGAGCCGCTGACCTTCGAGAGCTTCACGCTCCACCATATCTGGTTCGTGTTCTTCGAGTTCTCGGCGACACAACTTGCGCTGCGCAACACGTTCCTGCTCGGCTTCCTCACCGCGACCATCGGCACGGCGATCGCGCTCGTCGTGGCCTATCTCGTCACGCGCGGCAGTTCGCGCGGGGCTCCGCTGCTCGGCTATCTCGCTACCGCGCCGGTCGCGATCCCCGGCATCGTCCTCGGCGTCGGCCTCTTCCTCAGCTATTCCAGCCCGATATTGCCGCTCTACGGCACGCTCTGGATCCTGCTGATCGCTTTCCTGACCATCGAGATGCCTGCGGGCTACCAGCAACTCTCGTCCGCCTTCAAGAGCGTGCATGTCGAGCTCGAGGAGGCGGGGCGCATCCTCGGCGCGACGCGGATGACGACCCTGCGCACCATCACCGCGCCGTTGTTGCGCTCAAACGTCGTGGCGGCATGGTGCTTCGTGTTCATCGGCACGATCCGCGAGCTTTCGGCGACGATCCTGCTGACCACCGCCGACACCAAGCTCGTATCGGTCATCATCTACGACCTCAACGAATCCGGCGATCTCGGCGCGATCTCGGTGCTCGGGATCATGCTGCTGATCGTCTCGTTCGCGGTCGTGTTCCTCGCCAACCGCCTGCCGCTCCTGGGCGGCGCGAAGGTCGCGCCGGTCCGCGGCTGATCAGGCGTCCGGGTAATGGCCGAGCGGGCCGAACAAGGCGGTGCGACTGATCAGGACATGCTCCTCCAGTGCAGCCTCGGCACCGGCGGGGTCGCGTGCCGCGATCCGTTCGAGGATCGCGCGGTGCTCGTCATTCGAGGTCGTCATCCGGCCGGGCATATCGAGGGTGCGGCGGCGCAGGAGGTGCATCTCGCGGTGGATGGCGGCGCATTCGGCTGCGAGGCGGCCATTGCCGCCGAATTCGACGATGGCTTCGTGGAAGCGCAGATTGCCGGGATAGAAGCTGTTGAGGTCGCCGGCTGCCATCGCGGCGTCCATCTCCGCGACATAGCCGGAGAGGATGGCCACCTGCTCGTCCGTGACGATGGGCGCCAGCAACCTGCCTGCCAAACCGTAGAGCGCCGCCCGTATTTCGTAGAGCTCGGCCGCCTCGCGCCCGTCGAGCGCGCGGATGAACACGCCACGGTTGACCACGACGTTCACCAGCCCGCTCTGCTCGAGTCCCCGGCATGCCTCGCGGATCGGCCCCCGGCTGACACCCAGCCTGGCGGCGAGCGCGTTCTCGTTGAGGCGCTCGCCGGCACTCAGTTCGCCCCGTTCGATCATCTGCTCCAACTCGTGGCGGATGATCGAGGTCAGGGACTGGTTGCGGCGAAGCTGCAGGGCGGAATCGATATCGAGGCTCATGCACTGGGTTCCGTGTGATTGGCCCAATCTATCAGTCGGAGCCGGGCAACGCCATTGGATCTTAAACTGTTGACAATCGGCAAAAGACAATTAGAGGCTGATGGCTAGCCTGGAGGACGCCATGAAGACGCCCGATAACCTTTCGCCCGCGGATAACGGTCTGACGCGCTATGTGGCGTCCTTCATCTGCGATGCGTCGCCGGCGGATCTGCCCGGCGATGTCGTCGCACTCGGCAAGAAATCGATCCTCGACGGGCTCGGGCTGGCGTTGTCGGGCTCGGTCGCCCATAGCGGCAACTATGTGCGCCGCCATCTCGCCGATCTGAACCTGGCGAGCGGACCGGCCACGGTCATCGGCTCGCGGCTGAAGGTCGCGCCGCGCTTCGCGGCCTTCGCCAACGGCGTCGGCATTCACGCCGACGACTATGACGATACCCAGCTTGCCGTGGCCAAGGACCGGGTCTACGGGCTCCTCACCCATCCGACCGCACCTGCGCTGCCGGCGGCGCTTGCCATGGGCGAGGCGAAGGGTGCCAGCGGGCGCGATGTGATGCTCGCCTACCATCTTGGCGTCGAGGTGGAGTGCAAGATCGCCGAGGCGATCAACCCGCGACATTACCAGACCGGTTTCCACGCCACGGCCACCTGCGGCACCTTCGCGGCTGCGGCGGCCAGCGCCAGGCTGATGGGGCTCGACCTCGACCAGACCCTGCGCGCGCTGTCGATCGCCGGCAGTCAGTCGGCCGGACTGCGCGAGAATTTCGGCACGATGACCAAGCCCTTCCATGCCGGGCGCTCGTCGGAGAGCGGCGTCGCGGCGGCTCAGTTCGCCGAATATGGCTGGAGCGCCACGGACAAGATCCTGGAGGCGCCGCGCGGCTTCTTCCGGGCTGCCGGCGGCGGCTATGACGAGGGCGCCATCCTGAACCAGCTCGGGGCGCCCTGGACCTTTGCGGCGCCCGGCATCTCGATCAAGCCGCATCCTTCAGGCTCGCTGACCCATCCGGGTATGACCGAGATGCTGCGTCTCATCCGCGAGAACCGGATCACCGCGGACGCGGTGGAGCGGGTCCGCGTCGGCACCAACCACAACATGCCCAACGCGCTGATCCACCATCGGCCGACCAACGAGCTCCAGGCCAAGTTCTCGATGGAGTTCTGCATGGCGATCCTCCTGATCGAGGGTAAGGCCGGCCTTGCGGAATTCACCGACGCGGTGGTGAACCGCGCCGACGTCAAGGCGATGATCGAGCGGGTCGATTTCGTGGTGGACGATGAGGCTGAGGCCGCCGGTTACGACAAGATGACGACCCTCATCGCCATTACGCTGAAAGATGGCCGGACCATCTCGGGCCGAGCCGATTTCGGCAAGGGAAGTCCGGCCAACCCGATGAGCTACGAGGAGGTCTCGGACAAGTTCCGCGAGACCGCGGGCTTCGCCAGTCTCGGCCGGGAACGGATCGAGGACGTGATCGCCATGGTGCGCGACCTGGACGCTCTGCCCTCGATCGAGCGCCTGATGGCGTCTTTGCGGCTCTGACCATGGCGAAGCTCACCATCGGCGTCCTCAACGGGGACGATATCGGCCACGAGATCGTCCCGGCTGCGGTCGAGGTGACGCGCGCAGCGGCCGCCCGGCACGGACTCGCCATCGACTGGCGGCCCATGCCTATCGGCCGCGCCGCGCTCGATAGCCACGGCACGACGCTGCCGGATGGCACGCTGGAGACGCTCGCCACCTTCGACGGCTTCATCCTCGGGCCGATCGGTCATCAGGCCTATCCGAAGGGGCCGGGCGCGATCAATCCGCATCCGATCCTGCGCAAACATTTCGACCTGTTCGCCAATGTCCGCCCGACGCGATCCTACCCCGACATCGGCTGCATCTATGACGATGTCGACCTCGTCATCGTGCGCGAGAACAACGAGGGCTTCCAGCCGGACCGCAATGTCGTGATGGGCTCGGGCGAGTTCCGGCCCAATGACGACCTGACAATCTCGGTGCGCGTCATCTCGCGCAGGGGCAGCCGCAAGGTCGCCCGTGCCGCGCTCGACATCGCCCGGTCGCGGCGCAAGCGCCTGACGCTCGTGCACAAGAACACGGTGTTCAAGCTCGGCTGCGGCATGTTCGTGGAGAGCTGCTACGAGGCGGCGAAGGATTATCCCGATGTCACGATCGACGAGGTGATCGTCGATACCTTCGCAATGCGCCTGGTGCGCGATCCGCAGAGCTTCGACACTGTGGTGACGACGAACATGTTCGGCGACATCCTGACCGATGAAGCCGCGGGGCTGGTCGGCGGGCTCGGCATGGCGCCCGGCCTGTGCATCGGCGAGGGCGGCCTCGCCATGGCGCAGGCGACGCATGGTTCGGCGCCCGACATTGCCGGCAAGGGCGTAGCCAATCCCTATGCAATGATCGAGTCGACTCGGATGCTGATCGAGCATCTCGGCCGGGTCCGATCCCTGCCGCAGGCGGTGGAGGCCGCACGCACGATGGAAGCGGCGATCCGCTCCGCGCTCTCGGGGCCCGAGACGCGCACGCGCGACATCCGCGGCACCACCGGCACCCGTGGCATGACCGAGGCGATCACCAGGGCGATCGGTTAGATGTGGAGCGTCAACAGGTTGTCCTCGTCGCGAGCGAGTCTGCTGATGGGKGTMTTGGCCTGGATYCCGCCGTGGGGGCGATGCCARTTGTAATGATGGAGCCAGCGCGGCAGCTCTTCGGCTCTGCGMTCTGAGTGGGGATAGGGTCTGGCATAGGCCCATTCGCGKAGCGCCGTCTGGATGAAGCGTTCGGCCTTGCCGTTGGTCCTGGGSGTGTAGGGCCTKGTCCTGATCTGGCGCAGGCCGAGCTCGCGGCAGGCGTGGCGGAAGGCATGGGCTTTGTAGCAGGGGCCGTTGTCGGTCATGACGCGCGCGACGGAGACGCCGAGGCCTTTGTAATAGGCGACGGCGGCCCTGAGGAAGGCGACCGCGCTGAGCGCCGTCTCGTCCGGCTTGATCTCGACGAAGGCGAGCCGGGAGGCATCGTCGATGCAGACATGGGCGAACTCCCAGCCCGCCCCGACGCTGCGGCCGGCGCTGCGATCCCCGGTGACGCGATGCCCCGGCTCCCTGAACCGGTTGAGCTTCTTGATGTCGAGATGGATCAGTTCGCCGGGG
>NZ_JBFTKS010000016.1:0-159512 GCF_056396065.1 Allobosea sp. 05T433 | reverse complement strand
GCGACAAGAAGGCCTCGACCTCCTATATCCAGCGCCGCCTGCAGATCGGCTACAACCGCGCCGCCTCGATCATGGAGCGCATGGAGAACGAGGGCATCGTCGGCCCCGCCAACCACGCCGGCAAGCGAGAAATCCTCGTCGAGGCCAGCGCGTCGCCTTGATCTCCATCTCCAGCGGGCGGAGACGTCGCTGCCGCGCTGGCAGCGACGTGCGTGACCGACCTCGTCTGCTGCCGGTTGGGAACGCAGACCCCTCGCCCGTTCGGCGCGGCAAGCGAAGACTGGTATGTTGCGCAACCGATGCGGTTACTATGCGGCCGTAGCTTCGCTCGCACCGGAGGCGACGATGAACCGAGCCGTTCTGTCATTGATGCTGATGTTGGCCGCGGATCTTGCGTTGGCTCAGCCCCGGCCCTCCACCGTCAACAGGCCCTGCAGTGCCAGCCGGCACGATGTCATTGCCAACGGCGCCATCGTGCTCGGTACCGGTGGCTACACCTATGACCGCTTCGTGCGCGACCGCAGTTTCTGCGAACTCGATGAATATGCCGATCCCGCCTGGGTTCCGAGCCGCGACACAGCGAGCTGCTTCGTCGGCTATCGCTGCAAGAGCGGGATGTATGACTAGGCAGGAGCGAAGTCCCCGCGCACGGCAAGGCCGCGCGCACCTTCGTCTTTCCCATCCCTTGCGCGGAAGACAGTCTGAGCGGCCGTTCCACGTCTGGGGCGAGCGGACATGCATCTCGGCCCGGCAACCCGCAACCCTACGACGCTGAAGCTGACATTAGGCTGACACGTCATGTCAGGTTTGCGAGCCGAATTGTCGGGTAAAACGGCGCCTGAGGTTCCCGCCAGGAGCCCGCTGAACTTCGCTGCGCAGACCTTTCCGAAGACGGACACGCGACGGGCATCACTCCAGCAATTGAAACCGGGGAGCTTCGTCAGGTGGCCGAACCTATCGTTGGGCGGAACTTGAGTGGAGGGAGGAACGCGTCATGGGATATGCAGTCGATCCTTACGGCCCGGCACGGAATACCGCTCTGCTTGCGAGCATCACCGCGCTGGAGGCAGCCGTGATCGTGATCCTCGGACAGGTGGCGCTGCTGGGAGCCGATTCCGTAGAAGAGGCCCATGTCACCCTCGCGGAACTCCGGGCCCATTGCGAGCAAGTGAGGGAGACCTTGCTGTCGATGGCGGTGCCGCGCAATGAAGCCGACTCGGTTATCTTCAGCACGAGCTTCACCAGAGAGCTCGACCACATCTTCGGGGCCATTCGGTTCCGCAAGGCGACATCGCAATGATATCGCAAAGCTCCTGAGGCAGATGCCATCGCGCGGGATCCCAAGCGGTGGCGACCTCTCCTTCCGAACGGGCGCCGCCGATGCCTGGCATGGCGCCCCCCGCGTCCCGGATCTCACTCCGGTTGAGCCAGAAGCGGCCTCATCGCTTCATTGATCCAGTGCCATTCGGAGCCGGCCGGGCCTCCTGCATCGTCGCCGCGCAAGATGGCGAGCAGTTGCTGATAGCGGATCGAACGGGCGTGGTGTTTCCGATACTGATCGAGATGCCAGTCCAGGAAAGCCCGATCGGGAGCGCGGTTCATTGCGCGGGCTGAGTCTTCAAGCCATTCCCGCGCGATCGCGGCACCGCTTGCGGAATCCGGTTTTGCGCTGTCGTCCATCGCGGCGCGAACCTTGGCGAGGGTCCGGTTCGCGGCTTCGGCATAGGCGGCGGGGTCGAACTCAGCGGTCGACATGGCCCCAGCATTCGCCCGCATCTCGGCCATGTAGCTTTCATCGGTGATGATCACCGTAAGCTCGGCCCAGGCATCGATCTGCGCGGGCCTCGGATCGTCCGGGAGCTCGGGTGTGCTGGCCTCGATCATCTGGCGCTTCCAGGCATCGTCCATCTGCGCGCCTCCGGCGACCTCGTCGTAGAAGCGCTCGACCAGCAGGCGGAACTGGGCATTGGAAAGGGTCGTCACGGTCCATAATCTCCTGAGATCGGTTTCGGTGGGGTCTGGCGACTTCAAGGTCGCGCGCAGGACGGCGGCGACACGGCGCTGCGAGGCGATCTCCGCCTCCAGCGCGCGAAGGCGCATGGTCAGAACGTCCGTCAGCGAAAGCCGCCTCGACAGGAACTTTCGGATGACTGCGAGGCCCAGCCCGATATCGCGCAGCGCCCGGATCAGATCGAGACGCGCGACATCCTCCGCGGAATACACACGGTAGTTGCTGAAAGTTCGCGTCGCCGGCGGCAGCAATCCGCTGTCCGAATAGAACCGAATCCGCCTGACCGAGACGCCGCTGAGCTTTGCAAGCTCGCCAATCGTGTGCCGTTCTTCCTTCATGGCGTCGTCCTAGGGTCTCCACCGGATGGAGGGTCAAGCGCTGCCGGAACTGGCGGCCGACCAATTCCGGGTATCCGCGCATTGCAGCGCCTCGCGACGCTGCTCTACCGTGCGGCCCATGCCGCGCCGCGGCAGGAACAGGAGCGCCCGCGATGGTCGGCGAACGCAGCGACATATTTGGGTTTGCGCCCGCCCATGATGCGCCGATTCCCTATCTTCAGCGCGTTAGCACCTACTATCAGGCGCTGGGATATGGTCAGCCCTACGCATGGGCGCATTACGCCGCGGTGCCGTTTCAGGCTTTGGCGAGGCCTCTTTCTGAGTGCCGGGTGACGATCATCACGACGGCTGCCCCCTACCAACCGGACAAGGGCGATCAGGGGCCGGGAGCGCCCTACAACGCTGCAGCCAAGTTCTATTCCGTCTATTCCGCCGATAGCGGCGAGGAGCACGACCTGCGCATCGCCCATGTCGCGATCGACCGCACGCATACGACCGCCGAAGATCTCGGGAGCTATTTCCCGCTGGCCGCATTGCGCCAGGCGGCGATCTCAGGGCGGCTCGGCTCGATTGCACCGCGCTTCCATGGCTTGCCGACCAATCGCAGCCACCGCGTGACGCTCGAGGTCGATTGCCCGGAGATCGTCGCCCGCTGCAGGGCGGATGCGGTCGATGCAGCGATTCTGGTGCCGAATTGCCCCGTCTGCCATCAGAGCGTCAGTCTCGCCGCCAGGGCGCTGGAGGAGAATGGCATCGCGACCGTTGTCATGGGTTGCGCCAAGGACATCGTCGAATATGTCGGTGTGCCGCGCTTCCTGTTTTCGGATTTTCCGCTCGGCAATTCCGCGGGGCGACCGAACGACCGCAGCTCCCAGGACGTCACGCTCGATCTGGCTCTGGCCACCCTGGAGCGGGCACCGGCGCCACGGACCACGGTGCAGTCCCCCTTGATCTGGAGTTCCACCCCGGACTGGAAGTTGCACTATTGCAATATCGAACGTCTTTCGCCCGATGAGATCCGGCAGCGACGGGCCGCCTTCGACATACAGAAGGAGACCGCCAGGGCAATCCGTGAACAGGCGCCGGGTTGAAGCCTCCGCTCTGGCGTGAAGCAGCGGCAACGCCGCAGAGCGCCGCTCGCAATTGACGATACCGCCGGATCTGCCGCAGGCTTTCGCCAGAAATCGCCGCCCTGCCCCTGGGCCGGATCAGAGCGATGCCTTGGAGGAGCGCGGCTGATGACGGTTGGCAAGGATTTGGCAGATGCCGCGAACGTGCCCGGGAGCGACGCGTGCGTGCTGCGCCACATGCTCGAGCGCCAGGCCAGGACAAATCCGGATCGGCGCTTCGTCCAGTTCTGGCCCGGCGCGACCTGGAGCTATGGCGAAACGCTGCGACAGGTGCGTTTGCACGCTGCCGCCCTTGCCGCGGCCGGCGTGAAGCAGGGCGACCATGTGCTGTGCTGGATGGGCAATGGCCCCGACCTGCTGGCGACCTGGTTCGCGATCAACTATCTCGGCGCCGTCTATGTCCCGCTGAACACCGCCGCGCGCGGCCGCCCGCTCGAATATGTGCTCGACGATGCCGACGCGGCGTTGATGGTCGGCCATCGGGCGCTGGTGCCAAGGTTGGCGGAGGTCAATCCCGGCAAGCTGCGGCAGGTTCTGCTGGTCGGCGAGAGCGAGCAACGGGAGCCGCAGCTCGCAGGCGTCACCGTCGCCCCGTTCGAGCTCCCCGCCGTGGTTGCGGACGATACCCTGGCGCTGGAGCGTGCGATCGAGCCCTGGGACACCCAGGCGATCATGTACACCTCCGGCACGACCGGCAATGCCAAGGGCGTGGTGTCGTCCTATGTCCAGCTCTACACGATGGGGCCTGACGCATTCGACTGCATCGGCCCCGAGGATTGCTGCCTGGTCTGCGGCCCGATCTTCCATTGCGGCTCGACGCTCTATGTCTATGCGATGCTCGCCTGCGGCGGATCGATCGGCATGGTCCGCGAGTTCCGCACCGCTGATTTCTGGGATGCCGTTCGCGGTACCGGCAGCACTCTGGTCTTGCTGCTCGGCGTCATGGCGACGTTCCTGCTGAAGCAGCCGGCCAGTGCGTCCGACCGGGAACACCCCCTGAAGAAGGCCTTCATCGTGCCCTTCGGCGAGGACGCCGTCTCGTTCCGCGAGCGCTTCGGCGTCGATCTGCACACCGTCTACAACATGACGGAGATAGCCAGTCCGCTCAGTGCCGGCCCCGGCATTTCAGAGCAAGGCCTGGCAGGCTTGCCGCGACCCTGGTTCGAATTGCGGGTCGCTGATGCTCATGACTGCGAAATGCCAAGGGGCGAGGTCGGCGAATTGCTGGTTCGCTCGCACCGGCCGTGGGCGCTGATGAAAGGCTACTATGGGAATGCCGAGGCGACGGTCGCGGCGATGCGCAATGGCTGGTTCCACACTGGCGACGCCTTTCGCCAGATGCCGGATGGGCGCTTCTTCTTCGTCGACCGGCTCAAGGACGTGATCCGCCGGCGTGGCGAGAACATTTCCTCCTTTGAACTGGAGAGCGAGATCCTGGCCCATCCCGGGGTTCGCGAGGCGGTTGCCGTCGCGGTGCCGAGCGAGCATGGCGAGGATGAGGTCCTGGCCGTCGTCACCCCGATTGCAGGCGGCGCACTCGACCAGACCGAGCTTGTGAGCTTCCTGGCGGAGCGCATCGCGCATTACATGGTGCCGCGCTTCATCCGCATCGTAGACGAACTTCCAAAGACGGCGAGTGGCAAGCTGCAGAAGCATGTTCTGCGCAGCGAAGGCGTCACGGCCGATACATTCGACCGTGACGCCGCCGGGATCCGCATCAGAGCCGAGCGGCTCGGCTGAGCCGCTCGGTGCGTTGGATCATCGGACCGGATACCGATCCGATGATCTCGCCTTTCGTGTGGGCACCGCTTGCCCGAGAACCACAATCCAGTCTCGGGCCGATGCCTCCAGTTCATCGGACCGGATATCGTATCCAGTCCGATGATCTAACCCGTTGTCTTTGCATCGGCTTTGCCCCGAAAACCGCAATCCACTTTTCGGGCCGATGCTTTAGAGCGGCTTCAGATTGGCCTCGATCTGCCGGCGCTTCGGTTCCAGGAACGGCGGCAGCGCGAGCTTTTCGCCCATCGTTTCGGCCGGCTCATCGGTTGCGAAGCCGGGACCATCGCTGGCGATCTCGATCAGGATTCCATTTGGCTCACGCAGATAGAGCGAACGGAAATAGAAGCGATCGACCGGTCCGCTATTGGGATAGCCGGTCGCGCGCAGGCGCTCCGCCCACTCATCGTACTCGCCGAAGGTCGGCGTCCGCAGCGCGAGATGGTGGACACCGCCCGCCCCTTCGCGTGCCTGCGGCAGGTCGGGCTCGACCGCGACATGCAGCTCCGCCGCCGGCCCGCCATCGCCGACCTTGAAGACGTGGATGTCGCCGGTCGCATGAGCCGCGTCGCGATAGTCCGCAATGCGCTCGAGGCCGAGCAGCTTGCCCAGCACGAGCTCGGTCCGCTCCAGCTTCGGCACGGAAATCGTCACCGGGCCGAGGCCACGGATCTGATGTTCTGTCGGCACGGAACTCCTGTCCCAGGCCACGAAGGGAATCGCACCGCCATCGGCGATCAGCGTCAGGCGCTGGCCTTCCGGATCCTCGAAATCAATCGCGGCGCGGCCATTGATGGCGCGGATATCCGAAACCGCGACGCCAGCCGCCGTCAGCCGCTCGCGCCACCAGTCCAGCGACGTCTCGTCACCGACGCGCAGGGCGGTGCGGGTAATCGAATGGGTGCCGCGCTTGGCCGGAGGAGCCGGCCAGTCGAAAAAGGTCAGATCGGTGCCGGGCGAGCCGGCGCCGTCGGCGTAGAACAGATGATAGGCCGAGGTGTCGTCCTGATTGACCGTTTTCTTGACCATGCGCATGCCGAGCGTCTCGACATAGAAGCGCCGGTTCTGCGGCGCGTTGGCCGAGATTGCGGTGACGTGATGGATGCCCGTGAGCTTCATTGGTGACCTCCTGATCGCTTCCTTGGCCCGTTGGCCAGTGTTCGCAGCAGAGATAACCGCTTTCGAATGCAACAACAGATCACGTGTTGCCACGACGACGTTGCGAAAATGCAATGATCTGGACTCTGCCTGTCCCTGTGAGTGGGTCAGGCGGGTTGCCCCGTCATTCCCACGATACAGGTCCGGCACGAGCCGGGGCCATTGGTTCTCGAACGAATGGTGGCCGGCGAGGTTCCGGGTTGCGATCCGGCTCAGCCCGTCGTCAGGATTCGCCGGCCGGTGCCTTCGAGCACCACGCAGGTTAGCTGCCCCGTTTCATAGGCGCGTGTGTCGATACCGATCCGGTTCGGGCGGATGACGGGCGCAGTCGTCGGCGTATGCCCGTGAACCACGACGAAACCGAAATCCTCTTCGCTGTCGAGAAATTCGTGCCGGATCCAGAGCATGTCTTGCTCGGATTGCTCGCCGAGCGGAATGCCCGGGCGGATGCCGGCATGCACGAAGAGATAGTCACCGCAGCGCCAGTTCAGGGGCGCCTGCGCGATGAATGCGGCGTGGTCGGCCGGTTGCGCTGCGAAGAAACGCTGCACGATCTGACGGCACGCCAGATCTTCCTCGACCTCGTCGAACTCGGCCACGTCGATGCCGTAGGATGCCAGCGTCTCGACGCCGCCAAACCGGCACCAGCGCAACACGAGATCGGGCGCATCGCGAATACCGAGCGTGTAGTCCTCATGATTGCCGCGCAGCGTGACGAGCTCACGTTCACGCCGCTTGTCGATGAGATGAGCGATCACGCCAGAGGAGTCGGGACCGCGGTCGATATAGTCGCCAAGCATGACCTGGATGACGCGCTTGCCTGAGGCTGAACGGGCATCCGCTTCGATCTGGGCCTCGATCTCGCGCAGCAGATCGAGGCGGCCATGGACGTCGCCCACCGCATAGATGCGCAGGCCGTCAGGTATTGCCGGCTGGCGGCCGGCGAGCGGCGGGTTGGCGGCATCCATGGGCTTGGCTCCGGCGGTATCTGATCGCCGGGCCTTGTCGCCCGTCGTTTCGCGCGCGGCAAGGGCGAATGGCTAATGTGCGTCCGCGTGCCGCCCCGGCTTGGCCTTGAGCTTGAGCTCGGTCAGATCCTCGCGCTCGCGCGGCGTGTTGCGCATGAGCTGGTCCTTGCCGGGCTGGTACTGCACGGGTTGCGGGGTATCGACGCCATACCAGGCCGCAGCGCGCAGCACGAAGGACGGGTCCGCCAGATGCGGGCGCCCGAGCGCCACGAGATCGGCGCGACCGGAGGCAATGATCGTGTTCACCTGATCGGCCGTCGTGATGTTGCCGACGCACATGGTGGCGATGCGCGCCTCGTTGCGGATGCGGTCGGAATACGGCGTCTGGAACATGCGGCCATAAATCGGCCGGCTGTCATTGACGGTCTGCCCGGTGGAAACATCGACGAGGTCACAGCCTTCCCCGGCAAAGGCGGCCGCAATGGCGACGGAATCCTCAGGCGACAGGCCGCCTTCCTTCCAGTCCGTCGCCGAAATACGAACGGACATCGGCTTCTCCCGCGGCCAGGCCTCGCGCAGCGCCCGAAACACCTCGAGCGGGTAGCGCAGGCGGTTCTCGAGCGAGCCGCCATAGGCGTCCGTCCTGTGGTTCGTCAGCGGCGAGAGGAAGCTCGCCAGCAGATAGCCATGGGCGCAGTGCAGCTCCAACATGTCGAAGCCTGCCCGCTCGCCGCGCTCGGCCGCGGCGACGAACTCGGAGCGCACGCGATCCATGTCGGCGCGCGTCATCTCGCGCGGCACCTGGCTCTCGGGATAATAGGGCAGAGGCGAGGCCGAGATGATCGGCCAGGCCCCTGCGGGAAGCGGCCGGTCCATCCCTTCCCACATCAGCCTGGTCGCGCCCTTGCGGCCGGCATGCCCGAGCTGAAGGCAAAACTTCGCGGCCGAGTTCGCGTGAACGAAGTCGACGATGCGTGTCCAGGCCGCCTCCTGCTCGTCGCTGTAGAGACCGGTGCAACCGGGCGTGATGCGGGCGTCGGGGGCGACGCAGGTCATCTCGCTAACGATCAAGCCCGGACCGCCGATGGCCCGCGAGCCGTAATGCATCAGGTGCCAGTCCGTCGGCAGGCCCTCTAGCGCAGAATACTGGCACATGGGCGAGAGCACCATGCGATTCTCGACCTGCATCTCGCGGAGCCGGAATGGCTGGAATGCGGGTGCCACGGGGGAGCCGTCGCGCTTGCGCCGCGCTGCAGGGCCGACTTCGTCAGCCACCAGCGTGTCGATGGCAGCGGCGAAGGCGGGCGCGCGCAGAGCGAGATTGTCATAGGTGATCGCCTTCGAGCGCGTCATCAGACCGAAGGCAAAGCGCAACGGATCGAAATCCCAGAAGCGACGCAGTTGCTCGAACCAGACCAGCGAGACATCCGCCGCGTGCTGCGTCTTCTCAACCTCTTCGCGCCGGGTCCGTTCGTAGAGCGACAGGGCGGTGGAGACGTCGAGCTTCGCCTTGCCGAAGGCACGATGCAGCGCAATCGCGTCCTCCATTGCCAGCTTGGTGCCGGAGCCGATCGAGAAATGCGCCGTCGCCTTGGCGTCTCCGATCAGCACGACATTGTCCGAGACCCAGTTCTCGCAGCGGATCATCGGGAAATTGCGCCAGAGCGAGCGATTGGTGATCAGCCGGTGACCTTGCAGCTCCTCCGCGAAGACGCCTTCGAGGAAGGCGGCCGAGGCGGCTTCGTCCATGCCCTCCAGGCCAGCCTTCGCAAAGGTCTCGGGGTCCGTCTCCAGCACCCATGTCGAGCGCCCGGCCTCGTACTGGTAGCAATGGGCAATGAAGAGCCCGTGCTCGGTTTCCTTGAAGAAGAAGGTGAAGGCGTCGAAGGGCCGGGTCGAGCCCATCCAGGTGAACTTGTTCGGCCTGAGATCGACCTGTGGCCGGAAGCGTTCCCGCCAGCCTTCGCGGATGCGGCTGTTGATGCCGTCGGCCGCGACCACGAGATCGAAATTGCGCTTCAGCGCTTCGATATCATCGGCTTCCGTTCCGAATTTCAGCGTGACGCCGAGTTCTCGGCAGCGCTCCTGCACCAGCATCAGCAGCGAGCGGCGCGAGCAGCCGCAAAAGCCGTTGCCGGAGACACGATGGAGCGTGTCCTTGAAGCGGATCTCGATATCGTCCCAGTAGGCGAAATTGTCGACGATCGCGCCGTAGCTTTCGGGGTCGGCCGCCTTGAAGGTATCGAGCGTCTGGTCGGAAAAGACGACGCCGAATCCGAACGTGTCGTCAGGCTGGTTGCGCTCGAAGACCGTGACGTCCAGCGCCGGCCAGTCACGTTTCATCAGCAGCGCGAAATAGAGTCCGGCAGGACCGCCCCCGACGACCGCAATGCGCATCACCCATCCTCCCCGGCTGTGACGGATATTATTTTAAGCCTGAAATATTTTTTCCTCAAGGGGGACCGCCGTGGCTTCCGCGCGGAAGGCGGGAGCATGTCCAATCCTATGCGTATTCGGCGATTGCGGCGCGCAATTCACGATCATGCGCTCGTTCCAAGCCTCGCTTGCAAATTGCTTCAGACCTAAAATATATTGCTCGGCATGAGGAGGCTCGGCGTCATGGACCTGGCGGGACGACATGCTCTGGTGACGGGCGGCGGGCGTGGCATCGGCCGGGCTGTTGCCGGCGCTCTCAAGGCGGCCGGTGCGCATGTCTCGATCATCGGCCGCAGCGCGGCGACCCTGCAGAGCGCCATTGCCGAGGGCGATGCCGACAGCTTCGCGCTCGCCGATGTCACCAATGAGGCAGCCGTCGCGGCGGCGATCGGGACTCTCTCCAGAGAACGGCCGCTGGATATCGTCGTTGCCAATGCAGGCGGCGTCGAGACCGGGCCGTTCCTGAAAAGCGACGCCGAGCGTTTCCGGCGGATGTTCGAGTTGAACCTGATCGGCACGGTCAATGCCTTCCGGGCGGCCCTG
The DNA here is from genome assembly GCF_056396065.1 of Allobosea sp. 05T433. NCBI lineage: Bacteria > Pseudomonadati > Pseudomonadota > Alphaproteobacteria > Hyphomicrobiales > Alloboseaceae > Allobosea > Allobosea sp. 05T433. The sequence goes on along the minus strand of NZ_JBFTKS010000016.1, from coordinate 149,149 downwards.
CCCGGCATGACCGAGCGCCGCGAGGGGCGGCTGATCGCGATCGCCTCTACCGCCGGGCACCGGGGCTATCCCTATGTCTCGGCCTATGTCGCGGCCAAGCATGCGGTCATCGGGCTGACACGCTCGCTGGCGCTGGAGGCCGCCCGATCCGGCGTCACGGTGAATGCGATCTGCCCCGGCTATACCGATACCGGCATGGTGGCAGACAGCATCGAGGCGATCACAGCCAAAACCGGAAAGCCGGGCGAGCAGGCGCTGGCGGAGCTGGTCAAGGGCAACCCCCAGGGCCGGCTGATCGCTCCGGAAGAGGTCGCGGCAGCCGTGCTCTACCTCTGCGGTCCCTCCAGTGCCGGGATTACCGGCCAGTCGATCCTGATCAATGGCGGGGAGTTCTAGAGCGATGGAAACACCCTCCCCCGGCCTCATTCTCGACCGTGAGACCAAGGCAAGCGAGCGTCCCGGCGATCACAAGGACGAGCTCAGGCTCTGGCTCAGGATGCTGACCTGCTCGACCCTGATCGAGACCGAGATCCGCAATCGCCTGCGCGAGGAATTCAAGACGACGCTGCCGCGCTTCGACCTGATGGCGCAGCTCGACAAATCGACGACGGGCATGACGGTCGGCGAGGTCTCGCAGCGACTGATGGTGTCGAACGGCAATGTCACCGCCGTCGTCGCCGGCCTGCTGGCCGACGGGTTGGTCGACAAGCGCCCGGCCGCTCAGGATCGGCGCGTCCAGGTGCTGACGCTGACGGCGCAGGGCCGCAAGAGTTTTCGCGCCATGGCGGAGCGGCATGAAGGCTGGATCGCCGAGCTCTTCGCCGGCCTCGACCAGCCCGAGATCGTCCAGCTCTTCCGCCTGCTCGGACAGACCAAGGCCTCTCTGCACCAGGCCATCAAGCGCCGCGCCGATGAAGCGGCGGGCCGGGGAGAGAACGCATGAGCATCGCCAACGCCACCATCTTGCCGCTCGCCGGTTTCAAGCCGGCGCATTTCGGTTTAGGCGTTGCCGGCAAGGTCGCGACAGTGACGCTGAACCGGCCGGACAAGAAGAACCCGCTTACCTTCGAGAGCTACCGCGAGCTCACCGATTTCTTCCTCGCCGCGCAGAAGGAGGAAGAGGTCAAGGCGATCGTGATCACCGGAGCCGGCGGTAATTTCTCCTCCGGCGGCGACGTCTTCGAGATCATCGGACCGCTGGTCGCGATGGACACCAAGGATCTGCTCAAGTTCACCCGCATGACCGGAGATCTGGTCAAGGCGATACGCGGCTGCCCGCAGCCGGTGATCGCGGCAATCGACGGCATCTGCGCCGGCGCGGGTGCGATCATGGCGATGGCCTCGGATATCCGCTTCGGCACGCCCGAGACCAAGATCGCCTTCCTGTTCAACCGCGTCGGCCTTGCCGGCTGCGACATGGGCGCCTGCGCGATGCTGCCGCGCATCATCGGCCAGGGCCGCGCGGCTGAGCTGCTCTATACCGGCCGTGTGCTCAAGGGCGAGGAAGCCGAGCGCTGGGGCTTCCTCAACCGGCTCGTCGGCAAGGAAGCGATGCTCGGCGAGGCGCAGGCGCTCGCCGGCGAATTGGCGGACGGGCCGACCTTCGCCAACGCGATGACCAAGCGCATGCTCGAGATGGAGTGGGCGATGTCGGTCGAGGCGGCGATCGAGGCCGAAGCCGTGGCGCAGGCGCTCTGCATGCAGACCGAGGATTTCGCCCGCGCCTATCACGCCTTCGCCGCCAAGCAGAAGCCGGTCTTCGAGGGGAACTGAGATGATCGGGACCGGCATTCTCGGCGATACGCTCGACTGGCCGTTCTTCGAGGATCGTCATCGCGCCTTTGCCAGGGATCTCGCAGAGTGGGCCGATGCCACTCTGCCCGGCCTGCCCCATGACGATGTCGATGCCGCCTGCCGGGCGCGGGTGAAGGCGCTTGGCGAGGCCGGCTTTCTGAGAGCGGTCGTGCCGGCAGCGTATGGCGGGCTCGGCGAGGCGCTGGATGTTCGCACGCTTTGCCTCGCCCGCGAGATTCTTGCTGCACGTGACGGACTCGCGGATTTCGCCTTCGCCATGCAGGGGCTTGGCACCGGTTCGATCTCCCTTGCCGGTTCGGAGGTTATGAAAGCCCGCATCCTGCCAGGCATCCGCGACGGCAGGCGCATTGCAGCCTTTGCCCTCTCCGAGAAGGAAGCAGGCTCGGATGTCGCCGCCATGGCGACGACGGCCGCGCCCGACGGCAACGGCCATGTCCGCATCGACGGCGAGAAGACCTGGATCTCGAATGGCGGCATCGCGGACCACTATGTCGTCTTCGTACGGACGGGCGAGGCGCCCGGCGCGCGCGGTCTCTCGGCCTTCCTGGTCGAGGCCGATACGCCCGGCCTGAGCATCGCAGAGCGCATCGATGTGATTGCGCCGCACCCGCTCGCCACGCTCCGCTTCGATTCCTGCCGTGTCCCGGTCGGCAACCGGATCGGAGGGCCCGGCGACGGATTCAAGGTCGCGATGGCGACGCTCGACATCTTTCGCTCGACGGTTGGTGCCGCGGCGCTCGGCTTCGCCCGGCGCGCGCTGCACGAGACCGTGTCGCACGCCAATGGCAGGAAGCTCTTTGGCGGAACGCTCGGCGATCTCCAGCTCTCGCAGGCCGCGATCGCGGACAGCGCGGCCGAGGTCGATGCCGCAGCCCTGCTGGTCTATCGGGCGGCCTGGACGAAGGACAAGGGTGCGCCGCGCGTCACGCGCGAAGCTGCGCTCGCCAAGCTCGTCGCAACCGAGAACGCCCAGCGCGTGATCGACCGCGCCGTCCAGATCCATGGCGGGCTCGGCGTGACCAGGGGCGTCAAGGTCGAGGAGCTCTATCGCGAGATCAGGGCGCTCAGAATCTATGAGGGCGCCAGCGAGGTTCAGAAGGTCGTCATCGCGCGCGATCTCCTGAAGGCGCATGCCATGAGCGGAGGCTGAGATGGCGCAGGCGGAGTTCGTGCGGTCAGGACATCTGGACAGTTTCGCGCGGGACAATCTGCCACCGCGCGACAGCTGGCCCGACCTCAAGGTCACAGATGCCGGCCTCGCCTATCCCGAGCGGCTCAATGTCGCGACCGAACTGCTCGATCGTCATGTCAGCGAGGGGCATGGCGAACGCATCGCCATCATCTCGGACCGCGAGGTCTGGACCTACGCCGAACTCGCCCAGCGCGTGAACCGCATCGCCAATGTGCTGACCCGCGATCTCGGGATGCGGCCGGGCAACCGTGTGCTGCTGCGGGCCGCCAATACGCCGATGATGGTCGCGGCCTATCTCGCCGTGCTGAAGGCGGGCGGCGTCGCGGTCGCGACCATGCCGATGCTGCGCGCCGGCGAACTCGCCTACCCCATCCGCAAGGCGAAGATCACATTGGCCCTGTGCGATCACCGCCTGATCGATGATCTCCGGACCGCCCAGACACAGACACCCGAACTCCCGCGCATCGTGACCTGGGGCGGAGGCACGCCGACCGATCTCGAAGCGCTAATGGCGCGCGCGGGCTATGAGAACGCCACCGCCGCCGATACCGCCCGCGATGATGTCTGCCTGATCGGCTTCACGTCGGGCACCACTGGCGAGCCGAAGGGCACCATGCATTTCCACCAGGATCTGCTCGCCATTTGCGACACCTATGGAGCGCGCGTGCTGAAGGCGGCACCGGAAGACCGCTTCATCGGCTCGCCGCCGCTCGCCTTCACCTTCGGGCTCGGCGGACTCGTGCTGTTCCCGATGCGGATCGGTGCCGCGATGGTGCTGCCCGACAAGGCCGCCCCCGCCGATCTCGTCACAGCAATCGAGCGCCACAAGGCGAGCGTCTGCTTCACGGCGCCGACGGCCTATCGCGCCATGCTCGACAAGCTCGACGGCCGCGATATCTCTTCCCTGCGCATCTGCGTCTCGGCCGGGGAATCCCTGCCCAAGGCGACCTTCGAAGCCTGGCTGAAGCGGACGGGGCTGCCGCTGATGGACGGCATCGGCGCCACCGAGATGCTGCATATCTTCATTTCCGCGCCGCGCGAGGCGATAAGGCCGGGCGCCACCGGCCTGCCCGTGCCAGGCTACGAGGCGCGGATCGTCGACGAGGCCGGCAATCCCCTGCCCGATGGCACGCCCGGACGCCTCGCCGTGCGCGGACCGACCGGCTGCCGCTATCTCGCCGATCCCAGGCAGGCGAAATATGCGCAGGACGGCTGGAACATCACCGGCGATACCTATCTGCGCGATGCGGACGGCTATTTCTGGTACCAGGCCCGTTCGGACGACATGATCATCTCTGCCGGCTACAACATTGCCGGGCCGGAGGTCGAAGCCTGCCTGCTCGCCCATCCCGATGTCGCCGAGTGCGGCGTGGTGGGCGCGCCCTGTCCGGACCGCGGCCAGATCGTCAAGGCCTATGTCGTGCTGCGCGAGGGCATTCGCGGCGATACGGCCCTGGCCAAGGCATTGCAGGAGCATGTGAAGGCGGGTATCGCGCCCTATAAATACCCGCGCGCCATCGCGTTCGTTCCGGCTCTGCCGAAGACGCCGACCGGCAAGCTCCAGCGTTTCGCACTGCGTCAGTTGGCGCTCACCGAGACCTGATTCCCCCAAGAACAGGCCGAAACGGCCGAAGACCGAGGCTCCGCCATGTCGAACCTTCCAGCATCACGCGCAATCCTGCCCGAGGGCTGGCCGGTGCCGCGCGGCTATGCCAACGGCATGGTCGCCGAAGGCCGTGTGATCGTGACCGGTGGCCTCGTCGGCTGGAACGAGCACGGCGTCTTCGCCGAGGGGTTTCTGCCGCAGCTCCGTCAGACCCTCGCCAATATCAAGGCTGTGGTCGAGGCCGGCGGCGGTCGCATCGAGGATATCGTGCGGCTGACCTGGTATGTCACGGACATCGAGGCCTATCGCGCCAGCCTGAAGGATATGGGGCCGATCTATCGCGAGACCCTGGGCCGGCATTTTCCGGCGATGGCGGTCGTTCAGGTCGTCGCGCTGGTCGAGCCGCAGGCGCTGATCGAGATCGAGGCGACGGCGGTGGTCGCGGGCTGAGGACGCCGCGACCCACGCCATCGTGCATCCGGCGAAACGATCTCGATCGATCAGATGCCGGCGCCGTCCTGAAGCGCGGCTGATGGGTGCCTCTGCCACAGCCGGGCGTGAAGGCCGCGCAAGGTCGGGCGCAGGGCGAAGTCGCCGAGCGCGAGGACACCCGAGACGCCGGGCCGGCCGGTCAGTGCAAGGGCTGCTCCGAACAGTCCTGCCGTGCTGAGCAGGCGCCAACTCACGGCGCTCCACCAGAGCCGCCGATCCGGCGTGCCGGGAGCGCCGATCAGGCGGTTGCGCGCCTGTCGCAGGCGGTCGGCCGTACAGAGCGCCTCCGCCGGGTTCAGGCTTCGTCCCGCGCCCGGCTCGGCGACCACGAAACCAAAGGCGACCGTTTCGTTGCTGATCCGATCGATCAGGATAAAGCCGCCGAGATCCCGGCTCTCCTGATAGGGCAAGGTGGCCAGCGGCCGGTCGAGCCGCAGCGTCACCAGGCCGATCCCGTTCATGCGCAGGACCTGCGCCGGCACCGGCTTGAAGCCCTCGATGTCGATGCTGTGATCCAGCGCGCCGATCGTGGCGTTCACGGCCTGGGTCGCGAGCTTCAGCACGAACTGACCGCCCTCCAGCATGGCGCGCTCGCCAGTCCAGAGCAGCCGCGCCCGGAGCTCGCGCCGGACGGGAACCGGGCTCGCCGCGGAAGCGATGACGTCGCCGCGCGAAATGTCGACCTCGTCAGCCAGGGTCAGGGTGACGGCCTGCCCCGCCGCCGCGTTGCTGGCTTCGCCTGACGGGGTGATCAGCCGCGCGATCGTGCTGCTGCGCCCGGACGGCAGCACCGTGACGGCATCGCCGACGCGGGCACGGCCGCGGGCCGCTGTGCCGGCATAGCCACGGAAATCCAGATCGGGCCGGTTCACCCATTGCACGGGCAGGACGAAGCCGGCCTCGTCGCGCGTCTCCTGTTCGACGACGATGGCCTCCAGCAGAGGCAGCAGCGCCGGTCCCTTATGCCAGGGCATCGTGGTTGAGGGGCGCATCACATTCTCGCCGTCCCGCGCCGAAACCGGGATGATGTCGATCGACCTGAAGCCGAGGTTCTTCACGGCCGCGCGATAATCCGCAGCGATCCGGTCGAAGATTGCCTCGTCGTAACCGACGAGGTCCATCTTGTTGATCGCAACCACGACGTGGCAGACGCCGACCAGCGAGACGATGAAGGAGTGGCGCCGCGTCTGCGGCAGCAGGCCTTTGCGGGCGTCGATCAGGATGATGGCGAGATCGGCGGTCGAGGCGCCGGTCGCCATGTTGCGGGTATATTGCTCGTGGCCCGGCGTATCGGCGACGATGAAGCTGCGCTTCTCCGTCGCGAAATAGCGATATGCGACATCGATGGTGATGCCCTGCTCGCGCTCGGCCGAGAGCCCGTCGACCAGCAGCGCGAAGTCGGGCTCCGCACCTTGCGTGCCGAATTTGCGGGAATCGGCGTCGAGGGCGCTGAGCTGGTCGTCGAAGACCGCGCCGGCCTCATAGAGCACGCGTCCGATCAGCGTCGACTTGCCGTCATCGACCGAGCCGCAGGTGATGAAGCGCAGCAGCGAATGCTGGGCGGTTTCGCTCAGTCCGGAGGAATCGTTCGCAGGGAGTGGAGCCGTGGCGCCCGGGCGCTTCTTCTCGGCGGCGACAGCCATCAGAAGTACCCTTCCTGCTTCTTCTGTTCCATCGAGCCGGCGCCGTCATGGTCGATGACACGGCCCTGGCGCTCGGAGGCGCGCGATGAGCGCATCTCGGCGATGATGTCGGTGAGGCTTGCGGCTTCGCTCTCGACTGCGCCGGTCAGCGGGTAGCAGCCGAGCGTCCGGAAGCGGACCATGCGGGTCTCGACGACCTCTCCGAGCGCGAGTTCCATGCGGTCGTCGTCGCGCATGATCCAGGCTCCGTCGCGGTGCACGACCGGACGCGGGGCAGCGAAGTAGAGCGGTACGACCGGTATGTTCTCGAGTGCGATGTAGTCCCAGACATCGCGCTCGGTCCAATTGGAGAGCGGGAAGACGCGAAAGCTCTCGCCCTTGTGCTTGCGGGTGTTGAAGAGCTGCCAGGGCTCCGGGCGCTGGTTCTTCGGATCCCAGCGATGCTCGGCGCTGCGCAGCGAGAAGATCCTCTCCTTGGCGCGGCTCTTCTCCTCGTCGCGCCGCGCGCCGCCGAAGGCGACATCGAACTTGTGCAGGTCGAGTGCCTGCTTCAGCCCTTGCGTCTTCATCACGTCGGTATGGACGCGCGAGCCTGAGGCGAAGGGCCCGATGCCGGCCCTGACCCCGTCCTGGTTGACATGGACGATCAGATCGAGCCCGAGCCGCTCCGCCGTCTCGTTCCGGAAGGAGATCATCTCACGGAACTTCCAGGTCGTATCGACATGGAGCAACGGGAATGGCGGCTTCGCCGGATAGAACGCCTTCAGGGCGAGATGCAGCAGAACGGCGGAATCCTTGCCGATCGAATAGAGCAGCACCGGCTTGTCGCAGGTCGCCACAACCTCGCGAATGATGAAGATCGCCTCGGCTTCGAGCTTCTGCAGATGGCTGAGCTGGATCATGGTCGCGCCTCCGCCGCAGTGGCAGCCTTGGCCCGGACCAGATTCCCGTCCGGCCCGACATGCAGGCCGCATTCCTTGGCCGCGTCGTCTTCCCACCACCAGCGCCCGGCCCGCTCCGGCTCGCCCGGTGCGATCGCACGGGTGCAGGGCTGGCAGCCGATCGAGATAAAGCCTTTGTCATGCAAAGGATTGAGCGGGATTCCTTCAGCCTTGGAGAAACTCAGCGCGACCTCGCGCGACCAGTCGAGCAAGGGGTTGAACTTGATCAGGCCGCGCTCCGTTTCGGCCTCCGCGAGCGCGACGCCGCCGCGCGCGGCCGACTGGTCGGAGCGCAAGCCGGTGATCCAGATCTCCGCCCCGTCCAGGGCCCGGCCCAGTGGCTCGACCTTGCGGATGTCGCAGCAGGATTTGCGGGCGTCGCGGGAAGCATAAAAGCCGTTGATGCCGTTTTGGCGGACAAAAAGTTCGATCGCGTCATGGCGCGGGTAGAAGGGGCGGATCACCACGCCATAGTGACGCTCAGTCTCCTGCCAGAGGCTGTAGACCTCCGGAAAGAGCCTGCCGGTGTCGAGGGTGACGATCTCGATGGGAAGCCCGGCACGAGCGATCAGATGGATGAGGACCTGATCCTCAAGGCCGAAGCTGGTGGTAAAGACGATCCGTCCCGAAACCGCCTGACGCAGTCCGATGAGACGGTCGCGCGCATCCGACTTGCCGAACGCGCGAACGAGGTCAGCAGCGCGCTCGGGCAAGTCAATTGCCTCAGCCGGTGCGCCTTGTTGGGCGGAAAGGCCCGTATCGATGGGGTCTCTGGCCATGGTCTTGGCCGCCTGTATTGTTCTGTAAATCGAACAATTCAGCTATACCCGAACGCCCACCGGGGCAATTCACTTGAGGTAGTGTGGTTTTTCTTATTTCACAAAATGAAGAGAAGAACCTTTCGCCGAGGCAGGCAGCCGGGCGCGACTGCCGTCCCCGACGCGGGGAGAGTGAGGCCTCAGCCGCAATGCGGCTGGGCGCCGGCGCTCCAGAAGGGCGCATCCTCGCCGGCGCGCGGAATGCTGCGGCGCTCAGTGGCCCGCAATTCGGCCGGCAGCGCCACGACGCTTTGCCACCAGCCATGGGCGCATTCGGAGCGGAACGCCATCTGGTCGCTCAGGCTCGTGCCGATGGCCCGGAAGCCTGTTTCCAGCGCGGCAACGGCATCCCGGATCGCAGCCTGCGTCTGCTCCGTGCTCTCGCGCGCATCGGCGCAGAAGGCAGCGGTGAAGGCAGTGATGTCATGGGCCAGTTCGGGATAGGCGCTTGCATCGAGGCTCCAGGCTTTCATCCATTCATGCGAGACGAGTGCGACCGCCTCATCGAGCGGGCGCGAGACGACCTTGCGGGCCGTGGTCCGCATATGGCGCATCAGCTCGGCACGCGCGTGCTGGTGACGCGCGGCGATCGCGGCCTCCTTCATGCGCGCAATCGCGGCCTCGGCCTCGGCGAGACACTCGTCGACCGGATGGGTCATGATCCAGCAATCCTCAAGGCAGGCGGGCGAGCGCATCGATCATGCGCTCGAACAGGCGGTCGGCATCGACCTCGTTGACGACGAAGGCGTTTGCCGGGCGCTTCGTCCGGCCGTTCCAGTCGATGGTCGAGCGGCCCCGGACATTGCCGGCGAGCTCGATCTCGACATGGCAATCACGGCCCTTGAACAGCTCGGGCCAGAGCAGCCAGGCGATGACGCAGGGGTCGTGCATGGGGTGGGCCGCCGTGCCCAGGCCCCCTGGGCGCGGACGCGTCAGCATGCCGTGGACCGCTCGCCCGGTGCGGGTGCCGAGCCCGTCCAACCGCGCCATGGCCGCCGACGAGGCGATGGCCTGATGCGTCGCATGCAGGCCAAACAGCGTGACAGGAACGCCCGCCCCGAGGACGACCGCCGCGGCATGCGGATCGACATAGAAATTGAACTCGGCTGCCGGCGTCATGTTGCCGAGGCCCATGGCCCCGCCCATCACCACGATCTCGCGCAGTTTGGGCGCAAGTTCCGGGGCAAGCCGCAAGGCCATCGCGACATTGGTCAGCGGCCCGAGCGCGCAGATCGTGATGCTGCCGTCTGTGGCTGCGCGCAGGACCTCGACGATCCCCTGGACGGCATGGCCGGGAGCCGCCGACGAGGCGGCGGCCGGCAGCCCGGCGCCGCTCAGGCCGTCGGGTCCGGAGACGAATTCCGCCGTCTCGAGCGGCTCCAGCATCGGCCGCGCCATGCCCGCTTGTACGGGCACATCGGGGCGCGCCGCCAGATCGCGGACGCGCAGCGCGTTGGCGGTGGTCAGGTCGATCCCGACATTGCCCGCGACCGTGCTGACCAGCCGAATGTCGAGTTCGTCAGGCTGCGCAAAGGCGAGCAGCAGGGCAACAGCGTCATCCTGCCCGGGATCGGTGTCGATGATGATCGGCCGTGCCATCTCAGGCCGCCAGCGCCGGGGCGGACATGATCAGATGGCTGAGATCGTCGGGGGTGAGATCGCCGATCGGCAGGTCATGCAGCTTGCGGCCGCTGCGCAGGATCACGACCCGGCTCGCCAGCGCGACCACGTCGCGCATGTTGTGGCTGATCAGCAGGACAGTGCGCCCCTCCGCCTTGAGATGGCGTACAAGATCAAGCACTTGCGCGGTTTCTTTGACGCCGAGCGCAGCCGTCGGCTCATCCATGATGATGACCTCGGCGTTCCAGCGAAGCGCCCGCGAGATCGCCACGGCCTGACGCTGTCCGCCGGAGAGCCGCTCGACCGGGCGCGTCATGTCCTCGATCTGCACCGACAGCCGGCGCAGGTAGCCTCTCGCCTCGTCCGCCATCCGCGCCTTGTCGAGCACGCGCAGGAAAGGCAGCACGAGCGGGCGCGTCAGCTCGGCCCCCATGAAGACATTTGCGGCGATCGACAGGCGCGGCGCGAGGGCAAGCTCCTGGTAGATCGTCGCCACGCCCTGCTCGAGCGCGTCATGCGGCGAGCGGAAATGCACCTCGCGGCCACGCAGGCGAATGGTGCCGGCGGTCGGCGCCTCGGCGCCCGACATGATCTTGATCAGCGTCGATTTGCCGGCGCCGTTGTCGCCGCAGATCGCCAGGACCTCGCCGGCATGGACGTCGAGATCGATGCCGCTCAGTGCCTGGACGGCGCCGTAATTCTTGCCGACCGAGCGCATCGCGAAGATGGGCTCCGAGGCCGCCTTTTCTGTCATCCGCATGCTCTCCGGAGGGCGCGCAAACGGGCCGGCTGCAAAGGCCGGCCCGGACGAGGGGCGCCCTATTTCAGGAAGTCCTTGACGTTGTTCTTGTCGACGACGACCGCGTCCATGAAGAGATAGGGGCCGGTCGTGATGGCGCTCACCGGCTGCTTCTTCACGGCGATGGCCTCGACAGCCTCGACAGCCTTCACGCCCATTTCCTCGAAGGGAACGGTGACGGTCGCGAGGAAGGTGCTGTCCGGGTCGGCAATGCGACGATAGGTTTCGGCGCCGCCATCGACGGAAACGAGCGGAATTTCGCCCTTCTTGACGCCCTGGGCCTTGAGCAGATCGTCGATGATGTAGGCCTGACCGTCAAAGGAGGCCCAGATACCGTTGATCTTGCCCTGATTGCGCAGGAGCAGCGCCTGCACGCCGCTGCGAACATCGTCGCGCCAGCTTTGGGTGCGCGCCATGCCGTGCTTTCCGACTTCCTTGACCGCGGTGTTCTCGGACAGGACGACGTCGAGCACCTTGCCGCGAATGCGTGAGGCGATATTGCCGTCGAAACGCACCGACATCAGGTTGCCGGTGTAGCCCATCTGCCCGAGCAGATAGAGGGCTGCGTCCGCACCGACCTTGTATTCATTGGTCTGGATGTCGAACAGCGAGTACGGCCCGGCGCCGGACTGGACTGTGATGACCGGGATGCCCTTGTCCTTCGCGGCCTTGAACTGGGCTTCCGCCTCGACCGGCTTGCCCATGGCGACGATGATGGCGTCGACCTTCTTGGCGATCAGCGCCTCGAACTGCTCGGCGTGCTTCGGCAGCGCGCCTTCGGAATTCAGCAGGGTGACGTTCCAGCCCTTGGCCTTGGCCGCAGCCGCAGCCGCATTTGCAACGCGCGCATGCGTCTCCGAGGTGAACTGGAAGCCGATGACGCCGAGCTCGAATGCGGAGGCGCTGCCGACGCCCCAGGCCAGCGCCAGACAGCTGGCTGCAACCATCTTCACGAACTTCATGACTACCCCCTCCGGACCGCGCGGATGGCTGCGCGGCGTTGTTGCGTTCAAACCTTGACGGCTGCCTTCCGCACCACGCTGGCCGAGAATGCGACCGAGCCGATGATGATGATGCCAAGCACGATATCCTGCACGTAATAGGCTGCGCCCATCAGCACGAGCCCGTTGCCAAGAACCTTGAGCACAAGCGCGGCAAAGACCGTCCCGGCCACATTGGGCTTGCCGGGCTCGAACATCGTCATGCCGAGCAGCACGGCGGCAATGGCGTAGAGAAAATAGTCGCCGGCCATGTTCGGAGCGGCGGAGGAGAGGCTCGCGGCGAGCAGCACGGCGGTGATCGAGGCGAAAACGCCGGCCAGCAGCAGGCCAAGCCGCTTCATCCGCATGGTCGCGATGCCTGCGAGCCGCGCCGCCTCATCAGCCTCGCCGGTTGCCGCCATATGGGCGCCGGTCCGGGTCCATTTCAGCAGCACATAGGAGATGCCGGTCGCCGCAAGCAGGAACCAGATCAGATTGGGCAGGCCGAGCGTCGTGCCGCGTGCCAGGCCGGTGAATCCGGCCGGCCAGCGCCCGACGAAGGCGACGCCCTGCGTGATCATGAAGGCGAGCCCCTTGGCGATGGCGGCCGTGCCGAGCGTCACGATCAGCGAAGGAACCTTCAGCACCGTGACGCCGAAACCGTTGAAGGCCCCCAGCCCGGCGCCCACCGCAAGAGCGGCCAGGACCGCGATCGCGGGGTCATAGCCCGCCTGGATGAACCAGCCAGCGGCGACTGCAGCCAGGCTCGCGACCTCGGCGATCGACAGATCGAGCTCGGCGATGGTCAGGGCGAGCGCAAAGCCGAGTGCAAGGATGGCGAGGAAGCTCGTGTCCTTGGCGATGTTCAGGAGATTGCCCGGGCTTGCGAAATTCGGCGCAAACGCGACGAAGAACCCGATCAGGGCGAGCCCCGCCAATGCAGTGCCATGCCGTTCGACAAGCGTGCGCATTCAGTGCGTTCCCCGCAACGGAAGCGCCATGCGGCCTCCGGGCGTCGCAAAGGGCTGATGGGGAGACGGGATCGAGTGTCGGGGCATCATGTCATGACAGCGGGCGAGCGGGCATTCCATCCGAACCGGCCGAAGCCGTACCGAATGGAACAACTCAACCCTAGTGCGGGGCCAACGCGAATGCGAGCCGGCGCAACGGGTTGAGAGCGAATTCTCCACGTCCAATTGCGCAACGTCAGGCCCATGCTGCACGTGCGGCCCCTCACTCGCGCCAACCGGCGAGCTGACGCCCGATTGGAGCCAGAGCCTGCTCTGCCTGTCGGAAGAGGCCAAACAGCCGATCATAGGGTTCGCGTGAGGCCGGGTTCGGCTGGTAGACCCGCGCCAGTCTGACAAGCGCTTCCTGCGCTGCGGCGAGATCCGGAAAGCGTCCGAGAGCGGTCCAGGCGACGATGGCAGCACCGAGCAGACCATGCTCCTCGCCTTCGACGACGCCGACCGGACGGCCGAGGATATCCGCCTTGATCTGACACCAATGGCGATTGGCAGCGCCGCCTCCGCCGAAGCGAAGTTCCGCGATCGGCCGGCCTGACGCTGCCTCGGCACGCTCCAGCACGACACGATTGAGGAAACCGACGCCCTCCATCACCGCCCAGGCGAGGTCAACCGCGCGGTGGCGGCGATTGAGCCCGACGAGAGCCCCGCGCAGTGACGGGTCCCAGTACGGCACGCGTTCGCCCTGGAGATAGGGCAGGAAGATCACCGGGGCGGCATCGCGCGGTTCCGCAAGGACGCGGCCAAGCTCGCGACCGGCTTGCGCCGGTTCGCCCTGGAAGCGACCGAGCAGCTCGAGCAGCCAGATCAGCGTGTCGGCCCCTGTCTGGCTGGGGCCGCCGAGCTGGGTGAGGCCGGCGCCCCAGTCTACCGTCATCAGCCCTTCGGCCCAGGCAGCCCGTGCATTGACGAGACCCAGCACCTCCGTCGTCCCGGACAGGTTGTAGCCAAAACCCGGACGCATGGCGCCCAATCCGACCACGCTCGCCCAGGTGTCGTTCGCCATGGCGATCACGGGCCGGCCGGCAAGATGGCCAAGTGCGCCTTCCAGCCCCGGCTGGACATGGCCCATGATCGAAACCGGCTGGCGCAGCGGCGGAAGAAGCGTCACCGGCAGGGCGGCAGCGTCGAACAGCGAACCGCCGGCGGGCGCGGCCGCTGCGGCCGCCTCCAGCCGCGCGAGCGAAACGGTATCGCTCGCCACGACCCCGGTCAGGCGCAGATTCAGATAGTCCTTGGGATCGAGAACATGCGCCGTGGCCGCGAGGATGCCCGGCTCGGACTGTTTCAGCCACCAAAGCCGCGCGAGCGGGTGGAAGGCATTGAGGCCCGCTGTCTCCGGATGCTCCTTCGGGCACGTGGCCAGAAGCGAGGGCAGCGTCGTGTCGGCGCGCGTATCGCGCCATAGCATGGCGGGACGGAGCACCTGGCCGTCGCGATCGACGAAGACCTGCGTGCGCGTCAGCGCCGAGATCGCCAATGCCTCGATCTGCCCGAAGAGCGTGGGATGGGAAGCCAGGAGCACGGCTGCGCTCTCGCGGAGCGCGCTCCACCAGTGGTCGGGATCGATCTCGGCGGCGCCGCCCTGCTCGATCGGCACCCGCATGACGATGCTATGGCGGGCCCGAAGCTGCCCCGCCTCGTCGACGAGAGCTGCGCGAAAACTGGTGCCGCCGAGATCGCAGGCGAGAACCATGCTCACCGGCGAATACTCCCGTCGCCGCTACGCCTGCCGGACATCACCCTCACCTGCATCGCCTTGATCCGTCGCTCCCTGCCAGGGGCCTGCCTCATAGCAGGAGAGCGAGCGGGCGCGTAGCGCCCGCCGCCGGAAGCTGGGGATCAGGCGAGCGCGGCTTCGGTTTCGTCGACCAGCCGCCAGAACAGGCGCACGCCTCCGTCCGGCGCGGTTTCGAGGCCGGGCACGGCAGAGAGCAGCTTGCGGGTATAGGCATGCTGCGGCCGGTCGAAGATCTCGTCGCGGGTCCCGTCCTCGACGATCCGGCCCTCGTTCATCACCACGACACGGTCGGCGACCTGCTCGACCACGCCGAGATCATGGCTGATGAACAGGCAGGAGAAGCCGTGCTTGCGCTGCAGCTCGGCGAAGAGCTCCAGCACCTGCGCCCGCACCGTCACGTCGAGGGCCGAGACCGGCTCGTCGGCGATCACGAATTTCGGACGGCGCACCACGGCGCGTGCGATCGCGATGCGCTGGCGCTGGCCGCCCGAGAGCTCGTGCGGATAGCGTGACGCGAAGCCGTCGGCGAGGCCGACCTCCGCCAGCACCTCCTGCAGCCGCGCCGCCTTCAGGGCCGCCGTCATGCCGGGCACCAGCCGGAGCGGCTCGGCCACGAGATCGCCGATGGTCATGCGCGGATCGAGCGAGGAATAGGGATCCTGGAAGACCATCTGGCAGTTCAGCCGGTAATCCCAATAGGCCGTCTCGCTCTTGTCG
This sequence comes from Allobosea sp. 05T433, assembly GCF_056396065.1. Taxonomy (NCBI): domain Bacteria; kingdom Pseudomonadati; phylum Pseudomonadota; class Alphaproteobacteria; order Hyphomicrobiales; family Alloboseaceae; genus Allobosea; species Allobosea sp. 05T433. Next base: position 133,760 of record NZ_JBFTKS010000016.1, on the reverse strand, counting down.
ATCGGCTTGCCCTCGAAGCGGATCTCGCCGCTGGTCGGCTTGATCAGGCCGGCGATCGCATGGCCGAGCGTGGTCTTGCCCGAGCCCGAGCCGCCGACGACGGCGACGACTTGGCCCGGCGCGACATCCAGGCTGATGCCATGCAGTGCGCGCTTCGGCGCCTCCTTGCGGAAGAAGCCCTGGCGTCCGCCATAGTCGATCACGAGATCACGCACCGAGACGATCGGCGTTCCGGCTTCCGGCAGCGCGCGCGCCGGACCGCGATGCGGCATCGCGGCCAGCAGCTTGCGCGTATAGGGGTGCTTCGGCCGCGCCAGCAGCTCCTCGGTCCGGCCCTGCTCGACGACATCGCCCTGGCACATCACGATGGCGCGGTCGGAATAGCGCGCGATCATGCCGAGGTCGTGGCTGATCATCAGCACGGCGGTGTTGTTGGCCTTGGTCAGGTCGACCATCAGCTCCAGCACGTCGCGCTGCACGACAGCGTCGAGTGCCGTCGTCGGCTCGTCGGCGATCAGCAGCGCCGGCTTCAGCAACATCACCGAGGCCAGCATGATGCGCTGGCGCATGCCGCCGGAGAACTGATGCGGATAGGAGGTCAACGCGCCCTCGGGATCGCGGATGCCGACACGCCGGAGCATGTCGAGGATCAGCTCCTTGCGCTCGCTGGTGCTGAGCTTGCGATGCAGCGCCAGGCCCTCGTCGAGCTGCCGGCCGATCAGCATCGACGGGTTCAGCGAGGTCATCGGCTCCTGGAAGACCATGCCGACACGCGAACCGCGCATGGCGCGCAGCTGCTTCGGTTCCATGGTCGTGACCTCCTGGCCCTCGAACTTGATCGACCCGGCGACGCGCCTGACTGCGGGCGGGATGAAGCCCATCAGGGCGCGCGCAGCCAGGGTCTTGCCGGAGCCGGACTCGCCGACGATGCCGACGATCTCGCCTGGCGAGACGGAAAAGCTGACGCCGTTGACGACGCGCTTGCCGGTGCTGCCGATCTCGAGCGTGAGGTCGTCGACGCGCAGAAGTGTTTCGGACGAGGCCATCACATTCCCCTCATGCGCGGGTCGAGCTTGTCGCGCACCGCATCGCCGAGAAGATTGATCCCGAGCAGCGTCAGCGAAATGCACAGGCCGGGGAAGATGCCGAGCCAGACGGCCTGGCCGATATAGGGCCGCGAACCGGCGAGCATGTTGCCCCAGGTCGGGGCCGGTGGCGGCACGCCGAGGCCGAGGAAGGAGAGCGCGCTCTCCGCCAGCAGCACATAGCCGAACATCGAGGTCGCCAGCACGGTCAGCGGCGCGATGCAGTTCGGCAGGATGTGGCGGGCCATGGTGAAGCCCTCGGAATTGCCCATCACGCGGGAGGCGGCGATGTATTCGCGCTCGCGCAGCGAAAGCACCGTGCCGCGCACGATGCGGGCGACCGAGGGCGCATAGGCGATGCCGAGCGCGACGATGATGCCGTATTTGTTGGCACCCACCACCGCGAGCAGGCCGAGCGCCAGCAGGATTCCGGGAAAGGCGAGCAGCGCATCGTTGAAGGCCATGACGATGCGGTCGAACCAGCCGCGGAGATAGCCACTGAAGACGCCGATCACGGTGCCCAGCGTCACGGCGAGCGTGACGGTCAGCAGGCTGATCCAGACGCTGGTCGCAGCGCCCGCCATCAGGCGGGAGAGCACGTCGCGGCCGAACTCATCGGTGCCGAGCCAGTGCATGGCGCTCGGCGCCGCGAGCTTGGCGCGGAACGAGAGCTGCAGGGGATCGTAGGGGGTCCAGACCGCGCCGGTCAGGGCGACGACGAGCAGGACACCGATGAGCAGACCGCCCAGCAGGGCGTTGGGTGCGGGGAGCTTCATTCGGCTGTCACCCGCGGGTCGAAGATGGGATAGCACAGGTCGATCACCAGATTGACGAGGACATAGGTGAAGGCGACGAAGAGCAGGCAGCCCTGGATCACCGGGTAATCGCGCGCGAAGATCGAATCGACCAGCAGACGGCCAAGGCCGGGAATGGTGAAGACGGTCTCGACCACGGCGATGCCGCCGAGCAGGTTGCCGAGCACGAGCCCGATCAGCGTCCAGGTCGGCCCGAAGGCGTTCTTGAAGGCGTGGCGCCAGAGCACGGCGCCTTCCGAGAGGCCCTTGGCGCGGGCATGGGTGATGTAGTCGAGCCGCAGCACCTCCAGCGTCGAGGCGCGCGCCATGCGCAGGATCACGCCGATCTCGTGCAGGAACAGCGTCAGGATCGGCATGACGAGGTAGAGGATGCCGCGTGTCGTGTCCTCGCCGATCGAGACATAGCCGACGACCGGAAGCCATTCGAGCTTCAGCCCGAAGAACAGCAGCAGGAGCAGGCCGAGCCAGAAGGTCGGGATCGAGAGCAGCAGCGTCGCCAGCCCCACCAGGGTGAGATCGAGCGAGCTGTTCTGGCGCCAGGCGGCAATCACGCCGGCCGGTACGGCGACCAGGCAGGCGAACAGCACCGCAACCAGCACCACCTGCGCGCTGATGAAGAAGCGCTGGGCGATGAGCGGCAGGACCGCCTGTTGCGAATTGATCGACTGGCCGAGATCGCCTTGCAGCAGATTGCCGAACCAGATCGCGAACTGCATCGGCAGGCTGCGATCGAGGCCCAGGCGTGCCCGGAGATCGGCCAGGCTCGCCGGATCGGCGAGGTCGCCCAGCATGAGCTGGGCCGGATCACCCGGGATCAACCGGATCAGGACGAAAACCGAGACTGCCACGATGAACAGTGTCGGCAACGCCATCAGGATGCGCGTGAGCGCGAAACGCAGCATTGGTGCTTCCCCTCCCCGTCAGACCTGCGCCTCAATTGGCGAGGTTGACGCCCCACATCCGCATCTTCGACTGCCACGGCTGGAAATCGCGCACGCGCTTGGAATGCGCGATCACGTCGAGGCCGTTGAAGTAGATGATCAGCGGCACCTCTTCGATCATGCGCTTGTGCAGGTCGTCGAAGAGCTTCTGGCGCTCGGCCTTGTCCGAAACGACCATCGACTTGTCGATCAGTGCCTGCGCCTCGGCATTGTCCCAGACCTTGCGCGGCTGCTTGTCCTTCGGCCCGGCGAACTGCTCGAACCCGAGTGCGGGGTCGAAGCGTGCCGAATAGGAGAAGGACTGCATCTGGTAATTGCCCTTGTTGTAGCGATCGAGCTGGGTTGCCCAGTCCAGGACCTCGATCTCGGCATTGATGCCGGCGGCCTGCATCATCGCCTGAGCCACGACGGCGGCCGGGAAACTCGGCACGGTCGGGCGCTTGTTGGCGATGATCGAGATCTTCTCGCCCTTGTAGCCGGCCTCCTGGAGCAGCTTCTTCACCTTGGCCGGGTCATAGCTGAAGCCCTGCTTCTCGACCGGTCCGAAATAGGCCGAGCTCGGATAGATCGCCGAATTGTTCGGCGTGCCGAGATTGCTGGAGGCGGCTGCGACCAGCTCGGTCATGTCGAGCGAGGCGGCGATGGCCTGGCGCAGCTTGACGTTCTTGATCAGCGCGTCGTTCGTCTGGAACAGGAAGGTGTGGCGCACGGCGTTCGGGGCGACCTTCACGTCGAGCTTGGGATTCTTGCGCAGTTCCTCGACATCGCTCGGCAGGATTTCGGCCATGTCGATGGCGCCTGAGATCAGGCCGGCCTTCACCGTCGCGGGATCGCGCACGACAAGGAACTTCACGTCCTTGATGAGCGGCTTCTTCAGGCCGATATAGCCGTCGCGCTTGTCGCTCTTCGGCGACACATAGCCGTCGAAGGCGGTCATGGTGAAATACTCGCCGCGCTTCCAATCGCCGATCTTGAACGGCCCGGTGCCGACCGGCTTGTCCCAGGAACCGTCCGCCTTCAGCGAGTCCTTGTGGATGACGGCGGCCATGGCGCAGTCGGTGCGTGCCAGCGCGTCGAGGAAGAGCGCGCTGGGCGAGTTGATGCGCATCACGACGGTGTTGGCGTCGGGAGCCTCGATCGCCTCGACCTTCAGGCCATTGCGACCGTCGAATTCGGACAGGCAACGCCACTCCGTCTTCGGATCCATGTAGCGGTTCCAGCTCCAGACGACGTCGGCCGAGGTCAGCTCCGCGCCATTGTGGAACTTCACGCCCTTGCGCAGCGTGAAAGTGTAGGCCTTGCCGTCGGCCGACATCTCGACCTTCTCGGCGAGAAGCGGCCCGACCGTGCCATCCTCGGCATAACCGACCAGGCCCTCGACGAGCTGCAGGACGAAATCATCCGTGTTGTCGTCGCGGTTCACGCCGGGATTGGAGCTGCGGATATCGGCAGCGACCGCGACCGTGACGGACTGGGCGGCGGCCGGACCAGCGACGAGCGCTGAGGTCGCCAGTGCGAAGGCCGAGGCATAGATGCGGTTCATGTCGATGTTCCTGTTGTCGTCGTTCTTCTTGGTTTTGAGATGAGCTGGCCCGGGTCCGGCGCGGGCCAGGAGCAACGCCTCAATTGGCGAAGCTGACCTCCCAGAGCCGCGGCTTCCCAGCGACCCAGGGGGCAAAGCCGCGCAGCTTCCTGGAGACACCGGCCGTGTCGACCTGATTGTAGAGGAAGATCAGCGGAGCTTCGGCGAGCATCAGCTTGTGGAGCTCGTCGAACAGCTTCTGGCGCTCGGCCGGATCGCCGACGAGAGTCGCCTTCTCGATCAGCTCGTCGGCACGCCGGCTGTCCCAGGCCTTGGACGGGAATGCGTCCTTGGGTCCGCTGAACTGGTTGTAGCTCTGGGCAGGATCGATGCGGGCGGAATAGCTGAAGGACATCATCTGGAAGTTGCCCTTGGAATAGCGGTCGAGCTGGGTCGCCCATTCCAGCACCTCGATCTCGCTGTTGATGCCGGCGGCCTGCAGCATGGCCTGGGCCACGACCGCGGCCGGGAAGCTCGGCACCGTCGAGCGCTTATTGGCGATCAGCTTGATCGGCTGGCCCTTGTAGCCGGCCTCGGCGAGCAGCTTCTTCACCTTGGCGAGGTCCTGGGTGTAACGCTGGCGCTGCACCTCGCTGTAATAGGGCGACGTGACATAGATCGCCGAGTTGTTGGTCTTGCCGAGCTCGTTCGAGGTGTGCGCGACGATCTGGTCGAGATCGAGCGCGGCCGCGATCGCCTGGCGCATCCGGACATCGCCGAGCAGGGCGTCGCGCGTCTGGAACAGGAAGGCGTGCTTCGTCGCGCTCGGGGCGCTCATCACCTCGAGATTGGGGATCTTCTTCATTTCCGGCACGTCGGAATCAGGGACGTCTGCCACATGCAATGCGCCCGACATCAAGCCGGCCTTGATCGTGGCGCCATCGGCGATGGAGAGGAATTTCACCTCCGGCACCAGGGCACGCTTGCGGCCGACATAGCCGTCGCGCTGCTCGCCCGGGGGCGAGACGTAACCGTCGAAGCGCTTCAGCGAGACGAATTCGCCGCGGCGCCATTCGCCGAGCGTGAAGGGGCCGGTGCCGATCGGCCGGTCCCAGCTGCCGTCGGCCTTCACCGAGTCCTTGTGGATGATCGCGACCATGGCGCAATCGGTGCGCGCCATGGTGTCGAGGAACATCGCACTGGGCTTTTCCAGCTTCATGACGAAGGTCGACGGATCAGGTGCGTCGACACTGGTGACCTTCATGCCGGTCCGGCCGTCGAATTCCGCCCGGCAGCGCCAGTCGGTCTTCGCGTCCATGTAGCGGTTCCAGTTCCACAGCACGTCGGCCGAGGTCATGACCGCGCCATTGTGGAACTTCACGCCCTTGCGCAGCGTGAAGGTGTAAGTGAGCCCGTCGGGCGAGACCGCGATCGACTCCGCCAGCAACGGCGCGACCGCGCCGTTCTCGCGGTAGCCGACCAGGCCCTCGACCATGTGCAGCACGACGGCATCGGTATTGTCGTCCCGGTTGACGCCCGGGTTGGTCGAACGGATGTCCGCATTGAGCGCGACATTGATCGTCGATTGCTGGGCCAGAACCGGCGCAGCAACAAGGGTCAAAGCAATAGCCAGGGACGACGTCAGGTTCACTTCATTTCCCCTTCAGCACGGTGAGAGGCGCAGCATCTGCACGCAGGCGGGTCAGCGTTTCCGCCAGGAATTCCTCGACGCGCGGCACAGCCTTGACGCCGTCATGCGGCATGTTCGGCACCAGATCGAAGCGCACCTTCACGCCTTCGGCTTCGAAGGAGCGCTGCAGGCTGGCGAGCCGCTCAGGGCGGGTCTTGCCGGCATGGTTGGCATCCGGCATCCAGTTGCGGCCGCCTTCCTTGTGGGTGATTTCCCAGGTTTCCAGATCGGCAGCCCCGACGATCATCTGGACCGGCACTTTGGCGAGGGCGGCCAAGTCGATCTCCTGCCCGAACAGCGCCGCGAAATTCCGCGTGCCGACCCACCAGTCGCGCGTCGGATCGAGCAGCGTGACCGAACCCGGTGCTCCGATGCAGGCAGCCCAGAGGCGGTCGGGATGCAGAAGCATGAAGCGATGTGCGAAGTGCCCGCCGCCGGAATACCCGAACAGGGCAAAGCGCTTGAAGTCGAGATTGTAGCGCTCGCCGACCTCATCGACGATGGCAAGCAGTTCGTGATCGTAGCGGATGTCGGCTTCGCGCATGTACTTGAAGCCGTCACGATAGCCGTCGCCCCGCACCCCGACCGGGAAGAGCGGCGCGAGCACGATGCAGTTGTTCCAGCGCGCGAACTCGGTGAAGGCATCGCGATAGGTGATGAAACTGCGGCCGGTGCCATGCATGGCGACGACCAGCGCCGGCGGCTCGCCGCCCTGCCCCACTGACGGCGGCACGTAGAGGCAATAGGCAAAGCGGGGATCGTGTCGGCTGGCGAAGACCGTGGTCCGGTCCATGTCGTAGAGCGCGGCAGCCTTGTCGGCCTTCCCGGCTTCGGGCGCTTCACGCGTCGCAGTCATCGCAGCCATCGGATATCCTTTATTGGCTTTTAAATTGGCGCCAATTATGTTGCACGTTGCATTCAGGCTGGCAAGCTTGGATCGGTCGCTTCGCCCGGTAGCGAAATCGCGGCGAGATGAGCTAGGGGATGACGATGACGACCGTGAAGCGTAAGCCGAAATCGAAACACGCCCTGGCTGGAGAGATCGCCGAGGCGATCAAGCTCGGCCACTTCCGGTCCGGCGAATGGCTCCGCCAGATCGACATCGAGCAGAAATTCGCCGCGACGCGCTTTGATGTTCGCACCGCGCTCGACGAACTCGTCGTGCGCAAGGCGATCGAACATGTCCCCAACCGGGGCTACCGCGTGGCCGAGATCGATCGAGAGACCCTGCGCCATATCCGGTCCGTCAGGATCGTGATCGAGACCTCCGTCGCGACCGCGATCGTTGGCCGGATGACGCCGGCAACCCTCTCGACGCTTCGTGGCCTCGCCGAGGAGTTCGGCGTGGCGGTGCGCGAGGGCACGCGCGCCGACCAGAGCCGGGTCAACGCGGAATTTCACGAAGTGATGTATCATCTCAGCGGCAACCCCGTGCTGGAGGAGCTGATCTGGAACCTGCGTGATCGCGGGCGCGGGTCGAACGTCACGGTATGGGCCTCCCACGACTCGCTGCTGCGCAGCGACCGTGACCATCACGCCATGATCGAAGCCATCGAGAAGCGCGACATTGCGCGCCTCTCGCAGTTGATTGCAGCTCATATTCTCAAGGATGCACCCGAGAGAGAGCCGGGGGACCTTTAGTCGGTGACGCTGACTTCCCAGAGCCTGGGCTTGGACAGGATCGAGGACTGGTAGCCCTTCACGCGCTTCGCATAGACGCCGGCATCGAGCCCATTATAGAGCATGACCATTGGCACCTGGGCGATGAAGCGCGTGTGCAGTTCGTCGAACAGCTTCTGGCGCTCGGCCTTGTCCGAAACCACCATCGACTTGTCGAGCAGCGCGAGCGAGTCCGGATCGTCCCAGACCTTGCGCGGCTGGGTCGCTTTCGGACCGGCGATCGACTCGAAGCTCAGTGCGGGGTCGAGGCGGGCCGAATAGGGGAAAGCCTGCATCTGGTAGTTGCCCTTGCTGTAGCGGTCGAGCTGCGTCGCCCATTCCAGCACTTCGATCGAGACATTGATGCCGGCGCCCTGCAGCATCTGCTGCGCGATCACCGCGGAATCGAAGCTCTGCGGATAGCGCTTGTTGGCGAGCATCACGATCGGCTCGCCCTTGTAGCCGGCTTCCTGAAGCAGCTTCTTGGCAGCCGCGACATCGTGCTTGTAGCCCTGCTTCTGCACCGGCCCGTAATAGGACGACATCGCAGGGACGATCGAATTGTTCGGCTTGCCCAGGCCGTCCGTGACGGCGGAGACGATCTCGTTGACGTCGAGCGCCGCGGCAATCGCCTGGCGCAGCTTCTGGTTCTGCAGCAACGGATCGCGGGTCTGCAGCAGGAGGCCGACCAATCCCATGTTCGAGACGAGCGAGACCTCGACCTTGGGGTTCTTGCGCAGCTCGCCGACTTCAGCGTTGGCGACGTCGGGGATGACGTCGATGTCGCCACGCAGCAATGCGGCCTTGGCGGTGGAGCTGTCAGGCACGATCAGGAAGCGGACTTCATCCACCAGCGGACGCTTGCTGCCGGTATAGCCATCGATCTTGCCGGGAAGGCTGGCGTAGTCGGCATTGCGCACGAGCCGGATATATTCGCCGCGGCGCCATTCGCCGAAGCTGAATGGCCCCGTGCCGATCGGCTTGTCGAAACTGCCATCCGCCTTCACCGAATCCTTGTGCATGATCCCGGTCATGGCGCAATCGGTGCGGGCGATGCTGGCAAGGAAGAGAGAGCTCGGCTTGTCGAGCTTGAACACCACCGTCGAAGCATCCGGCGCCGTTACGGATTCGACCTTGACCCGCCCTCGCCCGTCGAATTCCGAAAGGCAGCGCCATTCGGTCTTCGGGTCCATGTAGCGGTTCCAGCTCCAGACGACGTCGGCAGCCGTCAGCGGCGCGCCATTGTGGAACTTCACCCCCTTGCGCAGTGTGAAGGTGTAGCTCAGCCCGTCCTCGGACAGCGCGACCTTCTCGGCAAGGAGCGGCTTGACCTCGGCATCATCGCCATAGGCGACGAGGCCCTCGACCATATGCAGCACGACGGCGTCGGTATTGTCGTCCCGGTTCACGCCCGGATTGATGCTGCGGATATCGGCATTGAGATGCGCGCGAATGCTCGTTGGCGCCGCGAGCGACGGGCCGAGACCTGCCAGCAGCGAGGTCATTGCCGCACTGGCAAGCGCTGCTGCCGCAATCGGTTTGAAAGCCATGTTCGATCCCCTCCTGATTTTTTGTTAGCGAATGGCGTCGGGCCGCCCTCTACGGCTCCGACGCATGCAAAGAACTCACTCGGCGGCTTCGGCCAGCGTCACCGGATCGTCAGTCAGGCTGTAGCGCGTGAACTGCCGGTTCAGGGCCGGCAGCGGGGCCACTTCCATGATGCCCTTCGCCGGCTGCATGATCACCATCGACACCGTGGCCGAGAGATTGCCGGTCTCGTTGGGACGCGGCGGGCGGCAGACGGCATAGGGCGACAGGAAGTCGTCGAAGAACGCATTCTTGAGATCGGCGACGCTGAGCTTGCGGCCGGCATCGTCGAGCAGCTTGCGGACGCGCCAGTCGCGATAGAAACTCTCCGGCACCCGCGGAATGCCGGTGTCCTTGATCTTGGTGAGCGCGATCGAGCCGACCCAATGGTTGGCATGAACGATCAGGCCATCGGCCGGGTAGATCGGGAAGGCCTCATCAGGGGCGCATTCGAAGTCGATGGCGAAGCCTGCGACCGTCGAGAGCATCATGTTGTTCGAGCAGGCCTTCGGCGTCGTCGCCACGGCCTTCATCGCCATGGCGAAATGCTCCTGCTCCAGCACCTTGCGCCGGATCAGCGCCAGCGGCACGCCAGCCTGGGTGAAGTCGCGCTCGGATTCCAGATAGTTGGCGGTGATCGAAACGCCGGCGGCGTTCATGCCACAGCGAGCAAGACCGCCCGCCTCGACAAAGGTCAGGAAGTCCGGGCCGTCATCGCGGCGCACGCGCAGCACGATGGCGGTCTCGGCGCATTCCGCCTTCCAGTCCCAGTTCTGGCCGTGGATGAGTTCGCCCGTCACGCTGCGCTCGGGCAGAATGACCGCGCCCGTGCAACCATCGTCGAGCTCCTCGCCGGCCTCGACCGGCTTGGCCTTCTCGAGCCGTGCCTTGGCCATGACTTCGGTGCGGGCATTGACCATCACGATATCTTCGAGCGTGACGCCGGCACCGTCGGCTATGCCGCGCATCTCCTCGACATAGTGGGCGCCGAAAGCCTCGATCTCGCGGGCGAATTCGGCGATCAATCGCGACTTGGCAACGGCATCGTAGCCGAGATCGGTGAGCTGGCCGCCATAGAGCTCGATGCTGCGCTTGACGCGCGTGGGGACCGCTGCGCCATGCTGCCGGCCGCGCTCATAGGGCGATCCCGAAACATCGATGAATGGAAAGGGCTCAACCATGGACCAAATCTCCGCGCCGGCTCTGGCGCCCGGCTAACAGTTAATGTATTTCATCACGCAGTAAGACAATCAAGAGGAAATTCATGGCCGAACCGACGCGGCTCCAGCAGGATCTGGCCGAGCGCATCATCCAACTGGCGCGCGAGGATGGCCTCGCGGCGGGCGCATGGCTCAACGAGAACAATCTGGCCAAGCGCCTGAATGTCTCGCGGACCCCGGTGCGGGCGGCGCTCAGCCACCTCGAAGGCCAGGGAATCGTGCTTCGTCACCCCAACAAGGGCGTCGAGCTGGTCAGCGCGCTTCCGCTTCCGGCAGACAGTGGCGGCTCGCCCGACGAGACCGACCTCGCTCTGGTCAGGATCGCACGCGACCGCGAGAGCGGCGCGCTTGGCGATGACGTTTCCGAGCTGGAGCTGATGCGCCGATACGAGATGGCGCGACCGGAAATCCAGCGCACCCTGAAACGCCTGGCCGAGCTGGAGATGGTGGAGCGCAAGCCGGGCTATGGCTGGCGCTTCCTGCATGAATCCTCGGATTCGTCGCTGCGAATGGAGCGCTATCGCTTCCGCATGCTGCTCGAACCCATGGGTTTTCTCGAACCTGGCTTTCGCCTCGACGAGCACTGGGCGGCGGAGATGCTGAGGCGGCACCGCCACACCCTGACCCAGCCCTGGCGCGAGTCCTCCAGCGTCGCCTTCTACGAGATGAACGCGGCCTTTCACGAAGGTCTCGCGGCCGCATCGGGCAATCGCTTCATCCACTCCGCCATCCGCCGGGAAAACCAGATGCGACGGCTCTCCAACTATGATTGGGGCTCCGGCACCGAACGGGTCCAGGTCAGCTGCACCGAGCACATCGAGATCCTCGAACGCCTGCAAGCCGGAGACCGGGAAATCGCCTCGGTCCTGATGCGCCGGCATTTGCAGCGCGCCAGCGAACTCAAGCGGAGAGTCCGGCAACCGCCGCCCACGCCCGGCTAGCAAGGCATGTGAAGTGATATTGTCTTTCGTACGGAATAAAGACAGTATCGCCTCTCGCCAATGGCGCGCCCGTGATGGGATCGCCCCGCCCGAGGATCGCTTCATGCCAGCCACCGCCCTTCGCAGCGAAACCGACCGCAGCAACGCTCCGGACGCCTTCTGGATGCCGTTCACGCCGATGCGCGGCTTCAAGCAGGAGCCGATGCTGTTCGAGCGCGCCGAGGGCATGCACTACTTCACTCCCGAAGGGCGCCAGGTCCTCGACGCGATGGCAGGCCTCTGGTGCGTCAATGCCGGCCACGGCCAGCAGCGCATCGTCGAGGCGATCCGTGAGGCGGCTGGGCGCCTCGATTTCGTCTCTTCGTTCAAGATGAGCCATCCTGCCGCGCAGACCTATGCGGCACGGCTGTGCGATTTCGCGCCCGAGGGGCTCGATCACGTCTTCTTCGTCAATTCCGGCTCCGAGGCGGTCGATACCGCGCTCAAGATCGCACGCGCCTATCACCATGCGCGCGGCGACGCGCGCCGCACCAAGCTGATCGGCCGGGCCAAGGGCTATCACGGCATGGGTTTTGGCGGGCTTTCCGTGGCAGGCCTCGGCCGGCACAAGCGCGGCTTTGGCCCGCTGCTGCCGGAAGTCGCCCATCTCGCCCTACCCTATGATGCCGGCATGGCGTTCTCGCGCGGCCAGCCGGACACCGGCGCGGCCTATGCCGAGGAACTCGAGCGCGTGCTCGAGATGAACGACCCCGCCAGCGTCGCGGCCGTCATCGTCGAGCCGGTGACCGGCTCGGGCGGCGTCTACGCGCCGCCGAAGGGTTATCTCGAGCGCCTGCGCGCGATCTGCGACAAGCATGGCGTGCTCCTGATCTTCGACGAGGTCATCACGGGCTTTGGACGCCTCGGCACCCCATTCGCGGCGCAGGCATTCGGCGTGACGCCCGATCTCATCACCTGCGCCAAGGGCATGACCAATGGGGCGGTGCCGATGGGCGGCGTCATCGTCTCGAATACGGTCTATGATGCCTTCATGGCCGGCCCGCCCGAGGTGATCGAGCTGTTCCACGGCTATACCTATTCGGCTCACCCGCTCGCTTGTGCCGCTGGGCTCGCCACGCTCGATGTCTTTGCCGAACAGGGCATCGTGGCGCGCGCAAAGGCGGCAAGCACGCATTGGCAGGAGCGTGCGCTGGCGCTCAAAGGCTCCCCGCATGTTGCCGACATCCGCAGCATCGGCCTGCTCGGCGCCGTGGAGCTGACACCGCGGCCAGGGCAGCCCGGCGCGCGCGGAGCGGCCTGCGCCAAGGCCTGCTATGAGGCAGGTGTGCTGGTGCGCGGGTCGGGCGACACGATCGTGCTGTCGCCGCCGCTCATCGTCTCGGAAGGCGAGATCGACCTGGTTTTCGCGACCATCGCAACTGCCCTGCGCAGCATCGATTGATGCATCGGCTCTTCAGGACTTGATAGCAACCTCCCAGGCCCGCACGCGCGACTCCCACGGCACGAAGCCGGAGACGCGCGCCGTCGAGGCCCAGGCTTCGATCGAGTTGAACAGCATCACCAGCGGCACGTCGTCGATCATCCGCTTGTGCAGTTCGTCGAAGATCTTCTGACGCTCGGCCGGGCTCTCGATCTTCGAGGCCTTGTCGAGCAGCGCAATCACAGCGGGGTCATCCCAGACCTTGCGGGGCTGGTCCGCCTTCGGCCCGGTGAAATGCTCGAAGCTCAGCGCCGGGTCGAGCCGCGCCGAGTAGGAATGCACCATCAGCTGGTAATTGCCCTTGAGGAAGCGATCCATATGGGTCGCCCACTCCACGACATCGATGTCCGAGTTGACGCCGACGGCCTGGAACATCGACTGCAGCACGACTGCGATGTTGAAGCTTGGCGCCGATTTACGGTTATTGGTGGTGATCTTCAGCCGCTCGCCCTTGTAGCCGGCCTCGGTGAGAAGCTTCTTCGCACGCGCCGGATCGTAGCCGTACGAGAGGTTCTGCACGTCGCTGTGATAGGCCGACTTGGCGTGGATCGTGGAGTTGTTCGGCTGCACGCCGAGATCGGAGACGATCGCGACGAGCTGGCTGAAATCGATGGCCGCCGCAAGCGCCTGGCGCATCGCCGGCGTCCTGAAGATCGGGTCATTGGTCTGGAAGAGCAGTGCATGGCGCGCTGCCGTGGTCGCGGTCTGGACCGTTATACCGGGAGCCTTCTTCAGCTCGGAGACATCAGAGCCCAGCACTTCGGCGATGTCGATCTGGCCTGCGATCAGGCCGGCCTTCACCGAGGCTGCATCCGGGACGACCAGGAACCTGACCTCCGGAACGAGCGGCCGCTTGCTGCCGGCAAAGCCGTCGAGGCCGCCGGGCAGCGACTGGTAGCCAGCGAAGCGCATCAGGCTGATCTGCTGGCCCCGCCGCCACTCGCCGAACTTGAACGGGCCGGTCCCGACCGGTGCTTTCCACGACCCGTCAGGATTCAACGAATCCTTATGGATTACTGCGGCGCTGCCGCAATCGGTGCGCGCCAGCGAGAACAGAAAGAGCGCGTTGGGCTCGTTGATGCGCATTCGCACGGTGGTTGGCGACACGGCTTCGACCGCTTCGACCTTGAGCCCGCTGCGGCCGTCGAAATCGGCAAGGCAACGCCATTCCGTTTTCGGGTCCATATATCGCTGCCAACTCCAGACGACGTCCGCGGCGGTCAGCGGCGCACCGTTGTGGAAGGTCAGTCCCTTGCGCAGTTCGAAGGTGTAGCTCAACCCATCCGGTGAGGTCTCGACCTTCTCCGCCAGCATGGGCCCGACGGTGCCGCCTTCGCGATAGGCGACCAGCCCTTCGACCATGTGGAGGGTCACCGCGTCGCTGTCGTCGTCGCGATTGACGCCCGGATTCGTGCCGCGAATATCGGCCCTGAGAGCGATGGTCAGGGTTTGCGCTGCCACCGGAGCACTCGACAGTGCCGCGAGCAGCGCCATCGTCGCAATGCGCGTTCGTGAAGCACGTCTCATGAGCAAGGACCTCCCAATCCCCGTGTCAGGCCGCAGCCGCGACGGCGACCGGATCGCCGGAAAGGCTGTAGCGGGTGAAGTGTCGGTTGAGCGCGGGCAGCGGCGCCACCTCCATGATGCCGAGCCCGGGCTCCATCACGATCATCGCGACGCTCGCCGTCAAATCGCCGGTCGCTCCGGCTCGTGGCGGGCGACAGACGGCATAGGGCGACAGGAAATCGTCGAAGAGCGCGGCCTTCAGGTCCTCCCGCGTCAGGAAACGCTGCGGCTCGGTCAGCAATCGCCTGACACGCCAGTCGCGGTAGTGACTGTCGGGTGAGCCGAAGCCGGTATCGCGTAGCTTGGCAAGCGCGACCGGACTGATCCAGTGATTCGCGTGCACGATGAGCCCATCTTCCGGGTAGACCGGAAAGGCCTCGTCCGGGGCGCATTCGAGGTCGATGGCAAAGCCCCGGTCCTGGCTCAGCATCATATTGGTCGAACAGGCCTTCGGCGTGGTCGCCATCACCTTCATCGCCAGTGCCAGGTGCTCCTGCTCCAGTGCCTTGCGGCGCACCAAGGCGAGCGGAACGCCTTCCTGGCGGTAGTCGCGATCACTGCGCAGATAATTGCCGGTCACGCAGATGCCGGCTTCGTTCATGCCGTGACGGCCAAGGCCGCCCGCCTCGACGAAAGTGAGCAGATCGGGCCCATCCTGCCGGTGCACGCGCAACACGATCGCGGTTTCCGCGCATTCCGGCTGCCAGTCCCAGTTCTGCCCCTGGATGATGCTCCCGCTCCAGCTTCGCTCCGGCAGGATGATGGCGCCGGTGCAGCCATCGGCCATCTTCTCCTCCTCCTCCTCCTCATCGTCCTCATCGATGGGGCGGGAGGCAAGGAGGCGCGCCTTGGCGACGATCTCGGTCCGTGCATTGATCATGATGATCGCCGAGAGGTCGAGGCCGGCCCCATCGGCAATGCCGCGCATTTCCTCGAGATAGGCCTCGTCGAAGGCAGCAATTCCCCGGCTGAACTCGGCGATCAACGCTTCACGTTCACCTGGCTTCGATCCGAGCCTGTCGAGCTGGCCTGCGTAGAACCGTGCGCTGCGATGCACGCGATCTGTCACCGCCGCACCATGTTGCCGCCCTCGCTCGTAAGGCGACCCAGATACCGAGACGAAGGGAAATGGTGCAATCATCCACAGGCTCTGTGTTTTTTATTGCAGTTATATACACTGGACCATCGCCAAACCTTATTGTCAATGGCAAGAAAGGGAAGCTTCGGAGACGCCCACGTGTCGAGCGGACTGCATCGCGAAATCATTGGTGACATCCTGCGGCTCGGTCGGGACGAAGGATGGGCGGTCGATGCCGCGGTCGGAGAAAAGCCACTGGCCGCGCGCCTCGGTGTTTCACGAACGCCTGTGCGCCGCGCCCTGATCGATCTCAGCGAACGCGGCATTCTGCGGCGGGAGCTCGGCTCGGGCTTCAAGCTCAACCGCCCGATCGATGCCGCGGTCATCGCGGAATGCAGCAATGACGCTGACGGCGGCGCGGAGCTCTACCGGAAGATCCTGAACGACCGCGCCTCGGGCCTGATCCCGCTATCGGTGACGGAGAACGCGTTGCTTGTGCATTTCGGCGCGTCGCGCGGCGAAATGCGGCGCGCTTTGTTGCGCCTCTCCGCGGAAGGAATCGTCCAGCGCCAGCGCGGCCATGGCTGGCAGTTCTCGGAAAGCCTCGATAACCCGCAGGCTATCCTCGAGAGCTATGCCTTCCGCGAGGCGGTCGAGACCGCGGCGCTCAGCCAACCCGACTACCGCATCGATGGCGCCGCTCTGGAAAAGATGCGCAACGCGCATGAGGCGCTGATGCGCAAGCCCGCCTCCGAGATCGCGCCGGACATGTGGTTCCAGGTGAATGCGGAATTCCATGAGACGCTCGCCTCATGGTCACGCAACCGCTTCTTCCTGCAGGCGGTCAAGCGCCAGAATGCCCTGCGGCGCATGCATCAGTTCGTCGACTTCCCGCAATTGACGCCTGACCAGATCAAACAGTCCTGCGAGGACCATCTCGCCATCCTCGACGCTTTGGCCGCGGGGGATCGGCCGCGTGCCGTCGCCCTGCTCTCGGCCCATCTGAGCCAGGCAGCACAGGACTGGCGCAATCAGAACTAAAGACGCATGCGCGCCCTTGCCCCGGGGCTTGGCTTTTCCTTCGGTCTTCCTGATGGTTCGGGCGCCGCTCCCGAAAGGTGGCAAAGCCCACGCCTCTCCTTTGCCAGCAGGATGCCATGTCTGATCGCAGGAATATCGGCACCTTCGACTATGTCGTGATCGGTGCGGGGTCGGCGGGCTGCCTGCTCGCGAACCGGCTCTCGGCCGATCCATCCAAGCGCGTGCTCGTGCTGGAAGCCGGTGGCATGGACGACTGGATCTGGTTCCACGTCCCGGTCGGCTATCTCTACGCGATCGGCAATCCGCGTGCCGATTGGCGGTTCCAGACCGAGCCGCAGGCGGGGCTGGGCGGCCGGGCGCTCGCCTATCCGCGCGGCAAGGTCGTCGGCGGCTGTTCGGCGATCAATGCGATGATCTACATGCGCGGCCAGGCGGCCGATTATGACGGCTGGCGGCAACTCGGCCTGCAGGGCTGGAGCTGGGACGACGTACTGCCCTATTTCCTGAAGCACGAAGACCATATCGCGCCGCCGCCCGGCGGATTGCATCGCTCCGGCGGCGAATGGCGCGTCGAGAACCCGCGCGTGCGCTGGGCGATTCTCGATGCCGTCCGGGATGCGGCACAAGCGGCGGGAATCGCCAAGATCGACGACTTCAACACCGGCGACAATGAAGGGTCGGCCTATTTTCAGGTCAACCAGAAGCGCGGCCGGCGGGTGAGTTCCTATCGCGCCTTCCTGGTTCCGGCGCTTGGCCGCTCCAATATCCGGCTGGAAACCCATGTGCTGGTCGAGCGCATCATCATCGAGGAGGGCCGCGCTCGCGCGGTCGAATTCATCCATCAGGGTGAGAATCTGCGGGTGGACGTGAGTGGCGAGGTCGTGCTGAGCGCCGGCGCAGTCGGCTCACCTGCCATTCTCGAGCGATCAGGCATCGGCGACGGCGAACGGCTCCAGGCTCTGGGCATCGAGACGCGGCGCCATCTGCCGGGCGTCGGCGAGAACCTTCAGGACCATTTGCAGATCAGGCCCGTCTACAAGGTGGAGGGCGTGCGCACCCTCAACAGCGACTATGCGAAACTCTGGCGCAGGCCGCTGATGGCGCTGGAATATGCGGCGCTGCGCACCGGGCCGCTGACCATGGCGCCCTCGCAGGTCGGAGCCTTCGCCAAATCCTCGCCGGATTACGCCACGGCCAATCTCGAATTCCATTTCCAGCCGCTTTCGCTCGACAAATGGGGCGACGGGCTGCACCCGTTCGGCGCCTTCACCGCCAGTGTCTGCAACCTGAGACCTTCGAGCCGTGGCAGCGTGCATCTGAAGAGCCCCGACGCGAGCGACGCTCCCGCTATCTCGCCGAACTATCTCGCAACGGATGAGGACAGGCAGGTCGCGGTCGATGCGCTGAAGCTCGCGCGCCGGATCGTCGCGCAGCAGCCGCTCGCACGATTCAAGCCCCAGGAACATGTGCCTGGTCCCTCGGTGACGTCGGATGCGGAGCTTCTGGAGGCGGCAGGCCGGCTCGGCACGACGATCTTCCACCCGGCCGGAACCGCCAGGATGGGACGAGACGACGATGCCGGCGCCGTGCTCGACGAACGCCTGCGCCTGCGCGGTGTCGAGGGCCTGCGCGTCATCGACGCTTCCGCGATGCCGCGCATCACCTCGGGCAATACGGCCGCCCCGACGATGATGATTGCTGAAAAGGGTGCCCAGATGATCCGGGACGATGCCCGACGACGTTGACGACCCCGCGGCGCAGGAACCTGCGGTCAGCCTGGCTGGGGCATGCAGGGGGCCGGCTCGAGGTTGCGGCAGAGTCGCGATGAGGTCGACATCAAGACGGATTCATCCCGTCGTGATTGAAGGCCTGGTCGCTGCCTGACCCGCCTCCAATGCAGGCTCGCTCTCGTCCTTGAGTTCGACGCCTGTCAGCGAACGCCTGAGCGCTTCCCGTGTAAGCCAGGCGAGCTTGACGGCCGCGTGTTCGAAGGAGAGCCCGCCCGGGCGGATGTTCGAGACGCAATTGCGCGTGGCATCGCTCAGGCCGCGCCGCGGCGCGAAGGTGAGATAGACGCCAAGCGAGTCCGGTGAGGACAGGCCGGGTCGCTCGCCGATCAGCACCGCGACGAGGCGGGCGCCCAGTGCCTCGGCCGCCTCGTCGCCCAGCGCGACGCGTGCCTGGCTCGCAATCACGACCGGCGCGAGTGTCAGCCCCTGGCGCTGCAGTAACGGCAGCATCGCGGCGATGAGCGGCGCCGCATTCTGCTGGACTGCCGTCGAGGACAGGCCATCGGCGACGACGAAGGCGAAATCGAACGCACCGCGTCGGGCCTGCAGCATCGCCTGCGCCTCGGGAGAGAGACGCCGCCCGAGATCGGGTCGCCGCAGATAGAGATCGCGCGAGGGGGCGGCGCTCTCAACCTGCACCGTCTCCAGCGATAGCGCTGCGAGTTCGGCCGCGACCTCTTCGGGGCGGAACGGGATATGAACCGCGTCGCGTGCCTGCGCATGGGCGAGGCCGAAGCGCAGGACCTCGCGCGTCGGCAAGGAAGCACCCGCGCGGCCGAGCGCAATGCGGGCCGGCGTCAGCCGCGTCAGCGCCGCCCAGCGCTCGTCGGCCGGGAGCATGTCGTCGCCGCTCACGCCGCCTGCCCCTGCATGGCCGCCAGCAAGGCCTGCCCACCCCGCCCGCTGCTCAACCGCCCGGCCTCATCCGTGATGTCCATGCGTCGCAGCCAGGCCTCGAACTCGGGTGCGCGTCGCAGCCCGAGCACCTCGCGGACATAGAGTTGGTCGTGGAAGGAGGTGGACTGGTAATTCAGCATGACGTCGTCGGCGCCGGGCACGCCCATGACGAAATTGACCCCGGCCGTGCCGAGCAGGGTCAGAAGCGTGTCCATGTCGTCCTGATCGGCCTCGGCATGGTTGGTGTAGCAGACGTCGCATCCGAGCGGCACGCCCATCAGCTTGCCGCAGAAATGATCCTCCAGCCCGGCACGGATGATCTGCTTGCCGTCATAGAGATATTCCGGGCCGATGAAGCCGACGACCGTGTTCACCAGCAGCGGCTCGAAGGGCCGGCAGACGGCATAGGCCCGCGCTTCCAGCGTCTGCTGGTCGACGCCGTGATGGGCGTCGGCCGAGAGCGCGGAGCCCTGTCCGGTCTCGAAATACATCACGTTGTCGCCGATTGTGCCGCGCTTCAGCGAACGCCCGGCCTCCAGGCCTTCCTGGAGCACAGACAGCGAAATACCGAAGGATTCATTGGCCTTCTGCGTGCCGGCGACGGATTGGAAGACGAGATCGACCGGCGCGCCCTGCCCGATCAGCGCGATCGCACTGGTGACATGGGTCAGCACGCAGCTTTGCGTGGGAATGTCGAAGCGGTGGATCAACTCGTCGAGCAGGCGGACGAGATCACCGAGCACCGGCAGGGAATCGGACGCCGGGTTGATGCCGATCACGGCATCGCCACAGCCATAGAGCAGCCCGTCGATCGTCGAGGCGAGGATGCCGGCGGCATCGTCGGTCGGATGGTTCGGCTGGAGGCGCACGGCCATCGTGCCGGGCAGGCCGATCGTGTCGCGAAAGCGCGTGACGACCCGGCATTTGCGGGCAACCAGGATGAGATCCTGGTTCCGCATCAGCTTGGAAACGGCGGCTGCCATTTCGGGCGTCACGCCGGGTGCGATAGCGGCCAGGACCTCCGGCGTCGCCTTCTCCGAGCAGAGCCAGTCTCGGAACTCGCCGACCGTCTGCGACGCGATCGGCGCGAAGGCGGCCGCATCATGGGTATCGAGAATCAGGCGGGTGACCTCGTCGTCCTCGTAAGGCACCAGCGCCTCATTGAGAAAGGTTCGCAGGGGCAGGTCGGCGAGCGCGATCTTCGCCGCCATGTTCTCTTCCATGCTGGCGGCGGCGATGCCGGCCAGCATGTCGCCGGAACGCAGTGGCGTCGCCTTCGCCATCAACTGCTTCAGATCGGCAAAGACGTGGACATGCCCTCCGACCGTGACGCGGTATGTCATCAAGCTGTCCCCCGGATCCTGCCCGTACGAGTGTGGGAGCGGCCGTGCCGGAGCGCAAGCCGCGCCACCCCATGCAGAGCCTATGCCGGTCTGGCGTAGGCCTCGATCGTGTCGAAGAGCTTGCGCGAAATGATGATGCCGTCGGTCGCCGTGCGTGTGCGGGCGCCGGCGCGACCCTCGCCCGGCAGGCGGGCGCCGGGCTGACCGGCCACCGCATCGAACAGGCGCTCGAGGCGGGACGAAGCGCCCTCGCCCACCAGTTCGCCAGGGTCGATCGCGATGAAAAACTGGCCGGTGCGGGGCGAGCCGCCGAGATTGTCGGCGAAGGAGGACGCATCGATCGAGAGACTGGCGCCGGTCAGCCAGGCTGCGAAGACCTCGACGATCAAGGCAAGGCCGGCGCCCTTGTAGCCGCCGGACGGGACCATCGAACCACCGGCCAGCGCGGCCTTGGGATCGGTCGTCGGATTGCCGTCCCTGTCCAACGCCCAGCCGAGCGGGATCGCCTCGCCGCGCTGCTGGTGGACGACGATTTCGCTCTTGGCGACGACGCTGGAGGATTGGTCGAGCACCAACGGCTCGCGCCCCGCACGTGGCACCGCAAAGGCGATCGGATTGGTGCCGAAGACCGGCGTGGCACCGCCCGCCGGCGCGATCGAGGCCGGAGCGTTGACGAAGGCCAGGGCCAGCAAGCCATTCTGCGCGATGCGTTCGACATGATAGCCGACCACGCCGCAATTATAGGAGTTGGTGACGGCGAGGGCGGCGATGCCCTGGGCCTTTGCCGCCTCGCACAAAGCCGGCAGGCCGAAATCGATCGCCGGATGGGCAAAGCCGCCCTTGGCATCGATGCGGACCAGGCCCGGCTTCGGGCTATCGAGCACGGGGCGCGCCTTCCCGTCGATCTTGCCGACGCGGGCGTGTTCGCAATAGGTCGGCAGGCGCGCGAGGCCGTGGCTATGCACGCCTTCGGCCTCCGCCGCGACGACGGAAGCCGTGATCGGCGCTTCGTTGCGCGGATCGACCCCGCAGGCGAGCAGCACGCGCCGCGTCAGCGCCTCGACCTGGGCGAGCGTCATCTGAACGCCGTCGGCGGAACTCTGCGTGTTCATGCCGCCTCCTCCTTGTCCTGTTCGGCGCCGTAGAACCGGGACGCGGCCTTCGGCGTCACCAGCCCGTCGGAGAGGTCCTTGGCGAGGCGCTTCGGATCGCGCCGCGCCGGATCGCCGAAGCCGCCGCCGCCGGATGTCTCGATGGTGACGGTGTCGCCGGCCTTCAACGGGATGCCCGAGACCTTGGATTGGAGAGAAAGTTTCGAGCCGTCCGCGCGCGTCACGGTGGTGCGGCTGAGCGAACCGGGCTCTCCGCCGCCAATGCCATAGGGCGCATGCCGGAAACGCTCGAAATTGGTCGAGAGCGAGCCCTCGGCCGCGTCCAATCGCCATTCCCGCACGAGGCCCAGCCCGCCACGGAATTCACCGGCGCCGCCGGAGTCGGGAATGAGCCCGTATCTGGTGAAGGTCACCGGGTACTTGGCCTCGACCATCTCGATCGGGGCATTGGTATTGTTGTGCAGGCCGCAGGAGAGCGCGCTCGCGCCGTCGCCTCTGGCATGTCCGCCCCAACCGCCAACCTCAATGTCGAAATAGACCTGGCGCTTGCCCTTCGGGTTCGTCGTCTGCAGCGCGTAGACATAGGAGATCGCGTAATAGGCAGCCGGGATGCGCTCCGGCATGATCTGCGCCAGCGCGCCGAAGACGGCGGTCGCGATGCGATGGTTGACGACCATGCGGCCGGCGACGGGCGCCGGGAAGACCGCGTTGACCACGCTGCCTTCCGGCAGCTTCACGGTGACGGCGCGATAGCAGCCGGAATTGGCCGGGATCTCGCCGCCGAGTGCCGCCAGCAGCGCGTAGTAGACGGCCGAGCAGGTCATGGCGGGGGTGTTGTTGACCGGCCCCTTCACCTGCGGGCTCGACCCCTCAAAATCGAGCGTGATGGTCTCGCCGCGCTTGATGATCTTCACCGCAAGGCGGATCGGCTCTTCCGACTGGCCATCATCATCGACCAGTTCGACGAAGGAGGATTCGCTGTCGGGAAGCGCCTTCAGCGCGGCGCGCACCATGCGCTCGGAGCCGTCGAGGATGGCCGACATTGCGGCTGCGAGCGAGGCGGAGCCGTATTTGCGGGCCATGCGCGCCACGGCCCGCTCGCCGATGCCGAGTGCGGCGATCTGCGCGTTGAGGTCGCCGCGCGTCTCGTCGGGCTGGCGCACATTGTGCAGCAGCATCTCGAAGACGCCGGTGTTGAGCACGCCTCTGTCGACGAGGCGCAGCGGCGGGATGCGGATGCCTTCCTGGAAGACCTCCGTCGCATTGGCATAGTAGCTGCCGGCCGCACCGCCGCCGACATCGACATGGTGGCAGAGCGTACCGACGATGCCGACCCGTTCGCCATCAACGAAAACCGGCCGGAAGGTCTGGATATCAGGCAGATGCTGGCCGCCGGAATAGGGATCATTGGTGACGATGACATCGCCGTCGTTCCACTGGTCGAGTGGAATGAAGCGATCGAGGATCGTGCGCAGGCAGTCCGACATCGAGTTCAGGTGAACCGGGATGCGCGCGGACTGGGCGATGTTGCGGCCTTGCGCATCGAAGACGGCGGTCGAGAAATCCAGGATTTCGCGAACCACGGTCGAGCGGCTGGTGCGCCAGATCGTGATGCTCATTTCCTCGGCCGCAGCGACCAGCGCATTGCGGATGACTTCGAGGCGGACGGGGTCGATGCCCTTGAAAATGTCGCTCATGGTGTCGGGCCTCACTGCGCGGTGATGCGGTCGGCGATCAGGGCGCCGGCGGAATGGGTGACGATGTTCCAGCCGGCCGGCAGGTAGATCGAGGTGTAGGGCTCTTCGACGACGGCCGGGCCGCTGACGGGATCGGTGGTGCCGATTGCATCGCGCTCCCAGACCGGGGTGTCGACTGCCGCTCCCCGGCCATGGACCGGGCGCGACTGTGCGGCCGGTTTCGCGGAGCCGGCGGCCTGGCGCGCCGGCACGGGCTTGGCCAGCGCTCCCACTGCCTTTAGGCGCAGGGCGACGATTTCGACCAGGACCTCGGGCTCGTCATAGGAAAAGCGCTGCTTGTGCAGGGCGTGAAAGGAGGCACTCGCCTTGGCGACACCAGCGGCCGAGAAATCAGCCTCGTCCAGCGGCACACGCAGGTCGAAGGCCTGACCGGCATAGCGCAGGTCGACGGCCCATTCGAAACGGCGTGCCGCGGGCGCGACACCGTCCTCGGCGAGCAGCGCTTCCGCCTCCGTGACGAGGCGGGACGCGGTCGCTTCCAGGCCCGGCGCGAGTTCATCGAAGAGGCCGATCTGCGTGGCGCCGAGATCATGGGCGATATCGGACCAGAGGATGCCCCAGGCCGAGAGCGTCGAGGCATGGGCGGGGAAGATGACACGGCGGATGCCGAGTTCCTCCGCCACCTCGCAGGCATGGACACCACCGGCACCGCCGAAGGACAGCATGGCGAAATCCTCGGGGTCGAGCCCCTTCTCGAAGAGCGAGAGCCGGATCGCCATGGCCAGCGCCGAATTCGCGACGTCGATGACGCCGGCCGCGGTCCTGTCGACGGAGAGCCCTAGCGGCGCCGCCACGGTTTCGGCAGCGCGCCGCGCGGCCTCACGGTCGAGCGGCATCGCCCCGCCCATGAAGCTCTTGCCGTCGAGCCGACCGAGCAGGAGATTGGCGTCGGTCACGGTGAGCGCGATACCACCCTTGCCGTAACAGGCCGGGCCGGGATCGGCTCCGGCGCTGTGCGGGCCGATGCGCAGGCGATTGCCGTCATCGACCCAGGCGATCGAGCCGCCACCGGCGCCGATGGTGCGCATCTCGATCATCGGCAGCCGCACGGGCAGGCCATCGACCTCCCCCTCATTGACCATCGAGACCACGCCGTCATGGACCACGGAGACGTCGAACGAGGTCCCACCCATGTCAACCGCGACGAGATTGGGCTCGCCGAGCTCGGCCGACAGGCGCCTGGCCGCCGCGGCACCGCCGCTAGGGCCGGAGAGCAGCAGGCGGGCGGGCTCACGCCCGGCCTTGGCCAGGCCGGACACACCACCATTGGACTGGACGAGGTAGACCTGAGTCTGCGGCACCTCCTCGGCGAGGCGCCCGGCGAGACGGTCGGTATAGCTCTGGACGATCGGCACCAGCAGCGCGTTCAGCGCCGTGGTCGACATGCGTTCATATTCGCGGATCTCGGGCGAGATGTCGCTGGCGAGTGAGATGGCGACGCCCGGCAGCAAGTCAGACAGAATCTCGCCAACGCGCCGCTCATGGGCCGGATTGGCATAGGCGTGCAGCAGGCAGACCGCGACCGACCTGACGCCGGCCCTGGCGATTTCGGACGCGATCCTGCGAACGCCGTCCTCATGCAGCGGAGTAATGATCCGCCCGTCTGCACCGACGCGCTCCTCGACGCCGAAGCAGAAGCGGCGGGCGACGAGCGGCTCCGGCTGCTCCAGGGTGATCGCGTAGACGTCCTTGCGGCCGTGCCGGCCGATCTGCATCACGTCTTCGAAGCCCGTCGTGGTGACCACTGCCCCGAGTGGCAGCTTGCGTTCCAGCACCGCGTTCGTCGCGATCGTGGTACCGTGCAGCAGATATTGCACTGCTTCCAGCGGGAAACCGAAGCGCTCCGACGCTTGGCGGATGCCGGTGAGGAGGCCGACGGACGGATCCTTCGGTGTACTCGGGGTCTTGATCTGGTGGATCGCGCCGGTACCGGCATCGAGGATCTCGATATCGGTGAAGGTGCCGCCGATATCGACGGCGATGCGGATATCCTGTTCCATCAGGCAAAACTCCAGGGTTCCCGCTCGCGCCGCGAGCAGGCCAGGTTCGAAGAGTGGGCGTTTCGGCGCGGCGGCGGGCCCTGCCCGACCGCCTTCAGTGTTCGGCCGGGCTAGCGGCCTGCTTCATGACAGCTCGAGACCATGCGGCTCCCTTTGTCCGGCCGTCCTGATGCGACCAAGGTGTTCATTTGACGAAGGTCTTGGCGAGGCCGGAGGTCCGGTCGACAACCAGAACGACGACGAGCGTGAGCACGACGAGCAGCACGGACAAGGCCGCGACCAGCGGATCGGCCTGCTGTTCGACGCGGTGATACATCGCAACCGGCAGCGTCGAGATGCGGGGGCCGGTCATGAAGAGCGAGAGCACGACCTCGTCGAAGGAGACGAGGAAGCAGAGCGCCGTGGTGCCGACAATGCCCGAGCGCATCATCGGCAGGGTGACGCGCCGAAACACCGTCAGCGGCGAGGCGCCCAGCGTCGCGGCCGCTTCCTCGACCGGGATCGGCAGGGTGGCGAGAGCGGTCGAGAGCACCCGGATGGCGTAGGGCAAGGTCACGACCAGATGCGCTGCAACGAGACCCTGGAAGGTCGCGAGTAGGCCATATCCGGAAAACACGATCAGGATCGCCAGGCCGAGCACGATCGTCGGCAGCAGCAGCGGCGCGGTGAACAGGCTCGACAGGAATTCCGCGCCGCGCGGCTTGAGCCTGACCAGGGCATAGGCCGCCGGCAGGCCGATCAGCAGGCTGAGCACGGTCACCAGGAAGGCGAGCAACAGGCTCGTCCAGAAAGCGGAGACCATCTTCCCGTCCGCGAAGATCGCCGGGTACCATTTGGTGCTCCAGCTCGAAGGCGGGAACATCATGTAGCTGTCGCCGGAGAACGAGATCGGTACGACGACGATCAACGGCGCCAGCAGGAAGATGAACATCGCACCGGCGAGGATCTTCAGGGCGGGAGAAATCGGGCGTTCGTCCATGATGTCCTCCCCTCACATGATTGCGCGCAGGGCGCGGGTGTAGAGCACGAGAGCACCGCCGAAGATGACGAGCACGAGGATCGAGAGCGTCGCGGCGAGCGGCCAGTTCAGCGTCACGATGGCCTGGTCGTAGATTTCGGTCGCAAGCAGGAAGACACGGCCGCCACCGAGCAGCTTCGGCGTGATGAAGGATGAGACAGCCAGCACGAAGCAGAGCAGCGACCCAAGCGCGATGCCCGGCAGGGTCAGCGGCACGACGATATGGCGAAACACCTTCCACGGCGGCGCGCCGAGCGTGGACGCAGCCTCCTCGACACGCGGATCGAGCCGGCCGAAGCCGGCAAGCAGCGCGAGGATCATGTAGGGCATCAGGATCTCGGTCAGCCCGATCACCACGCCGGTCTTGTTGAACATCAGCTTGAGCGGCGCGATGCCGATGGCACCGAGCGCATTGTTGACGAGTCCGTTTTCCGAGAGGATCGCGACCCAGCCATAGGTCCGCACCACCGCCGAAGTCAGCAGCGGCGAGATCACCAGCACGAGCAGGATCGTGCGCCATGTGCCGCTGGAGCGATGAAGATAGAGCGCGATCGGATAGGAGCAGACCAGCGTCATCAGCGTGATTCCGAGGCTGACCAGGATGCTGTTGAGAATGAGCTCGGCGTAGAAGCTGTCACGCAGCACCGAGGCCCAGGTCGCGAGCGTATAGACCTCGACCATCGCGCCCGTCGCCTGCGACTCGTAGAACGACATGCGCAGGAGGTTGAAGACGGGTGCGAGGAAGCCGAAGGCGTTCACGAGCGCGATCGGCAGGAGCAGCAGCACGACCAGCGGCAGGCCGCTGCTCCGCTCCGCGGCCGGCATCGGGGCCGCCATCGCTGCGGCTGGCGCGACGGCGCTCATGCTGCCGCTCCGTAGACGAAGATGTCCTGCGGCCGCCAGGACAGGGTCACCGGGCGGCCCGGCTCGATCACGCTCTCGCCGCCGCGGGTCGCGAGCTCGACCGAGACGATCTGGCCACCGACATCGACGTCATATTGCAGGATGTCGCCGGCGAAGATCGCGCGGGCGACGGTGCCCGAAACGTGCTGGCGCGCGGAATCCGCGGCTGCAGCAGAGTCCGGCGAAAGCCCGAGGCGATGCGGGCGGATCATCACCTGCACCGGTCCCTCGAGGCCGGCGGGAGCGGCTATGCGCTGGCCTGCGAACTCGGCCGCGCCATTGCGGGCGACAGCCGTCAGGCGATTGCTGCGGCCGACGAAGCTCGCGACGAAGGCCGTCTTCGGCGTCTCATAGAGTTCGACCGGGGTTCCGAGTTGTTCGAGCCGGCCCTGATTCATCACCACGACCTTGTCGCACATGGTCAGCGCCTCGACCTGATCATGCGTCACGAAGATCGCAGTGATGCCGAGGCGCTTCTGGATGTCGCGGATCTCGTTGCGCATCTCGTCGCGCAGCTTGGCATCGAGATTGGAGAGCGGCTCGTCGAGGAGCAGGATCGAGGGACGGATGACGAGCGCACGCGCCAGCGCCACGCGCTGCTGCTGGCCGCCGGAGAGCTGGGCCGGCCGGTGCTCCTCCTTGCCGGTGAGGTGGACGAGCGCGATCGCCTCCTTCACCCGCTTGGCGATCTCGCCCTTGTCGACTTTGCGCATCTCGAGGCCGAAAGCGACGTTGCGCGCCACGCTCATGTGCGGGAACAGCGCATAGCTCTGGAAGACCAGACCCATGTCGCGCCGATGCGTCGCGACCTCGGTCAGGTCGCTGCCGCCGACGACGATCCGTCCGGAGGTCGCGGGCACGAGGCCCGCGATCATTCTCAGCGAAGTCGTCTTGCCGCAGCCCGAGGGGCCGAGGAAGGCGACGAGCTCGCCCTTCGGCACCTCGAGATCGAGATTGTCGACCGCGACGAAGTCGCCATAGCGCTTGGTCAGGCTCCGGATCGAAAGGAAGCCCTCTGGTGCATCGGTTCGGCTGGTCATGGTCGACATCCTCCTTTGGCTCAGCGGCTCAGCGGGATCACCTTGCGGCGCCACTGGTCCATGATCGGCTCGCGGACCTTGGCGAGTGCGATCCAATCCACCGGGATGACCTTGTCCATCGACTTCACCGCCGTGCGCGCGATCGCGGCGTCCGAGATCTGCGCCTTGGCATTGGTCGGCGCGTAGAACATCGCTTCCGTGAAAGCCTTCTGCGCCTCGGGGCTGAGCGCGTAGTTGATGAACTTCGCGCCGGCATCCTTGCCGGGGCCGCCGGCGACCTGGTTGACGGTGTTGATCTGGAAGACGCTGCCTTCCTTCGGCAGGGTCGCACCGAGCTTGCCGTTCGAGGTGTCGATGTTCACCTGCGCACGGGCGTTCCAACCGGCGCCCACCGTCGCCTGGCCGGAGATGATCGTGACATAGACCTCGGGCTTCGGCTCCCAGGTCTGCACGTTGGGCGCGATCTCGCCGAGCGCGGCGATGCCCTTGTCGACATTCTTGAGATAGTCGGTGCCACCGCGCGCCTTGTCGGTGATCAGCACGAGCGAGAGGCCCTGGATGTCAGGCATGCCGGGGATTGCGACCTTGCCGGCGAACTTCTTGTCGGCGAGGTCCATCCAGGACTTCGGCGTCTCCTTCACCGTATCGGTGTTGTAGAGCAGCACGAGGTTGTCGAAGGTCACGGCGACGCCGTCGACATCGGCAATGCGCGCGCTGGGGTAGAGATCGGCGACGTTCGGGGTGTTCTTCTCGTCGATCTTGGTGAGCAGCTTCTCGTCGGTCGCAGCCTTCGAGACCGAGACGTCCATGATCACGACATCGGCCTGCGGCGCGGCCTTCTGGGCGCGCAGGTTGCCCAGCATCTGGGCCGAGTTCGGCATCGGGAAATATTCGACCTTGATGCCGGGATTGGCCTTCATGAAGGGCTCGACCACCGCCTTGGTGTAGCGCTCCTGGAAGAGACCGGAATAGGCCATCACCGTCACGGTCTGCTGGGCCATGGCGGTGCTTGACAGGAGTGCGGTCGCGAGCCCGGCTCCGATCGCGATCTTGGCATATGTCTTCATGCGACTTCCCCTCTGTTTATGGTTGCGCGAGCGGCTTTGTGCCGCCCGCTTCGACATGTCGGACATTCAGACCCTGGCGAGCTTGCCCTCGACCATGGCGGTAGCGCCGGAGATATCGGGCAGCTTCTCGCCCTTGCGCAGGCGCTCGAGCAGGACGAGTTCCTGCTCCTGCATTTCGATGGCGCGGCGGGCATAGGCTTCGGCCGTCGCGGCCTTGAGGACGACAATGCCGCTCTCGTCGCAGAGCACGGCATCCCCCGGCTCGATCGTCTGGCCGCCGACGCTGACCGGAACGTTGATCGCGCCCTCGGTGCCGAGGATCTTGGTCGTGATCGGCGACGGACCGCGGCACCACATCGGCATGTCGGTCTTGACGATCTCGGAGAAATCCGTGGCCGGGCCGTCGATGACACCGGCAGCCACTCCGGCATTCTTCATGGCGTGGGTGACGACGCCGCCCCAGCAGGCATGCTTGGTGTCGCCGCAGCGGTCGATCACGACCACATCGCCCGGACGGACGAGCTTGGTCAGGTAGTGCAACGCGGTCGAATCCGCGTGTGGGATGCGGATGGTGACCGCCGTGCCGGCGATGCGCTTGGTCGGCAGCACCGCGCGGATCTCGCGGTCGACGAAGCCTGAATGCAGGACATGACCGATGGTCGCGACTTCGCATTTCTCGAGCAGCGCAACGAGGCTGGCCGGAATCTGCGCCGGCATGGGATTGACGATGAACATGCTGCGCTCCGGTCAGCCGATGACGTGATGATTGGCGACGGGGACCGCAGCGCGGACCTTGGCGGTGTAGTCGAAATCGAGCCTGGCGCTCGTCGTGCCGATACCGTCGGAAGCCTGGGCGGCGATATGGCCCCAGGGGTTGATGACCATGGAATGGCCGTAGCAGGCGTTCTTGCCCTGCGCATGGGTGCCGGTCTGTCCGGTCGCCAGGAACCAGGTCTGCGTCTCGGCCGCGCGGGCCCGGGCCAGCAGTTCCCAATGGTCCTTGCCGGTCATCAGGGTGAAGGCGGCGGGCAGCACGATCAGATCGGAACCGGCGTCGCGCAGCTTGCGGAAGAGCTCCGGGAACCGGATGTCGTAGCAGATGGCGCAGCCGACCGTGGCGTCCCCGACCTTATAGGTCACGACCTCCTTCCCACGCGAGACCATGTTGGACTCACGGTAGCTCGAGCCGCCGGGAGCATCGACATCGAACAGGTGGATCTTGCGGTAATGCGCGATCTGCTTGCCATCGGGACCGAAGACGAGGGTCGCATTGAAATAGTCGTCACCGTCGCGCTCGCAGACGCTGCCGGCATGGATGGTGACGCCGTGCTTCTCGGCCAGGCCCGACATCAGGCGATAGCTCTCGCCGTTCGGAAAGGTCTCGGCGCTCTCGCGCATCGCCGCCGGACTGCCGTCCAGGAAGGCGTAGTATTCCGGCAGTACGATGAGATCGGGATGGTCCTCGGCGACGACCTTCTCGATCATGGCCCGGGCCGTCTTGAGGTTCGCGGACTTGTCGTCCTGCGAGTTCATCTGGATGAGCGAGACTTTCAACGGCGTTCTCCCTGCAGGTGTTGCCGCAGCAGAACAAACGCGAGCCGGCCCGGCAAACGCGAAATTCTTGTTCGCCTCGACAAGAATTGCTTATGAGAACGCCAGCGCCATGCCCTGCCGTTTCCTTGGGCATCCGCCGTATGGTCAGTTGGAGGCCGCGATCTCGACGGCCATGTCCGCGATCAGCGCCGGTAATGTGTTGCCCGGATCATCGGCGAAAACCGCGTGGAAATTCAGCGGCGGCAAGCGCGCATCGACATCGAGAACGCGTAGATCACCCGTCTCCAGGAACTCCTGCACGACGACGCGCGGCAGCACGGCGATGCCGACGCCGTCGCGGATCAGCCGCGTGATGGTGGCGAGCGAGTTGGAGTTGAAGATGCGGATCGCGCTGGGGTCAACTCCCGCCGTTTCGATCACCCGCAGCACGGCCTGATGCGGTTGGGAGCCCTTTGAATAGGCAAAGATCGGATAGTCGACGAGATCGGCGATCGCGAGCCTGCCGGGCTTGAGGGGCAGCTTCGGCGAGGCGATCCAGAGGCATTCGAAGGTGCAGAGCTCGATATTGCGGATATGGGGAGCGACGACCGGCCCCATGACCAGGCCGAGATCGATCTGACCGTCCTGGATCTGGCGCGCCAGGTTCAGGCTGGTGTCGACGTTCAGGTCGATCGTGACGTTCGGATAGGCTTCCTTCACGCGCTCGATCAGCCGCGGCAGCCAAGCATACACGACAGAATCGATCGCGCCGATCAGCACCGTCCCGCGCTCATTGCTGGCGTCGCCGATCGTGCGCTGGAAGTCATTGACCATGCGCACGATCGCTTCCGCCTGCGCCAGGGCGCGCTGGCCGTGCGGTGTCAGGCTGACATTGCGCAGGTCGCGCTCGAACAGGCGGACGCCGAGATCACGCTCCAGGGTGGCGATGCGGTTGGAGACCGACGCCTGCGTGGTGCAGAGCTTGTCCGCAGCGACGGAAAAGCTGCGAAGCCTTGCAACCCAGACGAAGGTTTCCAGGAATTTCAGATTCACGTTGGGCCAGCCCTCATCCGCCTTGGTCACCCATCGACCATGCGAGCGCAACCGGCAAGCAACCGATGCGCGTGACATGAAGACCGATACAGCCGGACCATAGCGACCCGGTGGCGGGATGGCACGCAGGGATGCCGCTGGCGGGCCGCCAGCTGGCCCCGGAGTTGCGTGTCGCCGCTCCGAGGGACAGTGAGGCGCCGCGCCCTTATCTCAGGTCAGCCGGCGAGCTGCATGTCGCGGTCGAGCGGGAAGATCGGCCGGCGGACATGCTTGTAGGGCAGCTTGGTCAGGTCGGGCGTGCAGAGTGCACCGCTGTCGCAGACCACGACCTTGCCGGCGATCGGCTCGAAGGCGGCACGGAAATGCTGCATGGATTTCAGCCCGACCACCCGTTTCGCAACCGGGTCGATCCCGAAGGCGCGGAACTGCTGCAGGTCGAGCATCTGGGCCGGGAAGGTAGCAACGAGGATGTCGATGCCGCCGACACGCAGCACGGCAGTCGTGCCCCAGCTTCCCTTCAGCCCGCCGAGCATCGGCCCGTCACCGACGAAGTCGCCATCGCTCAACAAGAGAAGCGTGCCTTCGAGCGCAAGCGGTGCGCCCCCGACGCGCGGATCGGTCTTGCCGCCGAGCCGGATCGAGACGCGGTCACCGACCGCGTGGCGATGCAGCTCCTCGGCGGCTTCCGGATCGATGATCGGGCCGAAGCAGGCATCCTGGACGTCGGCCGCGATCATCGCGCGCAGCAATTCGGTGGAGTCGCCATAGCCGCCGCCGCCCGGATTATCCGCGTAATCGGCAATGACCAGCGGGCCGTCCTTGGAGTCGAAGGCATTGGCCTGCCGGGCCGCCTCCTCGACCGTGAGATAGGTGTTCACGCTCTCGAAGCGCCGCGTCCACATGTCATGGACAAGCTCCTCGGCGAAGGCGTGGTGGGCGGACAGATCCCCCTGCCCCGTCACCAGGACGGTCGGGCCGACCTCCTCGATATCGGCATTGCCGAAGGCGCCGTTGACGCTGACGGCGAAGACATCGGGCTTCTGCTCATAGGCACGTGCCCGCGCGATGCGCTCGACCATCGGCCCGATATCGGTGCGCCCGCCATTGATCTCTTCCAGCATCGGGCGATGGGCGCGAATGGTGACCGGCCTGATTTCGCCGGTCATGGCGCGCTGCAGAATGCCGGCGGCCTGCCTGGCGCAGTCGCGCACATCGACATGCGGATAGGTCTTGTAGGCGACGATGATGTTGGCGAGCGCGGCCATCTTGGAGGTGACATTCGCATGCGGATCGAGCGTGATGCCGATCGGCAGGTCCGGCCCGACCACGGCGCGCAGACGCTCCAGCAGTTCGCCCTCGCCATCCTGGTCGAACTCGGTGACCATGGCGCCGTGCAGGCCGAGCAGGATGCCGTCCAGCCGGTCCTTGTTCTGCTTTGCGGCCTCGATGATGACGCTGGCGATCCGCTCATAGGCATCGCGCGTCACCGGCCCGCAGGGCTGCGCCGAGGCGCTGATCGTGTGGATCACCGTCCAGCCATTGGGGCGGCCGATATCGAGGAAGCCGGCGATCGGCGTGTTCGCCTCGCTGCGGGCCGCAACGGCCTCGTCGCCAAGCTGGATATTGCGGGACGCGAAGGCGGCGTAATCGGCCGGCTTGCGGCTGAACGTATTGCTCTCATGCGAGAATTCGGCGGTCAGGACAGTGAAGGACATGGCGCTTCCTCATACGTTTCTTCTGGCGGATCGGAACGGACAGTAAGCGGCGGACGGCAGGGTCTCAGCCGTCCCGCAGCGGCCGGCGAATATCGAGCGCCTCGATCAGGGCATCGCCGAACAGGTTGATGGCGATGACCGTCGCCGCGATGACGAGGCCGGGAAATATGATGATCCAGGGTGCG
This sequence comes from Allobosea sp. 05T433, assembly GCF_056396065.1. Taxonomy (NCBI): domain Bacteria; kingdom Pseudomonadati; phylum Pseudomonadota; class Alphaproteobacteria; order Hyphomicrobiales; family Alloboseaceae; genus Allobosea; species Allobosea sp. 05T433. The sequence continues at coordinate 99,722 of NZ_JBFTKS010000016.1, read as the reverse complement.
ATGAAGATCTGTGCCGTACCGGAGCTCATCATCGCCCCCCAGCTCGGCAGGGGCGGCTGAGCGCCCAGGCCGAAGAAGCCGAGCGTAGCCTCGAGAACGATGGCATCGCCCGTCGCCAGCATTCCCGCCACGATCACCGGCGTGATCGCATTCGGCAGCAGATGACAGAACAGGATGCGGGCCGGGCTGGCGCCGATATTGATCGATGCCTCGATGAAGACTTCGTTCTTCAGGGTCATCACCTGCGCCCGCGTCAGGCGCGTGAACTGGGCGAGATAGGCGATGCCGATCGCGATGGCCGTGCTGTGCAGACCCGGACCGAGAATGGCGATCAGGATCAGCGCCAGCAGGATTTCCGGGAACGACCAGGTCAGATCGACGATGACGGTGACGATCCGGTCGAAGACGCCGCCGAAATAACCGGCGGCTGCGCCGAGCGATGCGCCGACGGCGACCGAGAGCGAGATCGACAGCACGCTGACGCTGAGCGAGGTGCGCGCGCCCTGGATGATGCGGGAGAGCAGGTCGCGTCCGAACTCGTCGGTGCCGAGCCAATGGGCGGCCGAGGGTGGCGAATTCGCCAGGCTCAGATTCTGGCTCGCATAGTCATAGGGTGCGATCCAGTAGGCGAGCAGCGCGCAGAGCACGAGCCCGAGGAGGAAGAGCGCGCTGAGCGCTCCCCGTGGCGAACGCGCGATCCGCGCGGGCAGCGAAGACCGGCTCATCGGGCACCCATCACTTCGCGCAGCCGCGGATCCATGGCTGCCTGGACAAGGTCGCCGAGCAGCGTGCCGAGCATCACCGCGATGGCGAGCATCAACAGGCAGCCCTGGACGAGCGGATAATCGCGCTGGCCGAGCGCGGTGATCAGCAGCGATCCCAGCCCCGGCCGAGCGAAGACGAACTCGACCGTGACCGCGCCGCCGAGGATCCAGCCGATGCGCAGGCCAAGGATGGTGGCGACCGGCATCAACGCATGCTGCAGGACATGGCGGAGCTGGATGCGCCAGAACGGCAATCCCTTGGCGTAGAGCACGCGAACGAAGTCGCGATTGGCCGTCTCGATCATCGCCGCACGGGTGACGCGGGCGATCAGCGCAGTGCCGCCGATGCCGATGGTCAGCACGGGCAGGACGAGCGCCTCCCAGCTGCGCGCACCGGAGACCGGGAACCACTCGAACTGGACCGCGAACATCAGGATCATCAGCAGCCCGAGCCAGAAGCTCGGAAGGGTCGAGCCGAGCAGGATCAGCCCCATCACGGCCCGGTCGAACAGGCTGTCGCGAAAGGAGGCGGCGAGCACGCCGACCGTGATGCCGATGATCGTGGAGAACATGAAGGCGAGCCCGCCGAGAGCAAGGCTGTGCGGCAGGTTCTCGGCGATCAGCTTCGCCACCGGCTGGCGCAGCACGATCGCATCACCAAGGTCGCCGGTGACGACCTTGCCGAGCCAGCGCAGATATTGGGCAATGAGGGGCTGATCCAGCCCGTATCGCGCAATCATCTGCGCCTGCTGCTCGGGCGACGACCCGACCTGGATGATGTGGTCGAGCGGGTCGCCCGGCACGAGATGGATGATCAGGAAGATCACCAGCGACACGGCCAGGAAAACCGGCACGAGCAGAAGCAGTCGCTTGATCGCGAATTGAAGCACGGCGCCCTCTCCCGCTCGAACCGGTCCGCGAACCCGTCAGTTGACGGGTTCGATATCGACGATCGACTGGCTCGACAGACCCGAACCGCGGATCTTCTCCGGCATGGTGACGCGCTTGCCGTGAGCAAAGAGCTGGACCGGCTGGTAGATCGGCGCGAACGGATACTGGGACAATACGTATTCGTGGTACTTGGTGAAGTTGACGACGCGCTCATCCCAATTGCGCGACTTGTTCATTGCGATGTCGTTCAGCTTCTCGGCCTCGGGATCGTTGAACATCGAGACATTGGGATAGCCGAGGCGCTTGGCGCTGAAGAACCAGTCGACGATATCGGCATTGGTCCAGAGATAGGCGCGGACCGCGAGCTGGTGGTCGGTCTTCTTGCGGTATTGCGAATTGATCGTGCTGGAATCGAGGATCGTGATGTCGGCTTGCATGCCGACCGCCTTGAGCTGGGCTTGAAGAACCTCGGCCAGTCGCTTGAATTCCGTGCCATTCTGGGCCCAGAACTTGACCTGGAGCGGCTTGCCGTCCTTGACGCGGATACCGTTGGGGCCGAGCTTCCAGCCGGCCTCGTCGAAAAGCCGCTTCGAGCGCTCGGGGTCGTAGCTGATCTTGTATTTCGGATCGACCTTGGACTCCTGCAGCGAGGAGATCAGGAAGGTGTCGGCCACTTCGCCGAGCCCGCCATAGAGGCTCTTCATGATCTCCGCCTGGTTCACGGCGAAGGCGGTCGCCTCGCGAACCTTGATGTCGGTGAAGGGCTCCACGCTGGTGTTGATCGGCATGTAGACCAGCTCGGTGCCCGGGATGGTCACCACCTTGATCGACTTGTCCGCCTGCATGCGCGGCAGGAAGTCCGTGGGGACGGCGACGATCAGGTCGGCGCCACCGGTCTTCAGCTCGAGATAGGCGGTCGATTCCTCTGCGATCTCACGAAAGGTCAGCTTCTTGAACTTGGCCGGCCCCTGGTTCTTCGAAAGGTCGGAGGCCCAGGCATAGTCGTCATTGCGGACCAGCACGGTCTGCTGGCCGACCGTGAACTGCTGCAGCTTGTAGGGGCCGGTGCCGACGGCCTCGCTGACGCCGAACTTGTCGCCGAGCGCCTGATAGGATTTCGGCTCGGGAATGCACATGAACGAGCTCGCGAGGTTCGAGAGCAGGTTCGGGTCAGGGTTCTTCATGTGGAAGCGCACGGTGAGGTCGTCGATGACCTCGACGCGCTCGATCGCCTCGACGGTGAAGGCGTTCTCGGTGCCCTTGAACTGCGGCACCCACCATTCGATCGTCTTGGCGTTGAAGGGCTCGCCATTGTGGAACTTCACGCCGGGCTTGAGCTTGAAGGTCCATTGCTTGCCGTCGGCCGAAGTCTCCCACGACGTCGCAAGCTGACCGTGGAAGCTCTGGTCGGCATCCTGAAGGACCAGCCGGTCATAGATCAGCGTCGTCGCCGTGTTCAGCTTCGTCGCCTTGATCGGATTGTAGGTCGGCGCGCCGACCCAGCGTGCCGTCAGCACGAAGGTCGCTTCCTGCGCGACGACAGCCGACAACGCTCCCGAGATCGCCGTCCCGGCCAGCGCGAGAGCCAAGGCAGCTCCGCTCACCTTCATCTTCGTCATGACGCCATTCCCCTCTTTTTTGATTGATGTTGGGTCTTCGTTCACTCGACGGGGCCTGAACCATCCCCCACATGCCCCGTGAATCGGCTGTAGAGCGTCGCCATCCTGTTCAGGCGCTCCTCGACGGACGGGCCGAGTTCGATGAAGACGCTGTTGACCAGGAGGCTGCCGAGGCTCGCCATCTGCGCGGTCGAGTCCCAGAACTGGTTGAACTCGGTCGAAACCACGAGAACCTCGTCGACGAGGTCCCGGCCCCAGTCGCAGAACGCGTCGGTCACGAGCGTGGTCCGGATGCCGGCCTGCTTGGCTTCGCGGGCCAGCAGCTTGGCCATGCGCGAGTAGCGGCGGGCCTCGAAGATCACGAGACAGGGCGACGGTCCGCCCGAAAGCAGCAGCTCGGCGAAATTGCCGCCTGCAAGATCGATGAGATGGACGCCCTCGCGTAGGTACTGGAGCTGGTTGGCGAGATACTGGGCGAGGCCCCGCTCCGTCTGGAAGCCCGTGACATAGACGGCCGAAGCCGCGGCAAGCCGCCTGGCGACCCGCTTCCATTCATCCGTCTGGGCCAGCTCGTAGATGGCCACCAGGCCGGAGATCTCGAGCTGCAGGCCGCGGGCGAGCTGATCCTCGCCGGCCAGGCTGCGCTGCTGGAAATCGCGCAACCGGTCGCTGATCAGCCAGGGCCGGTCGCCGATATCCTGTCTGAGCTGTTCCTTGAGATCCTTGAAGCTCTTGTAGCCGAGCGAACGGCAGAAGCGCCCAACCGTCGGCTCGCTGACCTCGACCTTTTCGGCCAGGCTCCCAGCTGTTTCGAACGGCACGCTGTTCAGGCGCGCCAGCATGTAGCTCGCGAGCGCCTTGTCGGCCTTGGAGCCGTCTTCAAGGCAAGCCTGCAGTCTCTGGCGCAGCGTCTGGGTCATGGGTTTGCCCGGTTGATGGCGCAATCAAGAAATTTTTCTTTCATAGTGTCAAACGATTTTTCTTTTCTTGCATATCTCTGAAAAATGAGGCTTCTCGAACGGGTCGCCCGGCCTTTGGGTCGAGCGCGACGCGAGTGATGCCGCCGAGGAGCGATGGGCCAAACGATCAAGCAATCCGACGTCATCGTGCTGGGCGCGGGCATCGTCGGAGTCAGCGTGGCGCTGCATCTGCAGGCTCGTGGTCGTGCGGTGACGCTGATCGACAAGGGCTTGCCCGGCGCCGAAACCAGCCACGGCAATGCCGGCCTGATCGAGCGTTCCTCGGTGATTCCCTATGCCTTCCCGCGGGACCTCTCCACGATCCTGGCCTATGCCTCGAACCGCTCGGTCGCGGTCCGCTATCAGCCGGATTTCCTGGCGCAGATCCTGCCCTGGCTCGCCCGGTACTGGTGGCACTCGGCAAGCGAGCGATTGAACCGCGCCGCCCGGGAGATGCTGCCGCTGATCGAGCGCTGCATCGGCGAGCATGAGCATTTCGCGGGGCCGGCCGAGGTCGAGCCGCTGATGCGTCGCGAAGGCTGGATCGAGTATTACCGGTCAGCGCGCAGCTTCGAACGTGCAGCCGAAGGCGCGGCCGAGCTTGGTCCGTTCCAACTGTCCTATGACGTCCTCGACAGACAGGCGCTCAATCGCCGGGAGCCGGCCCTGCAGGGCGATATCGCCGGCGCACTGCACTGGCGCGATCCGGTCACCGTCAGCGATCCCGGCGCCGTGACCCGCGCCTATGCGAAGCTCTTTACGGCGCGTGGCGGCGAGCTCGTCACCGGCGATGCGAAGGGCCTGGAACAGAACGGCGCGGCCTGGGCGATTACGACACCGCGTGCGCAGTATCGCGCCGAAGCGGCCGTCATCGCGCTCGGCCCCTGGTCGGACGATCTCTGTCGGCGTTTCGGCTACCGTTTCCCGCTCGCCTACAAGCGCGGGTACCACATGCATTACGAGGCGCAGGGCAATGCTGTGCTGAACCACCCGATCTGCGATGCCGAGGCCGGTTTCGTGCTGTCGCCGATGATGCGCGGCATCCGCCTGACCACAGGCATCGAACTCGCGGCCCGTGACGCCCCATCCGACACGCGGCAGATGAAGCAGGCGGAGCAGATCGCACGGCGCATCTTCCCGCTCGGCAAGGCGGTGGATCCCGCACCCTGGCGCGGGGCACGTCCGTGCCTGCCCGACATGAAGCCGATCATCGGCAAGGCGCCACGGCATGACGGGCTCTGGTTCACCTTCGGCCACGCGCATCACGGCTTTACGCTCGGGCCCGTCACCGGTCGCCTGCTAGGAGAAATGATGACCGGCGAAGAGCCGTTCACCGATCCGCGCCCCTACGCCGCCGAGCGCTTCACCCAACGTGGCTGAATAGGGATCCGAGGCTTGCTCGGTTGCGCTGCGATCATGGGGCGGCCAGCAGCGCCTGGAGCGGCCGCGAAATGGCACCTACTCCGGCGCCAGCATCGGCGTCCTGATGCATGACAGCTCCGGGGCTCCCTCAAGACTCGCTGATCCGGCGGGGCGAGTCTGGCGCAGCGTAATCAGACATTCACATTTTGCGTGATTTTGTTGCAAACTGAAAGCTAATCGCAATCACACTTGCAGTGACAGGCTCATGGATCAGCTCAGCACCCCTCGGCAGGCCGAGATTCTGGCCACGGCGCGATTGCAGGGAAAGGTCGGCGTCGACGAGCTGGCCGCTCGCTTCGATGTGAGCCCCCAGACGATTCGCAAGGACCTCAACGAGCTGTGTGACCGCAGGCTGATGACCCGCATCCATGGCGGCGCCGTCATCGCTTCGGGGGTCGAGAACGTCGCCTACGAGGCCCGCCGCTTCATTGCGCAGGCCGAAAAGCGCGCCATCGGCGAAGCGGCCGCCCGGCTGATTCCCAACAACGCCTCGCTCTTCATCAATATCGGCACCACGACCGAGGAGGTCGCGCGCGCCTTGATGCAACATGAGGACCTGATGGTCATCACCAACAACCTGAATGTCGCGACGCTGCTGTACCGGCAGCCCAGGATCGACGTAGTGTTGGCCGGCGGGCCGGTCCGGCGCACGGATGGCGGGTTGATCGGCTCGAGCACGGCCGAGTTCATCAGCCAGTTCAAGGTCGATTATGCCGTGATCGGGGCCTCGGCCATCGACGAGGACGGTGCGCTGCTCGATTTCGACTTCCGTGAGGTCAAGATCTCGCGCGCGATCATCGATAATGCACGGCGGGTGATGCTGGTTGCCGACCGGCTGAAACTGGAGCGGGCGGCCCCGATCCGCATCGGGCACCTTTCCGAGGTCGATGTCTTCGTCACCGACGAACTGCCCTCGCCCGCGTTGCGAACCCTATGCAAAGGTGAGGCCGTCCAACTCGTCGAAGTCGGCCGCCGGGATTGAGCCGCAACTCGCCCCCTATTCGGGCGAACGCGCCGTGCTGGCCGAGCCATTGCTTTCGCTTTTAGGTTCACCTATTCAAAAATCATCATCAAAACGAAATCAAACCTGAAACTATCACCCGCCAGCCGGAGAGACGCCGTGACCGCCGTTCCCGAGATTGCCGCCCAGCCATATGATCTCGCGATCATCGGCGGTGGTGTGAATGGCTGCGGCATCGCGCGCGACGCATCCGGCCGCGGCGCCTCCGTCATCCTGTTCGAACAGAGCGACCTCGCCAGCGCGACCTCCTCGGCCTCGACCAAGCTGATCCATGGTGGTCTGCGTTATCTCGAGCATTACGAGTTCCGGCTGGTGCGCGAGGCGCTGATGGAGCGGGAGGTGCTCTGGCAGCTTGCGCCGCACATCATCCGGCCGCTGCGGTTCGTGCTGCCGCATCACAAGGGCCTGCGCCCGGCCTGGCTGCTGCGGCTTGGTCTCTTCCTCTATGACCATATCGGCGGCAGAAAGCTCCTGCCGCCGACCAGCACTATCGACCTCCGGCACGCCCCGCAGGGCGAGCCGCTGAAGCCGGAGCTGGTGAAAGCCTTCGAGTACTCGGATTGCTGGGTCGAGGATTCGCGGCTCGTCGTGCTGAACGCAGCCGACGCGGCAGCGCGCGGCGCGGACATCCACACCCGCACGAAGGTGCTCCATGCCGAGCGCGAGGGTGACGCCTGGCGAATCACGACCGTGCGGGACGGCGTGCGCAACAGCGTCCGCGCCAAGGCCCTGGTGAATGCGGCCGGGCCCTGGGTCGGGCAGGTGCTGAACGGGATCGTCCGCTCGAACACGCAGGCCGCCGTGCGCATGGTCCAGGGCAGCCATATCGTGGTGCGCAAGCTCTACGAGCATGACCGCTGCTATATCTTCCAGAATTCCGACGGCCGGATCGTCTTCGCCATTCCCTATGAGCGCGACTTCACGCTGATCGGCACGACCGATCGCGACTACCACGGCGATCCCGCGACCGCTTCGGCCACGGCCGAGGAGATCGACTATCTCTGCGCGGCGGCAAGCGAGTATTTCAAGCAGCCGGTGACGCGTGAGGGCGTCGTCTGGACCTATTCCGGCGTTCGGCCGCTCTATGACGATGGCGCCTCCATGGCTCAGGAAGCAACGCGCGATTATGTCCTGACGCTCGACGCACCCGAGAGGGAGGCGCCGCTATTGTCGGTCTTTGGCGGGAAGATCACCACCTATCGCCGGCTGGCGGAGGCTGCAATCGCGCGCCTGGCGCCGCATGCGGGCTGGGCGAAGCAGCCCGGCTGGACTGTCAGCGGCCCCTTGCCGGGGGGCGACTTTCCGGTCACCGGCTTCGATACGCTCGCAGCCTCGCTCAGTGCCGCGCATCCGTGGCTGCCGCGCGAGACCGTCACCCGGCTCGCCCGTGCCTACGGCACCCGGGCCCGCGATATCCTTGATGGCACAGGCTCGCTCGCTGACCTTGGCCAGCATTTCGGCGCCGATCTCTATGAGCGCGAAGTCCGCTACCTCATGCGTGCGGAATGGGCCGAGCGGGCCGAGGATGTGCTCTGGCGCCGGAGCAAGCTCGGGTTGAGGCTGTCGGAGGCCGGCGCCCGGACACTCGACGCCTTCATGACCGCGACCGCGGAAGCACGCCTCGCCCCTGCGACGCGAGGCTGATCTCCTGCAGTTCATCCATGGGCTTGTGAGGCGCCCGCCTGCTCCCGTGCGCTTGATCAAGCCCTGGGAATGACGCACCACTTTGCGCCCTGCCCTACGGCTACCGGATTGCGAGTTTCCGCCATGACTGCCTATGCCGAGATTTCCGCCCATTTCAGCCGCGTCGCCGCCCTGTCCAATGCCATTGGCATCCTGCAATGGGACAATGACGCGATGATGCCAAAGGGAGCGGCCGATACGCGGGCCGAGAGCATGGCGTTGCTGCATGTGCTGCGCCACGGCATGGTGACCGAGCTGCGTATCGGCGACTGGCTATCAGAAGCCGAGGCCGATACGACGCTTGGCGCCTGGGAGCGGGCGAATCTGCGCGAGATCCGGCGCAGCTGGACGGTCGAGACCGCGTTGCCCAGCGATCTGGTCGAAGCATCGAGCAAGGCAGTTTCGGCCTGTGAGATGCGCTGGCGCCAGGCCCGGGCCGATTCGGATTTTGCCGGCCTGCTGCCCTTTCTGGCCGAGGTGCTCAAGCTTCAGCGCGAGATCGGGCGGGCCAAGGGCGAGCGGCTCGGGCTCTCGCCCTATGATGCGCTGCTGAATGATTACGAGCCCGGCGGCCGCGCGCAGCGGATCGACGGGCTGTTCGACGATCTCGCGGCCTTCCTGCCGGGGTTCACGCAGGAGGCGCTGGCAGCGCAGGCCAGGCGGCCTGCCGCCCCGAGTCTGGAAGGGCCCTTTCCGATCGAGGCGCAGCGCCGGCTCGGCCTGAAGATGATGGCGGCGCTCGGCTATGATTTCGAGCGTGGCCGGCTCGACATCTCGACACATCCCTTCTGCGGGGGTGCCGACAATGATGTGCGTATCACCACCCGCTATGACGAGGCCGACTTCACCAAGGCCCTGATGGGCGTGTTGCACGAGACCGGTCATGCCCTCTACGAGCAGGGCCGCCCGCAAGCCTGGTTGAGCCAGCCGGTCAGCCATGCGCGCGGCATGAGCCTGCACGAGAGCCAGTCGCTGCTGATCGAGATGCAGGCCTGCCGGAGCCATGAATTCATGAGCTTCGCGGCACCGCTGATGCGCGAGGCCTTTGGCGCGAGCGGTGCGGCCTGGGACGCCGGGGCCCTGTGGCGCAATGCGACGCGGGTCCAGCCCGGCTTCATTCGCGTCGATGCCGACGAGGTCACCTATCCCGCCCATGTCATCCTGCGCTATCGACTGGAGCAGGCCCTGATTGCGGACGCCATGCCGCTCTCGGAGCTGCCCTCGGCCTGGAACGAGCAGATGCGGCAGCTGCTCGGCATCACGCCGCCGGACGACCGTCTCGGCTGCTTGCAGGACGTGCACTGGCCGAGCGGCGGCTGGGGCTATTTCCCGACCTATACGCTCGGTGCGATGACGGCCGCGCAGATCTTCGACGCAGCCTGCCGGACCCAGCCGGAGATCCTGCCCGCCATCGGGCGCGGCGATTTCTCCCCGCTCCTCGACTGGTTGCGGACCAACATCCACAGCCAGGGCTCGCTCTACGAGACGGACGAGTTGCTGACCCGCGCCACCGGCCGCCCGCTCGACGCTGGAGTGTTCAAGGCGCATCTGCGCCGACGCTATGTCGGAGAAGGGTGACATCGCCCGCAATAGAGCTGGCAGAAATGTAAGATATCTTCCACAATCGCGAACAGGCCGCGCGCGGCGCTCCCGCGCCCGGCTCTCTTCGTCCAGGTGCAAGAGGTCGACATGTCAGCGCGCGGCGCAGCCTCCCCGAAACCCGCTGCCCTGACGCGCCGCCAGCGCAGCGTGCTTGCGGCGGTCCAGGAGCTCGGGTTCGTCACGATCGACGGGCTCGCAAGGGAATTCGAAGTGTCGAGCCAGACGATCCGGCGCGACATCATCAAGCTGCAGCAGGCCAATTACCTGCACCGCTTCCACGGCGGTGCCGGCCTGACGGACGGCACGTTCCGCCCCGGCTACGCGCAGAAGCTGACGACGGCTCCCGCCGGCAAGGAGCGGATCGGCAGAGCGGTGGCGGAGATGATTCCCGACGGCGCATCGGTCTATCTCGATGTCGGAACGACGGTCGAAGCCGTCGCGCGGGCGCTTTTGAGCAAGATGACTCTGCGGATCATCACCTGCAGCGTCTCCGTCGCGATGATCTTCTGCTCCCACGGCAAGTTCGACGTGTTCGTGACGGGCGGCAGCGTCCGTGGCGCGAACGGCTCGCTCGTCGGCGGCGTCACCACCGAAAGCCTCAAGATGTTCAGGGTCGATTATGCGGTGATCGGCTTCGGCGGCTTCGACGATGACGGCGCGCCGATGGATTTCGACCTGGAGAAGATCGCGGTGCGGCAGGTGGCGCTGGCCCATTCCCGCCATGGAATCGCGGTCGCGGATGCTTCCAAGTTCGGCAAGGCCGGCGTTGCCCGCGTCGCGCCGCTCTCGGCCTTCCATGCTCTGGTGACCGATAACGAGCCGCCCAAGCCCCTGCGCCGCCTGTTCGACACGGCTGGCGTTCGCTGCGTCGTGGCATGATGCACGATTTGAGAGGATAGCCGGCAAAATCATGATTGCATGATCGTTCCCGCGCATTATGATCATTTCAGATCAACCGCACCGGCCGCTCAGGCCGCCAGAAGATGCGGCAGAGAATCTGGAGGGAACGGATGGTTCGGATTTCGCTGGCCGCGCTCGGCGCGGTAGCCATGGGGCTCGCCCTGGCATCGCCCGCCCATGCACAGAGTTGCGCAAATCGCGGCACGCTCGATGCGCGTTATTGCGATGCGGATAACGATCTTCTCGCGGATACGCCGAGCGACAAGGCGCAGCAGAAGAACCCGGATACGCTGGTCTTCTCCTACACGCCGGTCGAGGACCCGGCCGTGTACGAGAACGTCTTCTCCGATTTCCTGGCCCATCTCAGCAAGGTCACGGGCAAGCGTATCCGCTGGTTCTCGGCAGAATCCTATGCGGCCCAGATCGAGGCCATGCGCTCGGGCCGCCTGCATATCGCGGGCGTCGCCAGCGGCCCCACGCCGTTCGCGGTCAATCTTGCCGGCTTCGTCCCGATCGTTGCCATGGAGCGCCATGACGGCGGCGTCGGCTATACGCTGCAGCTGATCGTGCCGAAGGACAGTCCGATCAAGAGCATTGCCGATCTCAAGGGCAAACGCGTCGCCCATGTCGCGCCCTCCTCAAATTCCGGCGACACCGCGCCGCGCGTCTTGTTCAAGGACAAGGGGGTCGAGCCGGGCAAGGACTATGAGGTGCTGTACTCCGGCAAGCACGACAACTCGATCATGGGCGTCGTGAACAAGGATTATGACGCCGCTCCCGTCGCATCGAGCGTGGTCGACCGCATGAGAGCCCGCGGCATGTTCAAGCCCGACGACCTGCGCATCGTCTATGAATCGGCGCCCTTCCCGCGGACCGCTTTCGGCATTTCGCATGACCTCGCGCCCGAGCTGCAGGACAAGATCAAGCAGGCATTCGCGACCTTCGACTTCAAGAACTCCAAGTTGGCCAAGGAGTTCAAGGACGAGAAGGGCTTCAAGGCGTTGAGTTACAAGGCCGACTGGGCCGATATCCGGACGATCCAGCGGGATACCGGCATCGTCTATACCCAGGACGGCCTCTCCAAGCTGAAGCCGGATTGATGACGACCCCTTCCGGCACGCCGCTGCTGCGGATCGAGGCGCTCGAAAAAACCTACCCGACGGGCAAACGCGCCCTGGCTGGCGTCGATGTCACCATCGACCGTCCGCAGGTCGTCGCGATCATCGGCTCATCGGGCGCGGGCAAGAGCACGCTGATCCGCTGTATCAACAGGCTGGTCGAGCCGACGGCCGGGCGCATCCTGCTCAATGGCGGGGATATTGTGGCTCTCGATCGCAAGGGGCTGCGAGCCGCGCGGCGGCGGATCGGCATGATCTTCCAGGAGTACAATCTGGTCGAGCGGCTGACCGTGATGCAGAACGTGCTCTCGGGCCGGCTCGGCTATGTCGGCCTGTTCGCTTCGCTGCGCTACCGCTTTCCGCCGGAGGATATCCAGTCGGCCTTCGCGCTTCTCGACCGCGTCGGGCTCGACGGCTACCACAATCAGCGCGCCGACGCCCTGTCGGGCGGGCAGCGGCAGCGCGTCGGCATTGCACGCGCACTGATGCAACGGCCCGATCTGCTGCTGCTCGACGAGCCAACGGCCAGCCTGGACCCGAAAACCGCCCGCCAGATCATGCGGCTGGTGCGCGAACTGGTCTCCGAACGGCAAACGCCAGCGATCATCAATATCCACGACGTCGCGCTGGCAAAGGCCTATTCCGACCGCATCATCGGCCTGCGCGACGGCGTCGTCGTCTTCGACGACGGGCCGGCCGAACTGACGGACGAGGTTCTCTCGGTCATCTATGGCGACGAGGACTGGATCCTGCCCGGTGAGGGCGACGACGAACCCGCGCCGGCGCTTAGTTCCGCCTCATGAGCGCCACCGCCTCCCCCGCCTATCCGACCACATGGCGGCCGCCGAGCCTGTTCGGCAGCCGCCGGCGCCGATTCATCTTCTGGGCCGCCGTCGTTGCCTATGTGATCTGGTCGGTGTCCGACCTCAATATCGACGGCAACCGCATCCTCGCCGGCCTGCCGCGCGCGCTCGATATCTTCGCGCGCATGTTCCCGCCGGATTTTTCGCGCTGGGAGATGCTGCTCTCGGGCATGGTGGAGAGCATCCAGATCGCGATCGCCTCGACGATCGTCGGCGCCCTGCTCGCAATCCCGATCGGGCTGGCTGCCGCTGCCAATCTCTCGCCGCGCCCGCTCTATTTTCTGGCGCGCGGCTTCATCGTGATCGGGCGGACCTTCCATGAGGTCATCATCGCGATCTTCTTCGTGAAGCTGTTCGGCTTCGGCCCCGTCGCAGGGCTGCTTACGCTCGCCTTCTCCTCGGCGATCTTCCTCGGCAAGATGCTGGCCGAGGACATCGAGAACATGAAGGAAGGCCCGGTCGAGGCCATCCGTGCCACCGGCGCGAGTTTTGGCCAGGTCGTCGGCTACGCCGTGGTGCCGCAGGTCATGGTCAAATCGCTCGGCGTGCTGATCTATCGGCTCGACGCCAATCTGCGCCATTCCACCGTCATCGGCATCGTCGGCGCCGGCGGCATCGGCCAGACGCTCTCGGCCTCGTTCTCCCGCTACGATTTCGATTTCTCGAGCGCCATCCTGCTCACCATCGCGGCGCTCGTTGCGCTCGGCGAGTGGTTCAGCGACTGGGCCCGGCGGAGGCTCAGGTGAAGGCGAATGCAAACCAGCGCCGGGATGGCGGGGCTCAGCCCAAGCGCATCTATCCCGACCAGTGGGAACGCCATACGCCGCGCGAGCGGCTGACGCAGTGGCTCTGGCTCCTCGGCGGCGCATTCGCAGCCGTCTGGTCGGTTTCGGCACTCGACATCGAATGGGCCTTCTTTGCCGATGCGCATGAACAGGCGGCCGACCTGATCCAGCGGATGTGGCCACCGCGCTGGTCCTATCTGCCGGTTGTCGTGCGTCCGCTGATCGAGACGATCCATATCGCGACGCTCGGCACGATGATCTCGATCGTGCTCGCGCTGCCGGTCGCGTTCCTGGCCGCACGCAACACCACGCTGAACCAGGGAACCTGGCTTCTCGGGCGCGCAATCCTCGTGCTGTCGCGCTCGATCAACACGGTGATCTGGGGGCTTCTCTTCGTCGCCATCTTCGGCCCCGGCCCGGTTGCCGGCATCTGCGCGGTCGCAGCCCGCTCGGTCGGCTTCATCGCCAAGCTCGTCGCCGAAGCGATCGAGGAGGTCGAGGCCGGCCAGATCGAGGCGGTGGAGGCCACCGGCGCCGGCACCTTCCAGATCTACGGCATCGCCATCCTGCCCCAGATCCTGCCCGTTCTGATCGGCACATCGATCTATCGCTGGGACATCAATGTGCGGGAGTCGAGCGTGCTCGGCTTTGTCGGCGCCGGCGGCATCGGGCTTCTGCTCTACGCCTCGATCAACCAGTTCGCCTGGAGCCAGGTCCTGGTCATCCTCATTGCCATCCTGGCGATCATCATCATCAGCGAGGCGCTTTCCGCCTATGTCCGTTCACGTATCACCTGAAACCGGAGCCGCCGTCAGCCATCTCTCCGGCCTCGCCGAGGTCGCCCAGAGCTATGACGGCTTCCTGCTCGACCAGTGGGGGGTGCTGCATGACGGCACGACCCCCTATCGCGGCGCAGTCGACTGCCTGCAGAGGCTGCGCTCGGCGGGAAAGGCGATCATCATCCTCTCCAATTCCGGCCGTGGGGCTCGGGAAAACGAGGAGCTACTCGCCCGGATGGGCTTTGCCCGCGAGCTGTTCGACCATGTCGTTTCGGCCGGAGACGACGCCCGCGACGCGCTGCTGACCGAGCAGGATCCGTTCTATCGCGACCTCGGCCGCCGCTGCTTCCTGTTTGCGCGCGACGGCGAGGACCACCTGATCGAGGGTCTGGGCCTGACCAGGGTCGAGAGCACCGAGGCCGCCGACTTCCTGTTCATGCTGAGCATGAACCCGCCGCAGCAATCGCTGGCCGGCTGGCGCCCGGCGCTCGAGGCTGCAGTGGCCCGCGATCTGCCGATGATCTGCGGCAATCCCGATCTCTACCGCGTTCATGCCGACGGCACGCTGCATGAGGCGCCCGGACTTGTCGCCCGGTGCTATGCCGGGCTTGGCGGGCGGGTTCGCTATCACGGCAAACCCGAACCGCGCATCTATCGCAGCAGCCTGCAGCGGCTCGGCCTGGCTCCGCGGCGTGTGCTCGCGGTCGGCGACTCGCTTGAGCATGACGTCGCCGGCGCAACCGGTGCCGGAATCGATGTCGCCTTCATTGCCGGCGGCATTCATCGGCAGGATCTGGGTTGGCCGACACCGGATACGGTCGACCATGCGAGCTGCGCCAGGCTCTTTGCAACGGCCGGATGGATGCCCGGTTACGTCGTGCCCTCCTTCGCGTGGTGATTGCCGCGCCCTGACACGGCCGCTGCCAACCCCCGTCCACATCACCGCCAGACGATCCGTTGGCTCTCAGGCCATCGGCTTGCAGGCTGCCAAGCCCTGAGGGCCTGGCGGCGCGCGCCGTCATGCTCTCCGCGAAGCCGTCCCCCTCCTTAAGGTCAAGCTCCCTCAACTAGTCGGCCCGGAATTGGTGTACTAGTATACATGTCAAGGCCTCGGCGCGCGTCCGGTCTGGTTGCGCGGATAGCAGGCCTATCGAGGGAGAGACCATGACCGAAATCACACGCCGCGGCGTGCTGCATGGAGCAGCCAGCCTTGCCGCTCTCCAGGCGACAGGCGCCTTCGCCCAGGGCCTGCCCCTGCCTTCCAGCCCGGTTGCGCTGAACATCATCGACGTCGCCGGCAACCTGCAGCTGACCCAGGCTTCGATCGAACGCTTCGCCAAGGAAAACCCAAAGCTGATCTCGCGGGTGAATTTCTCGCGGGCGCCCTCGCCGGAGCTGCCGGCGAAGCTCAAGGCGCAGCAGCAGGCCAACCGGGTCGATCTCGACCTCGTGCTGACCGGGCCGGGCGCGATGTCCGACGGCATCCAGCAGGGACTGTGGATCGACGTCTGGAAGTCCTATCCGTCGCAACTGCCGAAGGCTGAAGACGTCTATCATGAGCAGGCGCTGATGATGCAGCGCAACTTCGGTCAGAACGAAGGTGTCGCCGTCGTCTATTCCCCGTCGGGGCCGCTTTTCGAATACATCCCGGCCCGGCTGAAGACCGTGCCCAGGACGGCTGCCGACCTGCTGGCCTATGTGAAGGCCAATCCCAAGCGCTTCACCTATGCCCGCCCGCTGAATTCCGGGCCTGGCTGGACCTTCCTCCAAGGCATGCCCTACATCCTCGGCGACAAGGATCCGAGCGATCCGATGAACGGCTGGGACAAGACCTGGGCCTATCTCAAGGAGCTCGGCACCGGCATCGACTACTATCCCGGCGGCACGGCCGCGACGATGAAGGAACTCGGCGAAGGCACGCGCGACGTCATCGTCTCGACGCTCGGCTGGGACATCAACCCCCGCGTGCTCGGCATCGTGCCGAAAGAGGCCGAGGTCTTCGCGCTGGAAAACACTCACTGGATTCCCGACACCCAGTTCATGTGCATTCCCAAGGGCGTGCCGGAGGCCAAGGTCGCCGTCATCCTGGCGCTGATGTCGTTCATGCTGAAGCCCGAGCCGCAGGCCGCGACTTATGACAAGGGCTATTTCTATCCCGGCCCGGCCGTGAAGGGCGTGACGCTCGCCATGGCGCCGCAGGAAAGCCGCGACGTCATCAAGGAATTCGGGCGCGCCCATTATGACGAGCTGATCGCCAAGCTGCCGACCCGCCCGCCTCTGACTCCGGAACGGCTCGTCGCCGCCTTCCGGCGCTGGGACCAGGAGATCGGCGTTGGCCACGGAGCACCCCAATAGCATGCGCTTTGCCGCCATCGGCCTCGACCACCGCCATATCTACAACATGGTCGAAGGTCTCCTCGAAGCCGGCGCTGTCTGCGCCGGCTTCGATCCGCGCACCAGCGACGAGCGCGTCGTTGCCGGCTTCCGCGAGCGCTTTCCGCAGCTCCAGGCCATGGATGCCGACCGGCTGATCGACGATCCCTCGATCGATCTGGTCGCCAGCGCAGCGATTCCCTCGGAGCGCGCCGCGATTGCGATCCGGGCCATGCAGGCCGGCAAGGACGTCATGGTCGACAAGCCGGGCGTGACCACGTTCGCGCAGCTTGCCGATGTCGAGGCGACGGTCGCCCGAACGGGGCGGATCTTCTCGATCTGCTTTTCCGAGCGCTTCCTGGTGCCTTCGACGATCATCGCCGGCAAGCTCATCGCCGACGGCGCGATCGGGCGTGTGGTACAGACCCTGGGTGTCGGCCCGCATCGACTTAACCGCGCGATCCGGCCGTCATGGTTCTTCGACCAGAGCGCTTTCGGCGGCATCCTCACCGATATCGCCTCGCACCAGATCGACCAGTTCCTGCACTTCACCGGTTCGCGCGATGCGGAGATCGTGGCGTCGGGAACGGGCCATTTCGGCAGCGCTGAGCTGCCGGATTTCGAGGATTTCGGCGAGATCCTGCTGCGCAGCCCGCAAGCCGGCGCCTATATCCGCGTCGACTGGTTCACCGCTGACGGGCTTCCGACGTGGGGTGACGGGCGGCTGACCATCCTCGGAACGGCAGGCACGATCGAACTGCGCAAATATGTCGATATCGCAGGCCGGCCGGGCACCGACCATCTCTTCCTGGTCGATGGGAACGGCACCCGTCATATCGATGCCTCCCGTGAGCCGCTGACCTACTTCCGCAATCTTGTGGCGGATATCGCCGGCAGGACCGAGAGCGCGATGTCTCAGCAACACGCCTTCACGGTCTGCCGGCTGGCGCTGGAAGCGCAGGCGAAGGCCGTGCGGCTGCCCGCCCGCGCGAGCGAAAGGACTGCTTCGTGACCCGCAAGATCGGCATTGCCATCGTCGGCCTCGGGCCAGCTTCCCTGCCGCATTCCCGCAGCCTGATCGACCTCGCAGAGAGGGTCGATGTACGCTGGGCGGTCAGTCGCTCGGCAGAGCGAGCCGGGGCCTACCGCAAGCAGTTCGCCTTTCCGGTGACGACCGATCTCGATGCCGTGCTGGCTGATCCAGCGGTCGAGGCCGTCATTGTGCTGACGCCGCCGAGCAGTCATCTCGACGTGTCCGCGCGCTGCTTCGAGAATGGCAAGCATGTGCTGGTCGAGAAGCCGCTGGAGTTGACGGTCGCGCGCGGCGAGGCGCTGGTCGAAGCCGCGCGCCGTGCCGGCAAAGTCTTCGGGGTCGTGCTGCAGCACCGATTCCGGCCTGCGAGCCTGCGCCTCAAGGCTGCACTGGCCGCCGGCGAACTCGGAACCGTGGAGGCCGCTTTCCTGAGCGTGCCGTGGTGGCGTCCGCAGGCCTATTACGACGAGCCCGGCCGCGGCACGCTGGCGCGTGACGGTGGCGGCGTGCTCCTGACCCAGGCGATCCACTCGCTCGACCTGTTCCGCTCTTTGGTGGGTGTGTCCCAAGTGGTCGCGGCGCAGGCGCGGACCACGAAGCTGCACCGCATGGAGACCGAGGATTTCGCCTCGGCGCTGCTTGAGCTCGGCAATGGCGCACCGGGCACGCTGATGACGACGACCGCCGCCTATCCCGGCCATCCCGAGCGCATCGAGATCATCGGGACCCAGGGCTTCGCGACATTGATTGGCGGCACGCTTAGCCTCTCCTTCCTCGACGGCCGCAAGGAGATCGTGGAGGCGGAGGGCAGCACGGGCAGCGGCGCCAATATCATGGATTTCCCCCATGATGCGCACCGTGCGGTGATCGCCGATTTCCTGGATGCGGTCACGACCGGGCGCGAGCCCGTCGTGACGGGCAACGAGGCGCTGGCATCGCAGCGGCTCGTCGACAGCATCCTCGCGGCCGCGAGGCGTTGAGGCGTCGCCTCTAAAATCCTATCCGGTCATCATGGCATCCCGGGCCGCCCTGCAGGCGCCCGGGATGTTCTTGTCGTGTGCTGGACAGTCGCGTTCGACTGGCCTGCTCAGCGGGCGCGCTTGGCGCCGACCATCTCGTCCCATTTGCGGAAGGCCACGACCATCTTGTCGGGCTTCAAGGGCAGCTCGATCGGATTCTTCGCGATCAGGTCGGCATATTCCGGCCGGCCGAATTCGGCGATCACCTTCTGGCTGCTCTCCGGTGCCAGCGACAGCGGCACGTTCTTCACCGCCGGGCCCGGATAGAGATAGCCCTCGTCATAGGCATAGGCCTGAGCCTTCGGCGTCAGCACATAGGCCATCAGATCGAGCACCACGGCGAGGCGATCGTTCGGGACGCCCTTCGGCACGCACATGAAGAAGGCGTCCGAAACCCAGTGGAAGCCCTTCAACGTGCCGATCATCGCGGATTTCGGCACGATGCCGAGCGCGCGCGGATTGATGTCCCAACCGGTGGTCGAGATGATGATGTCGCGCGAGCCCTCGCCGAACTCCTTCATCGTCGCGCCGGTGCCAGCCGGATAATAGTCGATGTACTGGCCAAGCTCCTGCAGATAGGCCCAGGTCTTGTCCCAGCCGCCGACCGGATCCTGCGGGTCCTTGTCGCCGAGGATATAGGGCAGGCCCATCATGAACGTACGGCCCGGGCCGGAATTGGTCGGGCGCGCATACATGAACTTGCCGGGATTGGCCTTGGCCCAGGCGAGCAGCTCGTCGGCCGTGGTCGGCACGTTCTTGACGCGCTCCGGCGCGTATTCGAGCAGCGGGCCGGAGGGGTAGTAGTTGACCACGACGCCAAAGCCGTCGCCCTGGGCACGGTGCAGATTGAGCGCGGCCGGCTCGTAGTTCTCCTCGATATTCGGGAACTTGTCGGCGAAGTCGGGCAGGATCTTGAGCCAGAGCTTCTGTTCGAGGCCCGCTGCGAGGCCGTCGCTGCCGGTCAGCACGAGATCGAGATCGGCGCGGCCGGCCTCCTGCTGCGCCTTGATCTTGCTGGCGAGTTCCGGCGCCGGCGCCTTCACGAAGGTGATGCGCGAGACCAGCTTCGGATTGGCCGCGCGATAGTCCTCGAACGCCTTCTGCATCAAGGCCAGCGCACCGCCGACATCGATGATGTTGATGCCGACCGGCGAGGTCGGCAGCGGCGGCGAAGCCGCAAAGGCCGCCGGTGCTCCCGTCGCCATCGCGGCCAGGCCGCCCAGCACGGTGCGGCGGTCAATTCCCTTGAAATCCTTGCTCATGGTCTCTCCCTCTTTGGTTAGGCTGATCGTTGGGTTGTCTACATCTTGACCGCGTCGTAGCGGCGTTCCTCGGGCCCGATGCGCACGCGCTGCACGGCGAGATCAGCGGACCACTCGACCTCGCTTAGTGGCAGCTCCAGCCCCCTCGCCCGCAAGGCGGGCTCGAGCACCGCCAGCGGATGGCTCGAGGCCATCGCGACCGCCTCCTCCGGCGTCGCCAGGCCCCAGGCCACGACATTGCGCACCCCCTGATCGAGGCAGAGCGCCGAGCCGGCGAGCGAGACGCTTCCCGGCTGGCGCACGGAACCGTCGGCCTTCCGCTCCACGCTCATGCCGGCGAAGGGATAGTTGCCGGGCTTCGCCGCTGCGGCCGAAACCGCATCGGTCACAAGGATCGAACGGTTAAGTCCCTTGGCACGCAACAGCGATTTCAGTGCCTTGGGGTGAACATGGATGCCGTCGGCAATGAAACTTGCCCAAAGCCCGTCCTCGGCAAGCTGCGCGAAGATCGCATTGGCGAGTTTATGCGTGACCTGCGGCATGCCGTTGCCGAGATGGGTGGACAGGGTCGCGCCCGCCGCGGCGGAGGAAGCGACCTGATCGAAATCAGCAGCGGTATGGCCGAGAGCGACGATCCTGCCCTGGCCATGCAGCGCCGCGATCAGGGCCGGCACGGCCTCGACCTCGGGAGCGACCGTCACCATCAGGATCGGACGGTCGAGCCCTGCTTCCAGGCGATCGACCAGGGTGGGATCGGCTGCGGTCATCGCGGCGGCCGGGTGGCAGCCGGAATAGCCGTCAGCCGGATTCAGGAAGGGCCCCTCGAGATGGTAGCCCGGGCACATCAGCGGGCCGAGGCGGCTCGCCGAGATCGCGGCATCGAGCGCGCGCAGGCGCTCTTCCAGTTCATGCGGATGGGCGGTGATCACCGTCGGCAGGCAAATGGTCACGCCCGTCCGAAGCATCGCCTCGAGCGCCCGGTCGATCTCGGCTGCCGTCACCGCGCCTGAATTGAAGTCGACGGCCGCAAAGCCGTTGACCTGGAGATCGACGAGGCCGGCCGTCAGCATGATCGCACCCTGTCCCACCATCAGCCCCGCTTGAGCAGGGAGGCAGCCGGCGGGTCGAGGAACAGCACCGTGTTCTTGTGGGTCTGAAGGATCGAGGCGGGGTAGAGCGGGCTCACCGGACCTTCCAGCGCATCGCGCGTCGCCTTCGCCTTGCGCTCGTCGGGCACCGAAAGGACGATCAACTCGCTCTTCAGGATCTGGCGGACACTCATCGAGATGGCGCGCTCCGGCACCGCTTCGAGGCTCGGGAACCAGCCTTCGCCGAACTGCTGCTGGCGGCAGGCGCCATCGAGCTTGACCACGATGTAGGGCTCGTCCGTCTCGAAATCGGCCGGGGGGTCGTTGAAGGCAAGATGGCAATTCTCGCCGAAGCCGGCGAAGCAGACATCGATGCGTAGTCCCGCGATTAGTTCGCCGAGCCGGCGCGCCTCCTGCTCGGCATCGCCCTCGCCATCGACCGGGATGAACTCGACCTTGCCACCCAGCGGGGCGACGAAGCGCTCCTGCAGATAGCGACGGAAGCTCGCCGGGTGCTCCTGGCCGAGGCCGACATACTCGTCGAGATGGAAGGCAGTGACCTTCGACCAGTCGATGCCCTCGGCAATGACGAGATGGTTCAGCATCTCGAACTGGCTGGCCCCGGTCGCGACGATGATCGTCGCATGACCGTGCCGCGCCTGTGCTTCGCGAATGGCCGCAGCACCACGGGCCGCAGCCTGGACGCCGAGGGTCTCCTTGTCGGCGACGATGTTGATATCGATCATGCTATTTCTGAACCCGGACAGAGCAAATTGTTTCAAAATTCTCAGATCGAGCTTATGAGCGCCTCTGTAAAATGCAATCTCAATTTCAGAACCATCAGGTTCTAAAATATGGATGCCCATGACACTGCCAGCCATCGACCAGATGCTGTTCTCCGACGGGCACGGCAGCGACCGCGCCCGCGCCTTCACGCTTGTTGCACGCGGCCAGGCCCATTCCCGGCCTGAGATCGGCGCTGCGCTCGGGCTACGCTCGACCACGACATCGCGCCTCGTCGGCGATCTGGTGGAACGCCGTCTGCTGCTGGAAACCGCGGGGCAGAAAGCCGGCCGCGGCCGTCCGGCCGGAATTCTCATTGCCAATCCACGCCGCGTCGGTGCTTCCGTCATCTATGTCGCGAGCCAATCGCTGGTCGGCGCTCTGGTCGATCTCGACGGCCAGTTGCTTGAAGAACGCGTCGTCGAGATTGCCTCGGACGCAGATAACAGGGTTGTCGCAGGCGTGATGGCCGGGCTTGGCGCGGATCTGCTCGCCGCGATGCCGCGCGGCATGGAGCATGCCGGCACCGCCGTGTCGCTCTCGGGCTTGCTCGATCTCAGGCGCAAGCAATGGCTGATGTCGTCGCGCTGGCCCAACCTGCGCGGCCTCGATGTCGGTATTGCGCTCGGGGAAGCGGTTGGCCCCGTTGTGGTCTGTCGCAATCTTGACGCCGAATTGCGCGCGCGCATGGCGCAGGATTCGGAGCAGTTCTCGGATGGCGCGCTCCTGCTGCACTGGGGCTGGGGCATCGGACTGGGCTACGCCATCGGCGGACGCTCGCTCGCGCCGCCCGGCGGCTCCTTCGGAGAAGTCGGGCACTGGCGCTTCGCCGCGCTCGACGGCCGCCGTTGCGGCTGCGGCAACACCGCCTGCCTGGAAACGGGCGCGGCGCTCTGGTCGCTCCTGCCGGAACTGCGCCGGCGCTGGCCCGATCTCGCGGAGGACGAGAACCGCCTCTACCGACAACTGGCGCGTTGCGACCTGACCAGCCTGCCCGAGATCGACACGGCTGCGCGTTTGCTGGCGCGCGCACTCGCCAATGCGAGCCGCCTGCTGTTTCCCACCCGGATCATCGTAACCGGCCCGTTCGTCGCCAATGCGCAGCTATGGGCGCGTTTCGACGGGTTGTTTAGGGCCGAGGGAACAATGCACGGGTTGATGATGCCTGAACTCGTCAGCGACCGCTCAAGCCGGCAATATGAAGTCCATGGAGCGGCGACGCCGCTGCTCAGCAAGGCGCTGGAAGACCTCTTGCAAGGCGCCTGACCGTCAGCGGACCGGATATCGGCCGGCCCAACGGCCTCGCCTGCTGCCTTTGCACCCGCTCTTCCGAAAGCCGCAATCGACTTGTCGGACCGATGTCTTCGCGCCTGTCTAGTCCTTAGCGCCTGTCTCGGCGCCTGTCCTGGCGTCAATCCTCGGCGGTTTCGCGCCGCAATTCCCAGGCGAGCATCGCCTCGGCGAGCGCATGCAGTTCCTGTTCCTTGGTGCTGGTATCGGAGGCAGCCTGAAGCTCCGCAACACGCAGCTGAGCTTGCTCATAATCCTCGTCGGTGTGAATTACGATCGGTTGTTTCATGGCAGCCCCGCGCTACGTCCGGGTCATGAAAGAGTCTGACCCAACCTGATTATAACCGAAAACCGGCGCATATGTTCCGCTAACGCGTCGGCAGGGCTGCATAATACGCCGCGATTGCCGCAATCTCGTTCACCGACATGTGCCGCGCCATGTAGCGCATTTCCTTGTGAGCCCGCTTGCCGTTGCGAAAGGCCATCATCTGGTTGAACAGATAGCGCTCGTTCTGCCCTGCCAGATGCGGCACTTCGGTGTCGCGGGCGATGCCGTCCGCGCCATGGCAGGCAGCACAATCTTCGAGCGGGGATGTCCGTGGCTCAGACGCCACCGGCGTAACCATCATCAACCCGGCCACCGTGAGCGAGGCCGCAGCCGTCATCCCCAGGCCAAATCTGAACCAGCTCATGATCGAGGCTCCTCCCATCGCAGCCTTCGCCGCAAAGCCATGGGCGAGCCTGTCGCACGGTAAGCGTTAAGATCGCGGAAGCTCCGCCCGAGAAATGTGGGGGGTGCGCATTGGCTCGTACCTGCAGGCTCGCTAGCGCGCTGCCGGTGGTGCCGGATGGATGAACGGCCACGGGCTTGCCTCAGTGCCGCGCGGAATGGTGATCTCGATCAACGCGGGACGATTATCGGCCAGCGCCTTCTCCAGCACAGGGCGGAAGGTTTCGGGCGTGTCGACCCGCACTGCCTCGACCCCGAAGGACCGGCCGAGCTGGACGAAGTCCGGGTTGACGAGGTCCGAGCCGATCAGCCGGCCCTCGAAGCCCGTCAGCTGGTCGCGCCGGACATTGCCGTAGGAGCTGTTGTTGAAGACCAGCGTAACGACGCCGATGCCGTATTGCACGGCCGTCGCCAGTTCCTGGACTGCGAACAGGAAACCGCCATCCCCGGTGATCGCGACCACGGGCCGATCCGGCCACGCCACTTTCGCGCCAAGCGCGGTCGGGAAGCCTGAGCCGAGCGTGCCCTGATAGCCGGAGGACAGATAGGTCCTGGGCTCATAGACCTTGAAGCCGTACCAGGAGGCAAAGCCGACTTGGGAGAGTTCGTCGGTGACGATGCCGTCCCTCGGCAACACCTCGCGCAGGACCTGCAAATAGGCCATTTGCGGTTGGATCGCCTGGATCTTGGCTTCAGCCGCCGCGGTCGCCTCCGTGATCACCGCGCGGCGGCCGGGGCGGCTCTGCGGCAGCCGCCCGGCTGCCTTGGCGAGCGCAGCCGTGGCCGCACGGGCATCGGCCAGGATCGCGACATCGGGAATGGAGCGGCGCATCTCGACCGGATCGATATCGATGCGAACCGATTTCAGGTTCGGCGGCGTATGTGACCAGCGCCAGCCCGGCAGTTCCAGGCGCGTACCGATGCCGATCAGCAGGTCGGTCTGGGGCCAGAGCTCATAGGCCGCAGCCATGGTGAGGCCGAGTTCATGGTCATTCGACAGGATGCCACGACCGCTGCGGAAGGCGACGACCGGCGCATCGATCAGTTCGGCCAGTTGCAGGATGTCATCCGCGGCATCGAACGCGCCGCTGCCGACGAAGATCATGGGCGCCTTCGCCGCCGAGATCAGTCTTGCGGCGCGGTCAATGGCGTCAGCGTCGATGGGTGGCGGTGGCGAGGGATCGAGCACGGAGGTGACCGGCACTTCCCCCGGCTGCGTGAAGACGTTCCAGGGCATTTCCAGCGCGGCCGGACCGCGCCGTCCCGAGAGCATCGCCTGGAAGGCCCGAGACACCGCTGTCGGCGCCAACGCCGGGTGCTCGACGCGCTCGGCCCATTTGGTGAAGCCGCGCAGGGTCGCAAGCTGGTCCGGCATCTCGTGCAGATGCCCGCGACCACGATCGAGGAAGGGGGTTGGCACCTGCCCCGTCAGGCAGAGCACCGGCTCGTTGCCACCAAAGGCCGTCAACAGGGCCGCCCCGGCGTTGAGGATGCCGGGGCCGGGCACGACGGTGCAGACCGAGGGCCGTCCGGTGGCCCTTGCGTAGCCGAAGGCCATGTAACCGCAGGCCTGCTCGTGACGCGCTCCGATGGTTGCGATCCTGTCCTTGTTCCGCTCGAGCGCGTCGAACAGGCCGTAGATCTGTGCCCCGGGAAGACCGAAGACCGTATCGATGCCATGATCGATCAGCCCGGACACAAGTCCCTCGCCGCCAGTCGCTCTCACCATATCCGCCTCACCTTGTCCTGCAGATCCGCCCAACGGGCCGTCACCTTGAGTGGAGTCCCCGCCCCTGCGCCCCGTTAACTCACGCAGCGATGATCGGGGACGCCTGGAAGGAGGGCTGACGCACCGGCGTCTCAGCGAAGAGCGTGCCCTCCTCGAACCAGGAGCGCGGAGCTGGCGCGCCCCAGAGCGTCTGGCGCTGCGGATCGCGCAGATCCCAACGGATCGGTTCGTGGTCGGGGTCGACCGTCTGGTAGTCCGAGCAATAGATCTCGATCCGATGACCGTCGGGGTCGCGGATATAGAGGAAGAAGGCATTTGAGATGCCGTGCCGTCCGGGGCCGCGCTCGATATTGGTGACGTAGCCGGTGGTCGCCATCAGATCGAGCAGGTCGATGATGTTGAGCGGCGTCGGCACCCAGAAGGCAACATGGTGGAGGCGCGGCCCAACCCCATGGGTGAAGGCCATGTCGTGAACGCCACCCTTGCGGTGCATCCAGGCCGCCCAGAGCCGGCTGCCATCCTCGTTCACCGTGTATTCGGTCGTTCGGAATCCGATCGCGTTATAGAACGCGACGGACGCGTCGACATTGTCGGAGAAGCAGTTGAAATGGTCGATCCGGAGCGGCTTCACGCCCTTGTAGAGCGCGTATTTCTGGTGAACCGACGGAAGCTTGTCCATGCTGAAATAGAACTCCAGCGGGACGCCGAGCGGGTCGACAGTCCTGAGCGTGCGGCCCTGGAACGGCGCCTCGACAAACCGGGCCGGCAGGCCGTTCGCCCGAAAGAAATGATGTGCCTTGTCCAGATCCTCTTCCGAGAAAACCTTGAAACCGAGTACCTTTGCGACCGGGCTTTCACCCTTCTCCAAGACGATGCAATGGTGTCCACGTTCTTCCATCGCACGCATGTAGACTCGGCTCTCGCTCTCGTCCGTCACTAGCAGCCCAAGCGTATCGGACCAGAAGGCTCGCGAAGCCGCCAGATCGCACACGGACAGGACGACGTGATTGAGCCGCATCACTTGAAAGGGCGGATTCAATACCGGCTGCGGGACAGGCATAGAGCTTCCTCCTTGGTATCTTATTCCTGCTGCCGGCCTGCTTTTCGAGGGCTTGATGCTGTGAAGCCGGTGGCACGGCTGCGACCACGGCCGCCGTTCCCGCTTCGATCCTTCCCGTTACCGGTCAGCCTCCGAGCCCGAGCTTTGGGACCTTGTGGCTGTCATAGGCGACCGCGATGTTCTTCGTCTCCATGTAGAAATCGAAGGAATAGTCGCCGCCGTCACGGCCGATGCCGGAACTCTTGATGCCTCCGAACGGGGTCGGCAAATGCCGCACATTCTCGGAGTTCACCCAGATCATGCCGGCTTCGAGATCGCGAGCGACACGGTGCGCGCGGCCGATATCACGGGTCCAGAGATAGCCGGCGAGCCCGTAGCGGACATCGTTGGCGACCCGAACCGCATCGGCCTCATCCTCGAAGGGAATCATGGTCAGGACAGGACCAAAGATCTCCTCCTGGGCGATCCGCATTCCAGCTGCAGCGTCGACATAGAGCGTCGGCTCGACATAATTGCCGGCCCCCTCCATCGCCCGCCCGCCGCCGCAGGCGACGCGTGCCCCGCCCTCTCGCGCGAGCGCAGGGTAGGACAGGACCTTTTCGGCATGACGCGGGTGGATCAACGGCCCGATCTCCGTTGCCGGATCGAGCGGGTGGCCGACTTTGATACGCCGGACACGCTCGACGACTCTTTCGCTGAAGCTGTCATAGATCGAGCGCTGGACCAGCGCGCGCGAGGACGACGTGCAGCGTTCGCCATTCAGCGAGTAGATCATGAACAGCACGGCATCGAGGGCGCGGTCCAGGTCGGCATCGTCGAAAACGATCACCGGGTTCTTGCCGCCGAGTTCGAAATGCACGCGTTTCAGCGTCTTTGCGCCTTGCGCCATGATGTGCGAGCCGGTCGTGGTCTCGCCGACGAAGGCGATTGCCCGGATCGCGGGATGCTCGGTCAGGGCCTTGCCAGCCTCTTCGCCGAGCCCGTGCACCAGATTGACGACGCCCGCGGGCAATCCGTGGGCGCGGATCACCTCATCCATGATCTCGGTCAGGATGACCGCGGAGAGCGGTGACCACTCGGCCGGCTTATGGACGACGGTGCAGCCGGCGGCGAGTGCCGGCGCGATCTTCCAGGTCGACAGCATGAAAGGCGTGTTCCACGGCGTGATCACGCCGACGGGGCCGATCGGTTGGCGGATGGTGTAGTTGATATGGTCGGTATCGGGCAGCGAAAGCCCGTTGCCCGCCTCGGTGGCACGATCGGCGTAGAAGCGAAAATTCTCGGCGCCGCGCAGCGCAGCCTTGGCCATATAGCGGATCGGTTGGCCAGTATCGCAACTCTCGACGAAGGCGATCTCCTCGGCTCGCGCCTCGATCGCATCCGCTATCGCATGCAGGATCTTGCGACGCGTCGCGCCTGGAACATCGCGCCAGACCTTGAAGGCCGCCTCGGCGGCGCGGGCCGCACGGTCGATCTCCGCTGCACCACCGGAGGCGATGGTGCATTGATGCTCATTGGTGGCCGGATCGAGCGTTTCGAAGGTGGCGCTCGTGGCGGAGAGCACGCGCTCTCCGGCAATGACATGCGGAACGACCCCGCCGGTGAGGAAGCGCGCCATGGCGCGCTCGGCCCCGATCAGATTGCTGGCGAATTTCGGATCGATGGCCCGGTTCATGCGAGGCCTCCCTTGCGTGCGAGGCGTTCATGCAGATTGTTGGTCTTGAGCGAGGCCGTCCCGTCGATCTCCTGGACCTCGACTGTGAGACCGAGCCCGATCTTGCTGAACAGGTCGGCGGTTTGCGCTTCGAGCGTCGCCATCAGCGCTTCGGCGACCCGCCGGCGCGTCGCGGCATCCCGACCCTCCCCGATCCGAGCCAGAACGGCAACAAAACCGTGGGTCGGATCGCCATCGGCGATCGCGAAGATATCGCGGCGTTCGGCCCGCGTCCGCAGGCCGCCAATGGGGAAAACCCCGGTTGCGAGCGCTGTATGGTGCAATTCGTCGACCAGCCGGCGGAGCGACAGCGCCGGCTCAAGATTGGCTGAATATTCGACGATGATATGCGGCATCCGCGCACCCGCCTCGTGTTCGAAATTAAATTAACGTGTTAAATTAATTTGAGCAAGCGATTACCGGCGCGAACCGCTAGAATGGTGGCATTGCTCTGATCCTGCGCACCGCCCCGGAAGGGACCACGTTTGAGAAGCCCCGCTCCACCCCCCGATGAGTCCTCGCAAGGTGGGACGCGTGTCCATCTTCGCCATTTCTCGAAATCCCTGCCGATGTCCCTGCTGCGGGCGCGCGAAGCGGTCATGCGCTGCTTTCGGCCGTCGCTGCGGCAATATGAAATCACGGAGCAGCAATGGCGGGTGCTGCGGGCGCTGAACTCGGTGCCCAGCCTGGAGGTGACCGATCTCGCGCGCGCAACGTTCCTGCTCGCGCCGAGCCTGTCGCGGATCCTCGTCGACCTCGAGGCCAGACACCTCATCACGCGAGGGGCCGATCAGCGTGATCTGCGTCGCGCCATCATCTCGATCAGCCCGGCCGGCGCCAGTTTGATCGAAACGGTGACGCCGGTCTCGGAAGCGATCTACCGCGACATCACCAGCCGCTTTGGCGACGAGAAACTCGCGACTCTGCAGGCCTTGCTGCGCGAGCTGGAGGGCGTGGCCAGCGCTGTCGCACCCCATGACGAGAGTGCGGGCAAGCCGCCCCCGCCAGGGGAAACCACGCGAAAGAAGCGAAGGATTCCCCTGAAACGGAAGCGCAGCGCGACCTGACGACGCGCCGCGCTCCGGCCTCCTTAGACCTTGCCGAGGATCGTGGTCATCTCGGCCGGGGTGAAAGCCCGCATCGTCTGGTTGCGGATGTTACCGAGCTTGGCAACGGCAAGACTGAGCGCAGTGGCGCTCATCTCGTCGGGAGCATCCACGGTGACGAGGACGTCATACTTGCCGAGCGTGTAATAGGCGTCCTTGACGGTGATCCCCTTGGATTTCGCCATCTCCCGGAATGCTTCCAGGCGTTTGACGCTGTCATTGACGTTACGGATGCCTTGATCGGTGAAGTTCGCGAGGACGACGTAGGTAGCCATGACGCGCTCCTCCCTTTGAGCCCCGGCGCAATGCACCACAGCTGGAGACGCCAGTCGATCTGTACCTGGGGGAATGGCGTGCCTGCCTTGCGAGACGCGCGTCCAGCTCCGCCTGGGAGCGCCTCGCCTATTGCGGGCTCTTGATGGCCTGGCTCACCCGCGCCGATGAAATGCTCGTTTCGCCTCTGAACGGTTCGTCCATGATGATGATGAGGCCGAGCACCATGCCGATTGCGCCCATATGCGCCGCGATCAGGGCAAGAGCGGCAGGGTTCAGGTAAAAGCGGCCGTTCATCAGCATCGCGCCGAGCAGAAAGATCAGGATCATCCACCAGAAAATCCCCGGCACGCTCTTGGTCGCCGTTTCGAGCCGCCCCTGGCGATATTCCTCCAGCCTGTCCAGCAATCCGCGCAGCGAGGAGGCCGAATCCCGATACTCCGCCGCAACCTTGCGCACCTGCAGGACCAACGCAGCGAGCGCACGATCAGCGGTCGCAGAAAGCCCGGCATCCTCGGTCGAGAGGGAATGCCACTCATCGCGGGTCACGGCACCGACATAGTCTCGCAGCGCCTTCCGCGCCGCCTCGGGCTCGCTCCCGTCGAGACTCGCCAGATCCCGATCGAGGCGCGCGATATAGGAGCCCTCACGCGAAACCGCGTCATCAGCCCGCGCCAGATTTACACGGACATCCGCAAGCATCAGGGCGAGCACGAAAACCGAGAACGCCAGCAGACTGCCATGAACGACCTCGGCGAGCTTGTTGGGCTCGTCGGCAGCGTCCCGAGGCCGGGCAAACCATAGGCGACGGGCAATGGAGGCGAGCAATACTCCCAGTACCGCAGTGGACAATCCGCAAATGATCAGGATCACTGCGTCCGAATAGGCTGCAATCAGTTGTATCATCGAGAGCATCACCCTCCTCACAACAATGATAGCATGCTGGCCGACGCTGCCGCGGATGCAGCGAGACGCCTACCCCCTGAGCCGCTCACGATCCAGGTAGGTTGTGAGCCGCGGCAGCAGGCGGGCAGACAGCCAACTCGCCGCGACGCCGCTCACACCTCCGGCGATCTTGACCAGGGCATCTCCCAGCCGCGCGTGCCTGTCGGGTGACAGCATCTGGAAGAGCTCCAACCCTATTGCGATCCCGATGGTCAGCAGGAGTATGATCCCAATTCGCCGGGGATATGCGGTGGCGAAGAGGAAACCTAGGAGGCCGAATGCGCCGAACCGTTCGAGATGAACGGCATCGCCGATTCTCGGACGCAGCTCGATCGCGGACAAGGTTGCGTAAGCGATGAAGGCGAGCGTGAACCATGCCAGGGCGCGTAGAACTATCCTGAATGTCATGGTCCGTCGATCTCTGGCTGTGGGGCGGCGAGCTGCTGGCGCTCTATCGCGCGCTCTCGCTCACAATGGAAGCCCGCCTATTTCGCCAGCAGCGCCCGATAGACCTCCAGCGTCTTCTGGGCGACGTTCGGCCAGCTATAGGCCAGCTCCACCCGCTTGATCTGGGAGCGGGCCTGCTCCTCGCTGATCGGATTGGCGATCTTTGCCATTATCGCCGCGGCGAGCGCATCGACATCGCCAAGCGGAAAGTAATCCTCCGGAGGCAGGCCAAGTTCCCGGTTCGCGGCGATATTGCTGGCGAGCACCGGGAGGCCGGACGCCATGGCCTCCAGGAGCGCGATCGGCATCCCCTCATGGCTCGACGGCAGGACGAAGAGCGCGGCATTGGCGAAGAGTTCGGCAAGCCTGTCGCCGGACTGGAAACCAGTCAAGACGACGCCGGGCACGGCCTGGGCCATCTCCCTGACCTGCAGGGAATAGGCGGTTTCAAACTCCGCTCCACCCGCCAGGACCAGGCGAAGGTCGGAGCGCCCGCTCCGCGCAAATGCTTCGATGAGGTCCGTTTGCCGCTTCTCCGGAACGAGGCGGGCGGCAAGCAGGACATAACGCTTGGGCTGCAGGCCAAACTCCGCCAGGACGCCAGTCCGATGCGCGCCCCGGGAGATGGCCACACCATTCGGCACGAAGCTGACCGGCGTATCGTAGCGGGAGCTCATGGTCTGGGCGACCTCGCGCGAGACCGCGATCCGGCCATGGGACAGGCGCATGCCGAGATACTCGCCAAGTCTTAGGGCGCGCCGGGCAACGCCGCCCCATTTCTGCCGGTCGTAATCATAGCCGTGATGGGTCACGACCACCTTCATGCCCAGGAGACGGGCGAGAGGCACCATCAATGCCGGGCCAACCGCATGAATGTGCAGGATGTCCGGCCGGCGCACCGCCGCGAAACAGACGCCCAGGAAGGTATGGACGATGGCCTCCAGCGCCATCTTGCGGGGGGCCCAGAGCGAGAAGACACGGATACCGTTCGCGGGAGAAGGCGGAGACGGCAGGTAACGGTGCCGGCCGATGACTTCGACGTTCCAGCCGCATGCGGCCATCTCGCCGGCCAGCATCTCGACATGTTTCTCTACGCCGCCCTGAACATTGGGGATGCCGCGGAGTCCGAGGAAAATGACACGCCGTGGAATATCCTGACTTGCCATAGCCACCGGCTGTGCGGGAGGCACCTCAAGAGGAAGACTGGTCAATGACGCCTCCGCCGATTGCTGCCCGGCCGGTCTTGAACGACAATGCCGAAGACCGTTGCGCTTTCAGCTCGGCGCCGGACCTCGGAGAGATTCCTCTTGGGAAGGTAGAGAGTGGAATCCGGTGTTCTGGAAAATCCCTCTACCTGATTTCGATGAATTTTATAGAATGCGGGCTGCCATCCGCAATAGACAGCCCGGCGCGCGGCGTGTTTTCCAATTATTAACCTTTACATCGCTTTTTGCCTCGTCGCCTTTCAGGCGGCCCCGAGCGCGGCATAGAGGTTCAGCGTCCGGTCGCGAAAGGCGGCGGCGGAGAAGTCGGCTGCGATCCATTTGCGCCCCGCCGCTCCCATCCTCGCGCGCTCGGCCGCCGGGAGCGCGGCCAGATCTCCCAGTTTCTGCGCGAGATCCTGCGCGTCTCCCGAGGTCACCAGCATTCCGGTTTCTTTCTCCCGGATCATCTCCGGGATGCCGCCGATGGCGGCACCCAGCACGGGACGTCCCAGCGCATAGGCTTCCAGGATGCTGATCGGGGCGTTCTCATACCATTCGGAGGGCAGCACCAGCGCTCGGGATTGTCCGATCAGGCGGTGCAGGTCCTGCCCTGACAAGTGCCCCACGAAGCTCACGTCCGCGCCGGTTTCATCGGCGCACTGGCGAAGGGCCGCTTCATCGGGCCCAGTGCCGGCCACGATGAGCCGCTGCTTCGAGAGAGCGACGGCCTTGATCAAGGTCGCCAGCCCTTTCTCGGGCGCGAGGCGGCCGGCGAAGACGAAATAATCGCCCTCCTCCCAGTCGCTGCTGTAACGCTCGACATCGACGAAATTCGGTATGTATTCCAGCTGCTCGCGGGGCCAGCCCCATTCGACCAGCTTCTCCAGATAGAAGCGGCTGGGAACGACGATGCGGTCGAGCTTGTCCCGGTAAAGGCCGAGCGAGCGATGCACCAGAGTTTCCGCCAGGACCAGGGTGCTGTACGGCACGGATCCCTTGATGCAGCGATGGCGCAGGACATTGTAGATGTGGCCGCCGCGGCAATCCTCGCAGATTTTTCCATCGCGCAGCATCTTGTAGGACGGACAGGCGAGCTTCAGGTCATGCGCCGTCATCACCACCGGAATGCCAGCTGACTTCAAGGTGGAGAAGATCGCCGGGGAGAGGTGGTGGTAGACGTTATGGGCGTGGGCGACCGAGGGGCGCGCCTGCTCGATCAGTCGCGCGATATTCCGTTGCGCTTCGACGGAGTAGATGATGCTTGCTGCTTGGACGACCTTTCGCAACGGGCTCGTCTGGCGACCATATTCGATCTCCGACACGAAATAGTCTGACCATGGCGAGGGTTCATTGTCCTCATGCTGCATGGCAAAGGGGACGACATCCCAACCGATCCTTTCGAACATGGTCATGTGGTCGAAGAAGACCGCCTCGGCCCCGCCGCGGCGGTAGAAATAGTTATTGATCGCCAGCAGGCGCTTCCCGGCAGGTTGGGGTTTTGCCACGTCCCGGCTCCTCACCAGCCGATCCGATCCAGAATGCGATCGACAGGCTGGACCGCGCATCCGCGCTCGACCGCGTGACGCACCAGATGCTCGAATGTGCCCAGCGTACACCCATAGGATGTCGGGTTGGGTGCGATGTCATGCGTGAAGAAGACGAGCCAGCCGGGCATGGCGACCACCTCGTCGATCCAGCGTGTCAGGGCGCGCGCCTCCGGATCGGGCTGGCGAATCTCGACGGCCTTGAGCATCAGGGGATCGACCGCACCGCGATTGATGGCTTCGCCGGCCCCGCGGCATGTGCGGAAGCGCCGGCGGAATTCGGGTCGCGCCAGAGGCCATGCCGCATTGTAGGGAAAGGCGAAATTGGCCGGCTCCGCGGAAATGCCGGCTTGCGCGAGATAGTCGGCATTGCGGTCCAGATCGCGCGACAGATCGGCGCCGGGAATGTCGCGGATCCTGCGATGCGAGAAGGTGTGGCAGCCGATTTCGTGACCGCGTTCGGCGAGATCCCGGCACCCGTCCGGTGTTATCAGCACCCGGTTCGGCTCGACCTGCCCCGCAAGCCCTCCGGCGATATAGAACGTGCCACGCACGCCATATTTCTCGAGGATCGATGCTCCCTCGCTACGGGCAGAATCTGGAACATCGTCGAAGGTGAAGGAGACCAGCGGGGTGTCCGTCTCCAGGCGGCGCCTGGAGCCCGCAAGCCCCCAGATCAGCCGGTTGCTCAGGCTGTCGACCTTCGCTCCAAGGCGTTCGGATACGCTAGGCATGCGCGACGGCCCCTTCCGGCTGGGTCCGGCGCTCCGGCGCCAGCGCGGCCGAGGCCTGCAGGGACAGGCCGTAAAGCGCGAACAGCAAGGTGAACCAAAGCGAGTTGCCACCTTCGAAGAACAGGCTCTCGAGGCCGGCATTGAAGATGGCGTAGAGCCAGATGCGGGTGAAGAGCCGAGTCAGATGCGAGTGCTCGGCGTCGGGTTCCAGCCGCGAAATGTTGCGGAGCGGCAGGACGACGAGCCAGACCAGCGTCAGCAAAAGCCCGGGGATTCCCGTCATCAATGCGACGTCGAGATAGGAATTGTGCCCGTTTGCCGCGGCAACCGCCCAGGTTTCGATCGAGCCGCCGCTGTGGACGAGCTCCGATGTCTGCCAGAAACCCTTGAAGCCGTATCCTGTCAGTGGCCGGTCCGCGAGTTCGGAGACGGCAAACCGCCAGATATCCGCGCGGTTGGTAAAAGTCGCATCGATCCCGAGCTCGTTGATGAAATCGCCCAGCGGCCTGAAGACCGCAGCCCCGATCGCGAAGATGTTGAACGCCCCGACACCGCCGATGACGATCGGAATGCGCAGGAAGCGAACCTTCTCGAAGACCCATGCGAGCAGAAGGATAGCCGGCAGCATGGCCGTCGAGGTCTTGCCGCCGGTATTGATCAGGAAGAGGAACGACAGGCACAGGATCGTCATGCCCGCGATCCGCGACCAGGCATTCATGACGAAGAGGCCGAAGAACGAAGCGACCACCATTGCCGCTGCAGCGCTGTTCTTGTGCGGGAAATGCCCGCGCCACAAACCGGCATTCATCGGCTCGCGCAGCTCGGAAGCCTGATGGATCGCCAGCAGCGGCTTGAACAGGATGCCGTAATAGCTGACCCCCAGCATGATGAGCGTACCGATGCCCAGCATCTTGGCGAAATGCCTCTCGGAGGCCGGCAGCAGCAGATAGATGCTGGCATTGACCGTCACCATGACGGCGAGAACGGTCCCCTTGATCCCGAGCATGGGGTAGGACGAGATCAGCGAAACCAGGAAGAACCAGGCAAACAGCAGGCCCAACAGCACGCGCGGCTGCAGGATGATGCTGCGCATCGGGTGAAGCAAACCGTAGGCGAGCGTGCCCGCGAACAGCAGCAGCGACACGACTTGGTTCATCAGGTTGGAGTTGCCGGCGCTGGGGTCCAGCACGGCCTCGCCGGTCAGGTCGACGAAGGGATTGAGGGAAATCCAGAAGAACAGGAAGATCGCCATGAACAGGGCGGTGCCGACAGTCTCCCTCAGCTTCTCTCCTCGATCTGCCTCCCCCTTGGCGGCGCTTCCCATGGCCGCCCCTCAAGCAGCCGCGGGCTGCGGGTGACGGATATAGGTCCAGGCCCCACGCGCCAGGGCCGCTGCAATCCCGAGCATAAGGCCCAGCATCACCGCCGCCGCCAGCAGGATCAACGTACGAGGTGGCCAGCTACGCGCCTTGGGCGGCATCGGTGACGAGATCACACGCACATTGCTGGTGTCGATCTGCTGGCGCTCACCGATCTGCTGGGCACGCGCCAGGTGGGTTTCGTAGATCGCCGCCTTGGCGCGCGCGTCGCGCTGTAGATCGCGCAGCTGCACTTCGGCGTCGTTGTCGGTGAAGACGTTCGACTTCCCGTCGCCCGCCTTGTCCTGCAGTACTCTGAGCGTCGTCTGTTCCCTGTTGAAGTCGGCCTTCGCGCCTTCGAAGATGCGGCGGGCTTCGCGGGACAGTGCTCCTTCGAGCACCTGCTGTTCGGATAATGCTGTGATCAGCTGCGGATGGCGCGCGCCAAAGGTCGCCCTGATCGACCCGATCTGCTGCTGCAGCGTATTATACTGCGCTCGCAGACTCGTCATGGTCGCGGAATCGAAGATCGACGCGCTGGCTGCCCGCCGCTCTGCGATCGCTGCACTCATCTGCCTGTAGCGCGATTCCGCCTGAATGAAGCGCTGCTGTGCATCCAGAACCTGCGTATTGAGCTCGCCCGAGAGCCGCGTGCTGACGAGCTCGCCATTATTGGACTGCAGCCCTTTCGCACGCCGGAAATCCTCCACCCTCCGCTCCGCCTCGGTCACGTTGCGGCGCAGCTCATCCAGGCGGTTATTGAGGTTCTTCACCACCCGGCCGGCGCTTTCGGCCGCTGACTGGAAAAGCTCGGCCTCGAAGGCTTCGACAATCGCGTTGGATATCGCGACAGCCTTCTCGGGGTCTTCCGCCCAGAGCTTCATGACCACGACGAAGGAGCGCTCCTCGCGCCGCGCCTCGACCCGTTCGGCCAACGCACGCATCACGGCAAGGCGATTGTCCTGACTGGCATCCCTGGACGAGATCAGGCTCCTGAGCGCCGACAGATAGCCAGGCTGCACGAACTCCGGATCATTGGTCAGGTCGAGCCGGTCTATGACCCGTGCCAGGACGTTGCGCGAGGTCAGGACCCTGAGCTTGCTCTCGACCTCGAGCAGTTGTGCATCACGCTGCGGATTGGTCGTGAAGACGTCGTCCCGGACGACGTTCAGGTTCGAGGGATCAATGAGGATATCGGTGTAGACGGTATAACGAGGCGGCGTCGTCACCGCATAGACCAGCGCCGTGGCGACGCAGATGACGATGGCGGCAACGATCATGCCTATTCCCCGCCGCAGCCAGACGAGGATGTCGTCGGCCCCGACATCGGCGAGCAAGCGGAGACGGGCAATCGGGCTTCCACTCCCGAATGAACCTTGCGCCCGGCTCGACTGCGGGGAGTGAGACGACGGATCGGAGCGTGCGCCAGAAGACGAGGCTGCATCATCGCGCAGCGATTCCGAGCGAATCCGGGAATGGCCTGTCGGCAGAGGCGCTTGTCGCTGCTCCGACTCCTTCGGCCCGTACATCCGCTTCGCCCTCAGCACGCAACTCTAGACGGAAGAGACGCGCCTATCCCCCGTAAACATGCCCTAGGGGTATGCTCCGGCCCTGAATTTTACGTTAATCGCAACGAGAACACCGCATCCGGGAACGACAATCCGGCCCTCGATCTTGCGGCAAAGTCCAGCTGCGTCATCAGATCCCTTGGGACGTCGATCTTCGGCCTTGATCCGAAGTCTAATCAAGAACTTGGGGCTTTGCCGGGTGCTTCGAAATTTACCATTCGCATGGATATCCCCAAGCGTTAACGCTTGCTCGCCCAGGATTGGCTATAGTTCAACCGGACACGAAGGACTTGGAAGCATCTCGGCATGTGCGGATTTGGGGGCTATTTCGGCGCGGTCCGGGATGGGAGGGAACTCCTTGAACGGATGACGGCCGCGATTGCGCATCGCGGTCCCGACGAGCAAGGGCTCTTCACGGCGAAGGACGCAGGTCTCGGACATGCGCGACTGTCGATCGTCGGCCTGGGGGATGGCCAGCAACCGATGTCCGATGCGACGGGTGAACTGACGATCGCCTTCAACGGCGAGATCTTCAACTATGTCGAATTGCGCGAGCAGCTGCGCGCAAAGGGGCGCCGCTTCCGGACGTCGAGCGACACCGAGGTGATCCTGCATCTCTATGAGGAGATGGGCGAGGATTGCCTGTCCGTCCTCAATGGCGATTTCGCCTTCGCGCTCTGGGATGGCCGGCGCCGCCGCATGGTTCTGGCCCGGGACCGCATGGGCGTCCGGCCGCTGTTCTATACAAGGCAGGGCGATCGGTTCTATTTCGGCTCAGAGGTCAAGGCGCTTCTTCAGGTCCCGGGCGTGAGTGCAGAGATCGATCCCGTCGCCCTCGACCAGATTTTCACATTATGGGCGCCGATCGCGCCGCGCACGGCCTTCCGCGACATCTTCGAGCTGGAACCAGCGCATCTCATGATCGTCCAGGAGGGCAGCGTCTCGACGCGGCCTTATTGGAGCCTGGATTATCCCGACCGGGATGCGCCATCCCGGCACACCGATGAACGCGCTGCGGCAGAGGAACTGCGCGCCCTGCTGACCGAGGCGACCCGGATTCGCATGCGGGCCGATGTCCCGGTCGGCTCCTATCTCTCAGGCGGGCTCGATTCCTCGATCACCTCTGCGCTTGCTGCGGGCATGGCGCCTGGCGGCCTCAGGACTTTCTCCGTCACCTTCGACAGCGCCGAGCATGACGAAAGCGCCTTCCAGATGGAAATGGCCCGGGCACTCGGGACGCAGCACAGTTCCGTCGCCTGCGGCGAGGGCGACATCGCCGCGGTCTTTCCCGACGTGATCCGCTTCACCGAGCGGCCGATCCTCAGAACCGCACCTGCCCCGCTTTTCAAACTCTCCGGCCTGGTGCGCGAGGCCGGGCTGAAAGTGGTGCTGACGGGTGAAGGCGCGGACGAGGTCTTTGCCGGCTATGACATCTTCAAGGAGGCCCGGGTTCGGCGCTTCTGCGGCAGGCAGCCCGGCTCCCGGATCAGGCCGCACCTGTTTCGCAAGCTCTATCCCTATCTGCCTGGCCTCAGGCAACAATCCGCAGAATATCTCGCATCGTTCTTCGGGGCGAACGGTGCGGCACTCGACGATCCGCTGTTCTCGCATCGGCCGCGGCTCGACGGCACGGCGGCAACGAAGCTGTTCTTCTCGGGCGACCTGCGTGCCACGCTATCGGGCTATGACGCGGCCGAGGAACTCGCTTCGCGTCTGCCGGAGGCCTTCAGCCGCTGGCACCCCTTGCATCAGGCGCAGTATCTGGAGGCCCGCTTCCTTCTGCCGGGCTATATCCTGTCCAGCCAGGGCGACCGCATGGCGATGGCCCATGGCATCGAGGGGCGTTTCCCCTTCCTCGATCATCAGCTGGTCGAGTTCGCCGCCGGGCTTCCCCCCGAGATGAAGCTGAAGGGGCTTGTCGAGAAGCACATCCTGCGCGAGGCGACCAAGGACCTGCTGCCGCCCTCGATCAGCCGACGGGCAAAGCAGCCCTATCGCGCGCCGGACAGTCACTCCTTCGTCGGAGCGGGTGCTGCCGATTATGTCCGGGCAGCCATGGGCGAGGCGCAGGTCGCAGCCGGCGGCCTGTTCAATCCCAAGGCCGTGGCAAAGCTGCACGAGAAATGCAGCGCGCGCCCAGCCTCCGGCTTTCGCGACAACGCGGCCTTTGTCGGCATCCTCTCGACGCAGCTCTGGCTGCAGACATTCACCGGCACGAGCGGCCGCAGATCAGAGGCCGCCTGAAACCGGCCGGGAAAGGAACAGACATGAGCGACACAATCAGGGACAGCGTGAAGGCCTTCGTCGTCGAGAACTTCCTGTTCGGCGATACCAGCCATGAGCTCGCCGGTACGGCGTCGCTGATCGAGAACGGCGTCATCGATTCCACCGGGGTGCTCGAGCTCGTGGCCTTCATCGAGGATCGCTACGGGATCACCGTGGCCGATGCCGATATCGTGCCCGCAAACCTGGATTCGCTTGATCGCATCTCGGCTTTCATCGCGTCGAAAGTATCCGCTCCGGTCACGGCGTAACGATTAGGGGCGGAGCAACAGGCTCATGCGGATCGAGCAATTCCTCGTCACGAACGCCGCCGCACAGGCTGCGAAAACGGCGCTGGTCACCGACCAGAGGCGGCTGCGCTATGACGAGCTGGATGATCTTTCCAGCCGGCTGGCCACCACGCTCGCCGCAAGCGGCGTGAAGCGGGGCGACCGCGTCCTCGTCTTCATGGACAATTGCTGGGAAGCCGCCGTCTCGATCTTCGCGGTTCTCAAGGCCGGCGCGACCTTCAGCCCGATCAACGCCTCGACCAAGGCCGACAAGCTGGCCTATGTCATCGGCGATTGCGAGGCCGCCGCGATCCTGACGCAGGCGAAACTGTTGCCGGTTGTGACGCAGGCGCGCGCGTTGGTCCCAGGGCAGGCGCTCTTTGTCGCTTCGACGCAGTCGCCGGCCGGCCGGCCGCTCGAAGGCGCGGTGTCCTTCGAGGATTGCCTGAAGGGCTCGCCCGCTTCAGTCGGTCATGGCGGCATCGATATCGACCTTGCCATGCTGATCTACACCTCGGGCTCCACGGGCCGGCCCAAGGGCGTGATGATGACGCATCGCAATATCGATGCGGCGGCCGACTCGATCACGACCTATCTGCGCAATACGCCCGACGACATCATCCTCAACGTCTTGCCGCTGGCATTCGACTACGGCCTTTACCAGTTCCTCATGGCGATGAAGCTTGGGGCGACCCTCGTCCTGGAAAAGTCCTTCGCCTTCCCGCAGGCGATCTTCGAGCGCATTCGCACTGAGAATGTCACTGGTTTTCCGCTCGTGCCGACGATGGCCGCGATGATCCTGCAGATGCGCGATCTCGAGCCGGGGTTCCTGCCGAGCCTGCGTTATCTCTCGAACACGGCCGCAGCCCTGCCGCCCGCCCACATCGCTCGACTGCGTGAACTGTTCCCCGGCGTACGGCTCTATTCGATGTACGGCCTGACGGAATGCAAGCGCTGCACCTATCTGCCGCCGGAAGAACTCGACCGCCGGCCGGGCTCGGTCGGGATCGCCATTCCCAACACCGAGGCGCTGGTCGTCGACGATGAGGGCAACCGCGTGGCTCCGGGCGTGCCGGGCGAGCTGGTGATCCGCGGCCCGCATGTCATGCAAGGGTATTGGCGCAACGAGGCGGCAACGGCACAGATGCTGCGCCCAGGGCCGAACCCCTGGGAGAAGCGCCTCCACACCGGCGATCTCTTCCGGACGGACGAGGAGGGCTTCCTCTATTTCGTCGGCCGCAAGGACGACATCATCAAGACGCGCGGCGAGAAGGTCGCTCCGAAGGAAGTGGAAGCGGTGCTGCACGGCCATCCCGGCATCGC
Organism: Allobosea sp. 05T433; assembly: GCF_056396065.1. Classification (NCBI taxonomy): domain Bacteria; kingdom Pseudomonadati; phylum Pseudomonadota; class Alphaproteobacteria; order Hyphomicrobiales; family Alloboseaceae; genus Allobosea; species Allobosea sp. 05T433. The sequence continues at coordinate 58,180 of NZ_JBFTKS010000016.1, read as the reverse complement.
CGAAGCGGTGGTGATGGGCGTGCCCGACCCGGTGCTCGGCCAGGCCATTGCCGCCCTCGTCGTCCTGTCGGATGCGAGCCTGAGCGAGCGGGACATCATTCGCCACTGCGCTGTCCATCTCGAGGATTTCATGGTGCCGCGGATCATCGCGTTCCGCACCGAACTGCCGAAGACGGATACCGGAAAGGTCAGCCGCAGGCTGGCCGCCGAAACGCTGGGAGCAGCGGAATGAACCTCCCCCCTGCCCCGAGCTTGCTCGCCTTCTCGGCTGCCACGCTGACGATCGACAACGCCGCGGAGACGGAGCGGATCGTCGCCGAACTGCGTGGGCAGTTGCGCGGCATGCGCAAGCGCGGGCTCGTGCTCGGCCTGTCCGGCGGCATCGATTCCAGCGTGTCCGTCGCGCTGGCGGTCCGCGCCGTTGGCGCCAAGAACGTCTTCTGCCTGTTCATGCCGGAAAACGATTCCGATCCTGAAAGCCTCCGGCTCGGCCGGCTCGTCGCCGACACGTTCGGGATCGAGGCTGCGGTCGAGGATATCGGCCCGACGCTGCAGGCCATGGGGTGCTATGAACGACGCGACGGCTTCATCCGGGAGCTCGTACCCGCGTATGGGCCGGGTTGGGCGTCCAAGATCGTCATCGCCAACTCGCTCTCGGGCGACGGCTACAACATCTCGTATCTGGTCGTTCAGGACCCCGAAGGCCGGCAGACGAAGCTACGCATGCCGCCTGCCGTCTATCTCGGCATCGTCGCCGCCACCAACATGAAGCAGCGCACGCGCAAGCAGATCGAATATTATCACGCCGACCGGCTGAATTTTGCCGTGCTCGGCACGCCGAACCGGCTCGAATATGATCAGGGCTTCTTCGTGAAGAACGGCGACGGTGCCGCCGACGTGAAGCCGATCGCCCATCTCTACAAGAGCCAGGTCTATGCATTGGCGGCTCATCTCGGCATCCCCGAAGAGATCCGCAGGCGGCCGCCGACGACCGACACCTACACCCTCGAGCAGACTCAGGAGGAGTTCTACTTCTCGCTGCCCTATGACCGCATGGATCTGTGCCTCTACGGGCTCAATCACGGCCTCACCGCCGAAGAGGTCGGCACTGCCACCCAGTTGACGGCCGTCGAGGTCGAACGGGTCTGGGCCGATATTGCAGCCAAGCGCAAGGCGACCCGCTACCTGCACCTGGGGCCGCAGCTCGTGCGCCCGGTGGACGAGATCGCACATTGAGGCCAGCGCACCGGCGGCGGCCTGTCCGCCTTCGGTGCGCGAAAACTAGTCGAAGCTGCCGCCGTTCAGGCGGTTCCAATGCTCGCCCGCCAAGCCGTTCAGGAAGCCCTGCCCGTTGCGGAAGGCCTGAACGAGCTCCTCATCGGGCGAATGCACGACTGTCGATGCGATGTGGGTGAAGGCAATGCGCCGGCCCAGCATGGCTTCCAGCAGCGCGGGCTGCGTGCGGCCGCGCAAGCCGGCAACGCCGCGTGTCGCCGCGTGACCGATCAGGCAATCGATGACCGGGCCTGCCTGCCCTGGCCTGGCAAGAACCTGAAGGACGCGCGCGATCCGCCCCGGGCGGGCGTGATAGAGAAAGGCGCCGATCGGCGCCCCGCTGGCCGAGGTGACCGACGCATACACCGCCTCGCCATAATCGGGCTTCTCGGACGCCTCGGCGACGATATGGGCGAGTTGTTCGCCTGACCAATCCGGACGCAGCGCGAACTGCTCCGTCAGCGGAGCGACAAGCGCGGCAAAGCCGGGCTGATCGATTTCGGCGACCTTGAGACCACCTTTGACATGCCAGTTTTCCGGCACGCCCGACCAGCGCAGATCATTGTCCTGCATCCTGCCGCGCAGATAGCGATCGAGTCCCCGGGAGACCGGGTTCAGCAGCCGCACCGCACCGATCCGGCTCGCTGCCAGATCCAGCATGAAGGCCGATGGCCGGATGATGCGGACCCAGTCCAGGCTGTACTGCGGCAGGGTGATCCCGCGCAGCCTCGTCCACATCTGCGCAGAGATCTCGCTGGCGGTTTCACTGAACGAGAGATCCTGCGGCCCGGCGAGAAAGGTCTTGAGCAGCCGCGCGCCGGCCATCGGGTCGCTCACCCGCCGCTCGACCATCAGGGAACCGCAGATCGCCGCGCGCAGCTTGCGGCGGCCGTGAATCATCGGCAGCACATTGACGCCGACGAAACCCGAAATGTCGCCCTCACCAGACACATGGACGAGGGGGGCGATCTCGGGATCGCAACCCGGCGCTTCGAGATAGTGTCGACGCAGATAGGTCGCGAGCGTGGGAGGCGGAGGCACGCCGCGATCCCGGAATATCCTTTGAAAGAGCCCCGTAACCGCCGGGATATCGGCGGCGCCCAGCGGGCGGATCTCGCTCATGCCGGTCGGCCTGTCGCTTCGGACGTTGCCTGCCCGAACTCCGGGAGCTTGCGGACAAGGGCAACCCGCGGCGTTCCCGCCTCATTCGCGGCGAAGGTCATGGATTCGTAGGCCTTGGTCCTGGCAATGAGCGCCGCCGCTTGCCTATCCTGGCCCTCGCCGAATTCGAACAGCAGCCAGCCGCCCGGCTTGAGGAAGGCTACGGCATCCCGGATCACGCGCTGGTGGATCGATATGCCATAAGGGCCGCCGTCAAAGGCTTCGCGCGGCTCGGCCTCGAGCAAATGGGCGCTTTCCCCCTCGAGGCGCGACGTGGAGATATAGGGCGGGTTGCAGACGATCAGGTCGACGGCACCCTCCAGGCCATCGCCTGCGAGAGCGGAGAACAGATCTCCCTGCCTGATGGTGACACGGTGCTCAAATGCCAGGCGCTCAGCGTTTCGGCGGGCGAGCTCGACGGTGCTGTCGGTCAGATCAGCGGCCCAGACGCGCGCCGACGGAATCTCGGCTGCGATCGCCAAAGCGAGATTGCCCGAGCCACAGCACATGTCGACCACGATCGGCTCCGCAGCGGCCCGTTCGCGAAGGATCGCGACTGCTCTCTGGCCGAGGAGTTCGGTTTCCTGGCGCGGCACGAGAACGTCAGGCGCCAGCTCCAGGCTCACCCCCATGAAGCGATGCAGGCCGGGCCGGGGCTTGCCGTCGAAATCCAACACTGTGCGCGGCATGAACGCCCCTTCCCTTGCTGAGCGCCTTATTCATCCGCGAGAAACTATGGCGGTCAGGTAAACGGAGGCTGAAATGAAGTGAACGGAGGGTGTTAACCGCACAATCATTTCTGCGTGTTACTGGCCGTATTGTCGATGGTGGACGCCACCGAGTGCCGCTATCTCGGTTGTTGTCAAAGGCAGGACCGGATGGCTTCGGATAACGCGAAAGGATCGAGTCATCGCAGAGCGTTTCTGCCTATGCTCGTGTCCTATGCCGCGTCAGGCGGCAGCCTTGTCATCAGTTCCGCCGCACAGCTTCTGACCTTCGCCATCCTGGCCCGCTGGCTCGGCGTCCATGAGTTCAGCCTCTTCGTCGCCATCACCGCGATTTCGAACATCGCGGTCCATATGTGCGGGCTCGGTGCCATGGAATGCCTGGTTCGCCGCGTGGCGCGCGACCGGGCGATCTATCCGGACATGCTTGGCCACAACATCATCCTGACGGCCGCCAGCGGTGTGTTCCTGGTCCTGCTCGGGGCGGTGGCTCTGCCCTTCTTCTTCACGCTCTCCAGCGATCCGGCGACGAATGTCGCAGTGATCACCCTGATGCTCGTCACGAATATCATGCTGGTCCGCATCATCGTGCTGGCCGAGCAGATCTTCATCGCCCATTCCGATTTCGGCTCGGCCAACACGGTGGTGGTCAGCTTCGCCATCGCGCGGACGATCGCCGCCTGCCTTGCCTGCATCGTCTTCGGTGTTTCGACGCTCGCGACCTGGGTGCTGTGGCAGTTTGCCTGCCATGTACTGGTTGCGCTGGCATGCTGGCGCGCCATTCGCGGGCTGGGCCAGCCGAAATACCGGATCGTGCGCGAAGAGCTGCCGCTCGGGCTCTATTTCAGCATTCCCTTCATCCTGCGGGCGATCCGGCAGAACGCCGACCTGCTCGTGCTCAGCCTCGTCGCGACAGCGGAAATCGTGGCGAGCTACAGCGTGGCGCGACGGATGCTGGAAAGCAGCTATCTCTCGGTCGAGGCGCTCAATCGCCTGGTCTACCCGGGTTCGGCCAAGGCGACGGAGGCTGGCCTTCAGCACGCCCTGCCCCGCGTCAGGAAGGTTCTCATTGCAGCCACCGCGATCAGCATCGCGGCGGCGATCGCCGTCTTCGTGCTGGCGCCGGTCCTGCCCTATCTGTTCGGCAAGGACTATGTCTCGCTCGTCTCCTTCGTCAGGGCTCTCTGCTGGGTGGTGATACCGCTGGCGATGTGGTCCGTGGCGGTTGAGGCGCTCGGAGCGTCGGGCCACCAGCCGACCCGCGCCGCGGTCATGGGACTTGGCAGCGTCATTGGCGCTGCGGTTGCCGCCTGCGCGACCTGGTATGCCCCGCCCACCGGGACTTTCGTTTCATTCTACGTGATCGAGATCGCCATGGTGGCTGCGGCCTGGGGGGCACTCCTGCATGTCGTGAACAGGGACAGGGAGGAGGCGCGCAAGCAAGGTCTCTCTGCGGGGATCGCGCATGGACGCTGACCTGCAACAGAATCTGCAGTCATCCCGCCCGACCAATGGCGAGGAGAGCCCTCCGCGCGGTTGTGGCGTCCGCCCGATGACGAAGCGCGATATCCCAATCATCGCAAGACTGTTCAGCAAGACCTTCCGTAGCCACAAGAGCGAGGTCGCGCCGGATCTGGAAGGATATCTCGAGACGGTCTTCTTCGGCAGCCCGCATTACCGGCCGGAGCATGGCAGCATCGTCTATGACAGTGCTGCCGGCAACGTTGCCAGCGCCATCCTTGCCCTTCCCATGGAATTCACCGTCCATGGTCGTCCGATCATCGCCAAGGTTCTCTGCGCCTTCATGGCGGATGGGAAGGAGGGCGCGGCAGGAGCTGCGCGCCTTGCCCGGCAGATGCGCGCGGCCCGGCAGGATCTCTGCTTCTCCGACAATGCCTCGCCGGTCAGCGCCGATCACTGGGTTGCCGGAGGCGGTGTGGTTCTGCCGGTACAGAGCCTCGAATGGCAGCGCACGTTCCGGCCGCTTGCTGCCGGGGCGATCGCGTGGAGCCGCTACGTGCCGCTGTTGCGGTCCCCTGGCGTCCTGCGCCTTCTCGGCCTGTTCGATGGGCTGCTGCGCCGGGGAAGGCGCTCGCTGATCCCGGCCGCGGCGGCGGGCTGCCGGACGATCAGTGCCAGTCCGGACGAGTTCTTCCGCTGCGCCGGCCCGATGATGGAACGCTTTCCGATCCGGCCGGTCTGGTCAAAGCCCGAGTTCGACTGGCTCGTCGGCGTCGCCGCGCTGAACCAGGGCCTCGGCTCCCTGCAGTACAGGACCGTAATCGCCGAGGACGGCCGCGTGATCGGCGCCTTCCTCTTCTTCGGCAAGACGGGTCGGGAAGCCAACGTCCTGAACCTCCTATGCGCCGCGGGCCACGAGTTTGACGTCACCGGCCAGATGTTCGCGCATCTGGACGCAGAGGGCTATGCCCAGGCGAACGGGATGGCGCAGCCATTCCTGATGAACGCAATATCGCGGCAGCGCTGGCTGTCCTTCAAGCACCGCGGCTATTTCTGCCTTGTCACGCGCCATGCCGAGATCAAGGACGCCACGCTCCGCAACGAGATCTATTTCGGCGGCCTTGCATCGGAAAGCTGGAGCAGGCTGCTCACCGATTTCTGACGTCGTGGCGCTCGTATCGACACTGGAGGCCCGATTGGCCGTTTCGATCATCATCAAGACCCTGAACGAAGAGAAGCGCATCGCCGCGACGATCGAGAGCGCACTGGCGGCGCTTGGCGACCTGCAGGGCGAGGTGGTCATCGCCGATAGCGGCTCGTCCGACCGCACCGTCGAGATCGCGTCAGGCTACCCGGTCGTGATCGCCCAGATCGTCGCGCCGGCGCGCCCGAGTTGCGGGATCGGGCCGCAGCTCGGCTTCCAGCATTCCCGCCACGAGTACATCTGCCTGATCGACGGTGACATGCTGGTCGATGCCAGCTTCCTCGATGCTGCCATCCGTTTTCTCGTCGAGAACCCTGCCGTGGCCGGCGTGACCGGACATGTCGAGGAGATGCAGGTCTCCAATCTCGAATATGCGAGACGCGTGCAGCGCAATGGACCCGAGAACAGAACCGGCCCGATCGACCGGATGAATGGTGGCGGGCTCTACCGGCGCAGCGCGATCGAGCAGGCCGGCTATCTCTCGGACCGCAATCTGCATGGCCATGAGGAGATCGATCTCGGCATCCGCCTGCGGAGCCGCGGATGGAAACTGCATCGGCTCGACCGCCGCTTCGTCCAGCATTTCGGCCATACGCTCAATTCCTACAGGCTCCTGACGAGGCGCTGGAAGAACAAGTATCTGCACGGTGTCGGCGAATTGCTGCGCGCGTCGCTCGGCAAACCCTATTTCTTCCAGCTCCTGCGGGAACTCCCCGAGCTCAAGCTATGGAGCGCGGTCTATCTCTGGTGGGGGCTCTCCATCGCGATCCTGCTGTTCCTGCCCGACAAGGCGCTGGCTCTCGGGCTGGTCCTCGCCCTCTTTGCCGGCATCGTCGCGTTGATGAGCCTTCGCAAGGGTGGGCTCGGCATGGGGCTCTACACCGTTGTCGCCTGGTTCTTCCACGCCGCAGCGCTGCCTGTGGGCTTCCTTCGGCGGCGGCGCCCCCCTGCCGCGCCGATCGAGAGCCGCATCATCCATGAACCGGCGAGAACGGCCGCCTGACGGGCGCAGCCGAGCCACGAACACCTCAGGAAAGCTCCCTTCATGACCGACGACACTGTGGAGAAGACCGTTTCGCTCTGGGACCGGATCGTGCATTCCTCGTCGGAATATTTCCGCAGGAGGCGCGGCGGCTTGTTTCGGGAGACCATCCCCGAATTCACCTCGCTCAAGGTCTGCGACGTCGGCGGCTCCAGGCACTTCTGGGAAAAGCTCGACCCGGCCGACGTTCCCAAGGACCTGACGCTGGTCAACATCCGCGACGACGGCCAGGCGCGCTCGTTCACCGGCTCGTTCGGCGATGTGAAGGTCATCGTCTATGACGGAGACCGCCTTCCCTTCGAGGACAAGTCGTTCGACGTGGCGGTGTGCAACTCGGTGATCGAGCACGTGCCGCCGGCCAAACGAGCCAATCTCGTGCGCGAGATCAACCGCGTCTCGAACTACTACTTCATCCAGACGCCGGCCTTCGTCTTCCCAATCGAACCGCATTTCTTCTGCCCAGCCCTCCACTGGCTGCCGCGTCCGCTCGCCCGCCATGCCGTCAGGCTGTCGCCGTGGCGCTTCCTGTCCAAACCCTCCGAGGAGCACATCCGGGAGTATTTCGAGGAGATTCAGATCCTGACCTTGAAGGAGTTCCGCTCCTATGCGCCTGGGGCGAATCTGGTCCGGGAGAAGATCGCAGGCCTCACCAAATCCTACATCCTGCACGGCCCGTCGCGGCCCTGAAGGCGCAGCGGGATCGTCCAGGGTTCGCCGGATAGGGATTGGTCGGGATGAAGAGACTGCTTTCCTCATTGGCTGCGGTGCTGGCGCTTACCGCCAACGCGCCTTGCGCCATCGCCGCCGACCAATGGTTGCCCGTTCGCGAAGTGTCGCTGGAGATCCGCCCCGGCAGCCCGCTCGACTTCTCCGCGCTCCTGCCCAGCCGGGCGATCGGGCCAAAGGGCTCCATCGGCGCGGGCCAGCGGGTGGTGGCGCGGCAGGACGGCCGTCTCGCCCTCGCCCAGGCGCCCGAAGAACCGGAACGCCTGTTCTGCGCCTCTCTGGCATGGAGCCCTGCCTCGGGCGGCTTCCCTGATCGCGCCGGGGCCGACCGCTACGCAGAGCAGCTCGCGCGCCACGGCTACAACATCGCCCGGCTAACCTTCCTTGACGCATCGCTGATGTCTGGCCGCGGCAAGGATTTCGATTTCGACCCCGACACGCTCGACCGCATCCATTATCTGCTCGCCGCGCTGAAGCGGAACGGCATCTACTGGATCATTGACGGAATGACCTCGTGGCGCGGCGCCTATGGCGGCTATGACGACCGCTGGGATCCAGCCGGCAACCTCAAGCTCGCACTGCATCTCGACGACGCCGCCCTCGCCCATTGGAAGACCTTCACCGAAAAATTCCTCGCACGGGTCAATCCCCATACAGGCATCGCGCCGATCCATGACGATGCGCTGGCGCTGGTCATCCTGGTCAATGAGAACGGCATCGAGTTCGAGGGCGTCGTGCAGGACCGGCCCGGCAAGCCACCGTATGACGCGATGCTCGGGACGGCCTTCAATCGCTGGCTGGCGAAGCGCTATGCGTCGACGGCTGCTCTTTCGAAGGCCTGGGGCGGGCTCGGCTGGACCGAGCGACTGGAGAATGGCTCGATCGCACTGCCCGGCAACCGTTACGCCGATAGCGCGCGCATGCGCGACCTGCAGGCCTTCTTCATCGAGGTCGAGACCGAATCCGCCGCAAGGATGAGCCAGGCGCTACGCACGCTTGGCTACAAGGGCCTGATCAGCACCTACAATAACTGGCCGACGATCCAGACTGCCCTCAGCAGGCGTGGCCTCGAAGCCGTGACGATGAATACCTATCACGACTGGATCGGGGGCTATGCGCCCGGCAGCAAGCTGCTCCAGCAGAGCTCGGTCGGCGACGGCGCCAATGCGATGCGTATGATCGCGGCGGCGCGCTGGCTCGGAAAACCGTTCATCGTCAGCGAATACGATCACCTGTTCTGGAATCGCTATCGCTACGAGGGCGGGCTCGTCTTTCCGGCCTATGCCGCACTGCAGGGCTGGGACGTGCTCTGCCGGCACGCCCACGGCCCGATCATTCTCGCCTATGGCGAGCCCTATCCGCACAAGCGGGCCATGCTGCCCTACGCGATCGCACTCGACCCCGTGGCCCGCGCCGGCGAGACCCTCTCCGCACTCCTGTTCAGGCGCGGCGATGTCTCCACCTCCCGGATCACGATCCCGTTCGCGGTTCGCGGCGAGGATGATCTCGGCCCGGACATGCAGGCCCGCGAGCCTGAGAAACTGACGGATCTGGCTCTGGTCGGGCGGATCGGATTGCAGGCCGCCGACCGCATCGGCGAACAGATCGCAGTCCTTCAGCCTCGGGACGCCAATCGCGCGGCTGCGATCATCGACAGGCTGAAGAAGAGCGGCGCGCTCCCGCAAGGAAATGCCACCGATATCGCGGCGGGGCTCTACCAGAGCGACACCGGCGAGATCGTCCTGAGCCGCCCAAGCCGGCAGCTGCGCGTTTCGACGCCCGCGACGGAGGCCCTCGCCTTCTCCGCGCAGAGCCTGCCGGCCAGGCTGGGAACGATGAGCGTCGACGCCGCGGAAGGTGACGGCCTCGTCGCCCTGGCCTCGCTCGACAGGCCGGCCTCCCTCGCCAAGGGCAGCCGCTTCCTGCTGATCTTCGCCACCGATGCCCGCAACACCGGCATGACCTTCCGCGACCGGCAGGAGAAGGTCATCGAGGATTTCGGGCGTCTTCCGGTCCTGATCCGCAAGGGGCAGGTCGATCTGCGGATCAACAGGACGGCGCCGCGATGGCAGCTCTCACCTGTCTCTCTCGACGGAACGGTGAAACCGCCGATCACCCGTGGCACAGGCCCGGTTTCCTTTCGCCTGTCGAACGATCTCCCGACCGGCCCGACGACTTATTTCCTGCTGGAGCTCATGGAAAGCTGACGGCGCTGCCGAGCCCGCTGGCCCTCGATGCCGGCCGCCTCTCTGGTTCGAGAGTGGCGCCCGGACCTGAAACCGCTCTTCGCCGGGCTCAACTTAGCCGGCCACGACATCCTGACGCACCGGCCATACAAGCACCGTCTGGTCCTCGCAACGGGAGGCTCGCGCGGTCCGTCGCTGCCCTTGCTCTTCAGTGTTGTTTCGGGCAGGTTTCATGGTGTTGCAGACATGAATACTGGCTGAAATCGGCAGGAGAGCGTGAACGACACGCGCCCTGACGTCTGGAATGCCGTTCGGATCTGGGAGTCTGGTGCCCCGCCCTATGGACAGAACACTTCAAGACGGCCTGATGATTCTTGAAGCCTTGGCCAAGAGCGATCAGCCGAGGAGCGTTCGTGATCTGGCGGAGCAGACCGAACTGGGCGAAAGCCACGTTCAAAGCGCTTTGGCCGTCTTTGAGCATGCGGGCTATCTCGCCCGCGAGCCCGACACTGGGCGGTGTGGGCTATCACTGAAATTGTGGGGGCTGGGTGTCGGCCTGTTCGCCCGACTTGAGCTGAAGCGGGAAGCGCAGCGCCACCTCTCCGAACTCGCCCTGCGCACGCGCGAGACCGTGCACCTGTCGGTCCTCGCTGGGGCCGATGTGATCTATATCGATAAAATCGATAGCCCCGAGCCGCTTCATGCCAGCTCCGATGTCGGCGGCAAGGCTCCGGCCCACGCGGTTGCGATCGGAAAGGCGATTCTCGCGTTTCAACCCTCGCATGTCATCGAAGAGATTGGGCGAAATCTTCTCGCCTTCACGCCAAGGACCATCAATAGCCTTGAAGGGCTCGAGCACGAACTGTCAGCGGTCCGCTCGCAGGGCTATGCCGTCAACCTCGGCGAATGGCGCGGCGCCGTCTATGGATTGGCGGCCCCGATCAGGCGCGCCGACGGCGTGGTCGAGGCTGCGGTTGGCGTATCGGGGCCATCGACCCGGCTGACACCCGAGATGATCAAGCTCATGGCGGAGCAGGTCATGGAGGCCGCAGACGAGATATCGCGCGGGCTCGGCTATTCTGGGACCGGGCGGTAGCACCCTATACGGAGCGGACACTGTTCGAGCGAATCAGGCAGAAGGACCGCGACTGCCTGCCCGATCATGCCCGCCTCATGACGGCACGCCCTCGCCGAGCGCTTCATCCGCGGTCACTCATTCCATAAGCCCATACCCCGGCGGAGAGCCTCTACGTCCTGGGAAATGGGAGCTTCTGCTCGTACGAAGGGGCCGATCGCCTTTCGCGAACACAAAGTGACGTCGTCTGCGTCGTCCACTTGCGCCCTCGGTTGAATCGCTGCTCGCTGGCGCAAGTGCCGGCGATCCACTAACAAACAGCGCAGGCCACGCATTGGGAGCAGGATAGCCGGCGATGGCGGATTCGAATGTTTTCAGGCGTCGCGTGTATCACATCGGCGGCTACGATCATGCGCAGCCCGCGGTCGTGCATGGTCGCTTTGTCAGGGAAACGCGACGTTTTGAGCGTGCGTGGGCGGCCTCCGTGGTTTCGTCGGAGCCTACCAACAGTGATGACGTCTCGACCTGGCAAGTGCTCACGACCGGCCCCAACTGGCGGGTCGAAACCGAGTATTGCGCAATCAGATGGGACGATGTGGTGGAAGCCACGAACAGGCGCCCGATATGGTGGCGCATTCCCCAGGGCCTCCTCGCCTTCGTCGATTTTATCGTGGCCGGAGCGCTCTGGGGCTATCTGCGCGCCAGTTGGCGCTACGCGATGTTCTTCCTCTATCCATTCTTGATTCTGGCGATCATTGCTGCGTTTTCGCTTGCTGGCGGGGTGGCCCTGGCGCGAGCTACCGACTCCAGCGCGATTGGAGCACTGGCAGCAATCGGCGCCTTCCTCCTCTTGTTTCTCGCCGCCGATCGTTGGGTTTATCTGGGGCTTCTCTTTGACGACTGGATCTTTGCCCGCCAGTACATCCGGCGGGGCGATCCGATCCTCGAAGGGCGCCTGCGACGCGTTGCTGCCGATATTGTCGAGGCCAGGCGCAGCGGCTCGGTGGACGAGATTCTCGTCGTCGGACATAGCCTTGGAGCCGTGCTTGCGATCGATCTCATCGACCACGCCATCGAGCTCGGGCTCGAGGAGCAGGACGACCGTCCTCGCCTCACGTTTCTGTCCGTAGGATCGTCGACCCTCAAGATCGGGCTTCATCGCGCCGCCCGTCGTTTCCGCGCCGCGGTCGAGCGCGTGAGCGCCTGCCGCGCCGTGTTCTGGGCCGACTACCAGGCGCGCTCGGACGTGATGAATTTCTACCGGGCCGATCCTCTGCCGCTGATGGGTCTGGCCGCCACGGGCTCACCGATCATTCGCAGCGTCAGCATCAGGCGCATGATTGATCCGGCCCGCTATCCCCGCATTCGCAAGAACTGGTACCGGATGCATTGCCAGTTCGTCAGGGGCAATGATCGGCGCGCGCCGTATGATTATTTCATGTTCGTCTGCGGGCCGCTCTTTGCAGAACAACAGGTCAATGCCAAGGAAGGTGCCATGCAAGCACTCGATGCCGACGGTCGATTTCTCGTTTCCCCCTCCCCGGCCCTGACGGGCGATCACAGCACCGAGGTCGCCAAGCGATGACCCTGAGCATCGCCAAAGCGATCTACGCCCTGCTTGCCGTTGGCTGGTACATCATCCGCATTCCACATGAGCGACGCGCCCGCCGGACCCCGGTTTCCCGGAGCGCCCGCGGGTTGCGGGAAATCATCCTGCTGAGCATTTCGTTCACGGGCCTTGGACTCTTGCCGTTCATCTATGTCGCGACCGGATTCCCGCGCGTTGCGAACTACCCGTTCCAGCCGGCTCTCGCCTGGCTCGGAGCCTTCGCCACGATCGCGGCGCTCATCCTGTTCCACCTCACGCACCGGGCTCTCGGCCGCAACTGGTCCGTGTCTCTGGATCTCCGCGAGAGCCATCGGCTCGTGACGGAGGGCGTGTACCGCTATGTCCGGCACCCCATGTATTCGGCGTTCTGGCTGTGGGCGATTGCCCAGGCTCTTCTGCTGCCCAACTTTATCGCCGGGCTGTCCGGCCTGGTCGGCTTTGGAACGTTGTACTTCTTCCGCGTCGGCCAGGAAGAGCGCCTGATGCTCGATGCGTTCGGTGCGGAATATGGCGACTACATGGCGCGGACCGGGCGCGTCATGCCAAGGTTCCACGCCTGAGGGCAAGGTCACAGTCTCGCGACCTGCGCGCGCAGAGGGCTCCGTCGCTCTGGCTCCCAAGAGGGTGAAGCGGCGGAGAACGCCGGATCTGCCCAGGCATTTTGCCAAGTACTCCGCAAGGGAACCGCCTTTGCGATCGGCCCGGTCAACCGAGTGATGAAGGTCAGGTGACATACCGATGCGCTCGTCGCGCGTTGGTGGCGATATTGTCGCTACCAGTACGCTGTGCGGCGAAGGATCCGTGTCTATTCTGGCGGCGGGCTAAGAGTTCTCTAGCTTCGACCTTGCATGACTCGACTTCGCCTGGACGAAGAATGAACTCCAGCGGTTAAGGGCGTTGCTCGGGAACAATGAGCGAAGCATCGAGGACGCTAGAGCACCTTCGGACGGTTCAGCCCCCGGAAACCACGAACGTCTTCGCTCCAGCAAAACCCGGCCTTAGCCGATTGAAAGTGCTGAGGATATTTGGAATACTCGACGTTGTGCCGCACTGCCGCGATCCGGGGCAAGGAAGTGGGTTTGGTGTTGCGCATCCGCACTAGTAGCCGAACTTGTTTCAGTCATAGTTGCAATGTTCTCAACGAGGGCGAATCAATGAAAAAGCTTATGATCTTGGCTGTATCCGTTGCGTTGGTGGGCGTTGGTGGCTGCACCACTTATGGTATTGGCAAGGGCAAGGGGAAGGCTCCCCCTCCAGTTGCTTCTCCGATCGTTACGAAGGGCTGACGCTCGATATTCTGAAAACGGCCGGAACAATCCGGCCGTTTTCTTCATTTGATTAGAAACTCTTCCGGGAGTTTGATGACACGGCTACTGCTGTTGTCGTGCCTATCGCCGAGGCTGTTCTTCTTCCGGAAACCGGAGCTCTGCGATGCGGAACAAATCAAACAATCTGGCGCGCGCCAGCATTCTCTTTGCTTGTGCTGCTGCCATTTCTTTGCCTCTCTGGCTGGCTCCTGCCAGTGCCCAGGAGGATCGCTACCTGCCTCCTCCCGAGGCCAGCGATGAGGCTATCGCGCCCGACCCACGGGCGACCGGCTCGGTCGGCAGGACGACATCCCGGCACTCCCGACGGCAGGCTGACCAGCGAAGCGGTCAGTACTTCGTCGAGTTTCGGTCGCGCTATGCACTGAGCTACGGCCATACCTTTCTCGTCTATGGCCGGCTGAACGCACGGGGCGAAGTCGGCCAGGTTCGGGCAGATCAGGTTGCCGGCCTGCATCCGGCCGGCGAAGGCCCGCAGCTCTGGTCTGTCGGGCACGTCCTTCCCGTTCCAGCGGAGACAGGCCCCAGCGACGGCGACCTGGAGGATGAATACATCTCGGCGCGGTACCGGGTTCTGTTGACCGAAGCCCAGTATCAACGGGTAGCGGCCTATATCAGGCAGAAGCAGCGGAAGCCGACGGCTTGGCATGCCGTGCTCTATAACTGCAACAGATGGGTTGGCGAAGTTGCGCAGTACATGGGCCTGAAGGCCCCTGACAATACAATGCTCTACCCGGCTGAGTACATCGCCAGCCTGCGCGCGGTCAACGCCGGGCGCGCCAGAGACGACGCAATGCCGGCATCCCTTCAGCAGTAAGCCGCGAGGTCATCCCGCTGTTCATTCGCATATGCGCGACGAGCAGCGGGTGGCAACGCCGAAAAGCGCTGCACGCGTGCCTGTCAGCGCAGGACGATAACCGGCGTACCGACGGCGACGCGGTCGAACAGATCGACGATGTCGTCATTGAACATGCGAAAGCAGCCATAGGACGCGAAGGTGCCTATGGAATCCGGCCTGTTAGTGCCGTGAATCGCGTACTGACCTCCGCCGGACAATGTGAGCGCGCGCGCTCCCATCGGATTTCGTGGGGAGCCTCCCGGGATGACGTCCGGCAGACTTGGGTTGTCCCGCTTGATCTCATCGGGAGGCGACCAGGCAGGCGCAACATGCTTACCCTCGACCTCGACCGCTCCGAGCCATTGCTTGGATGACTTCCCGACCGCCACCTTGTAGCGAATGGCGGTTCCGTCTCCCTGCACCAGGTAAAGCCGCCGTTCCTTTGTCTTGATGACGATGGCGCCTGGCGTCCCATCTCCCTTATATGTAACGGTTTCGCGAGCACTGACTGGGATTGCGACCATCATGGCCGCGAGTACGATGCATGTCCGGAGCACTGCCAAGCTTCCTGCACTCAGATCGTCTGCGTCGCGACGACTTCAACGATCGGTTCATACCAAGGTCTGGTTGATTATTAGTGCATGATTTGGGTTTACTCCAGAGGAAGTGTAACGCGCAGTTTTACCCACGCTCCCGGGGAACCAATGAGGTCGGAGTGACGGGCTCTCACCCATGCGCGGCATGATGACAGTTAAGAGTGTCATGCCGGGGTGGACACGGTCGCATTCTACATTGTTTTCGATGCCAGGGCAGCGCCCCCGGCGGCGGAGCCAGGACGACACCTTCCGCACCGTCGCAGCTTTGTGACTGCCCGCCAGCCAGTCACCGCACGCGGCGGCTCGGATACGGGGCCTCAGTGGTCTGCGCGGGGCACGAACTGCGCAGCAGGATATTCAGCGCGCCGGGACCGACTGCGAACAACGCCACGAGTGACTGCGGATCAGTTTGCCGGGTCGCGAGCCGCCATCGTTTGAACGCCCGCTGGCGGCACGGACGTGTGGGCGCCGGTAGCCGCGCCAACCCGCTGCTGCGTCGCTTTCGACACGAGCCGGGATCGGTTGAGGGCCGTGAAATCGCTGGCGCGATGGCTCTGGCTGGCGCGGCCCTCGAAGACCAGCACGTCCGCATGGGTCACGACGATATCGCCGCGCCGCAAGGTCGGGTCATCCAGATACCAGTATGGATCAACGGCCGGATCGAGTTTGACCACCGGCGCGGTCGGCTTGGACGCCACGAGTTTGCGCGGCTGCTGCCGCCGCTTGGGGTGGACGGTCACGCTCAGCGGCGCGGGTGGAACGAAATAGACTTGCGGGGGCGGCCGGGGTTGCCCGAACAGCGCGCGCGCCAAGTCATCCAGGAGACCGGCGGATTGGGCGGGCTGGGCCACAAGAAAGCTGGTCATGCCAATGATGAGCAGCCTACAGCTTCGCGCAAGTTTCATAGGCCCATCCTCGCGAACTGATCGCCTGGGCACGGTGCACCCCAAGCCTGCGACGACGGTTTCGACTCATTGCGCCGCGGGCCGGATTGCACCCAGGCCAACTCTCCCGCCCTTCGAAAGGGCTCATGGGCTGCGCCGCCGTGCAGCGCTCCCTGGCAACTCAGTCAATCTCCTATCTCATTCACGCATGCGCTTGTGTGATGCGTCTCACTCAAGCGGCGCTCAGCGCCTTTGCCACATCGGTCAGGGTGGCCTTCTCCGCCGCGCTGACCTGGGTTCCCCCAAACCCCATGAAGCCGCCTTCGCTCGAGGCCTCCGCCACCGTTTCTGCCACATGCGAGAGCCATGTCTTGAATGCAGGAGCTTCGGTCGGGGCCTTGGCGTCGACGATTTGCGCTACGCGCGTCAGCATTGCCAGAATGCTCTGCTTCGCATCTGCCGGGGTCTTTCCTGCCAGTTCGGCGCGAAGCGACGCGCGTGCCTCGCCGCGCCCTTCCGAGCTCTCCATGTCGGCAACAATGGCTTTCGCAAGCTCGCCCGCGTCCGCGTCGCTCCTGGCGCTCAGAAGCGCACGCCCGCTGGCCAGGCTCTCCTTGAACACGCCCCACAGCCCGTTAGGCTCGGCAAGCGTGACCGCCATGCCGGCCAATAGCGGGCTGCCCAGGATCAATTTCCATTCATCTGCTCCAAAGTTCGCCTTGATCGCCATCACGGCCTCCTGCGCTCGGCGCGCTATCGAAACATCACAAACGGCCTGCCTCGCGCTAGGCCCGCGCCAGCGCGTCGAGATTCGCCCGCACACCATCGATCGTCGGCTTGGCGATCTCGGCCACGCCGGGGATCGCCAGCACCTTGGTGAACAGGTCCTCCAGCGACGGCCTGACGGCGCCGATCAAGGCCGTCAGCGCGGAGCGGCTGCTGGCAGGTAGCTGACTGGCCACGCCGTTGACCTTGTCGAACTGGGCTGCCGCGCCCTGCAACCGTGGCAGCGCCGCCTTTGCCGAGGCCGCGTCCGTAACGCCCTTGAGCGTGCTTGCGAGCCCATCAATCGCCGTTTGAATCTCGGTCCCCACGTTTACGCCGCCGGCAGTCACGTTCTGCAGGGACTGCAGCGCTTGTGTTGCCACGGCGCCTGCCTGTCCAATAGTGGTTTGAGCCGGCAGCACCGGCTGAGTTGCCACAGGCCTGGGCTGTTCAACGACGACGGGCGCATGACGCCCGAAGAACCACCAGCCAACCGCAAGCACTGCAAGGATCGGCAAGGCCCATGTCAGCCACCCCGGCATCCCACCGGTTCTCGCCTGTGCCGCTGCACGATCGGCCATGGCGCCGGTCGTGGACGCTGTCGACCTTGCAGTGTCCGCGACAGTGCTCGCGCCACTGCCGACAGCGCCGAGAAGGCCAGCTTTGCCAAGCATGTCAGCAAAGCCCGCGGGCAAGGCAGCCGAGATGTTCGCCCTCTGCGAAGTCAACATCTGGGCGAGGCCTGAGGCATCCAATCCCGCCGCCGACTTCTGTTGCCCCAGTGCTCCCATCACGACCGGCGTCAAAAGGCCAAGCAACGAGGAGCTTGCCCCGCCGCCGAGGCCCGCGAATTTCGAGATCGCGCCAGCAAGTCCGGACATCACCGAACCTCCGAGGAGCGAGGAGAGCATATTCGTACCGCTGTCGGCGACTGTCTTCTGGTCAGAGCCGCCGATCATGCTGGCGAGACTGTCAAGCATTCCCGGCTTCTGCTGCGAAACCGTGTCGAACAATTTGCGTGATCCCTCCGGCGTGGATGCGACACCCGTAAGCGTCGCCAGCAAGCCGGGGACAGCGGCGTTGGTCGCCTTGCCAACCGAAGACTGGTCCACGCCCAATGATGCAGCCAGCTTGGACATCAGATCAGGCGACAGGAACTGCATGATGATTGATACGAGATTGATGCTCATGGCGGGTTACTCCGCTGAAGTAGGCGCATGAACACGCCAATACGAGAAATTTCTGCAGGTTATATCGTCGTATAAGATTGAATTATTTCAATTTACTGTCGGAAATTTGGCCTCAAGCGAAGTATGGATACGGAATTGAGACCGATAAACGATCGTCACTACCGAGAAAAGGCACTGCGCCTGATCCCGGACGAGCAGCTCGGCAGGGATGTTATTACAGAATGAGGGTGCTCTTTTCTCTGATGAGAACTTACGGCACAAGTATCGCTCAAGCGTCATTCCAATCGGCAACAGGCACGCGGAATGGCAACTGCGCAGCAGTATCAGCGCTCGGCGAGATTACACCCTTGCAGGCTTGGCCGCAATTAAGAAGACCTGACTGCTCGCTGATCGGTTCGCAGCGGACCAGCGGCCAGCAGTGGGGCGAGTTCCCCCAGCGTTCATGAACGCATAACCTCGGGTGTCACTCCGGTCGTCGCGGAATGCGCCTCCACGTGAGTCAGTCACTGTGAGATGCGGCCACGTCCAACGGTCTAGCCCCCTCGCAGCGGAGGCTCCCTTCGGCACCCGGATGAGACCGATCGGAATGAGTGCCGCACGAATGGCGTTCCCCTCACGCGCCGCCGAGAGGGCCCAGGTCGCGCGCGATCAGGCTATAGAGCGCCTGTGCCGCCGGGGTCAGCGTTTCCCCGTGCCGCCGGATCACGGAGACTGGCCGGTCGATGACGGGGTCCACCAGCGGGATCTGGGCGAGGTCCGGGCGCAGGTTCTCGACGATCGAGGCGACCAGGATCGCCACGCCCAGACCTTCGGACGCCAGCCCGATCGCGCTCGAGAAGTACTCGACGACGAACTTGGTCCTGACCTCGATGCCTGAGCGGGCGAGCTGGGCTTCCATGAGCAGCCTGTTGCCGCTGCTGCCGCCGAGCGTGATCAGGTCGAAATCCGCAAGTTCTGCCCAGGCTATGGCCGCTTTTCCGGCGAGCGGGTGGTCGGTGCGGCAATAGGCGACGAAGGGATCGCGAACCAGGACCTCGTTATGGAGGTCCGGCTGGTTCGGCGGCTGCACATGCAGGCCAAACTCCGCCTGGCGTCGGCGCACTGCTTCGATGACCAGAATGCTGGTCCGGTCGAGGATCTCGACGCGATTATGCGGATGCTGCACGGCATAGGTCCGCAGAATGCGCGGCAGGCGCCCATACATCAGCGACGGTACCGAGGCGATCGCGATGTCGCCTGTAGAAAAGCGCGAGATCGACTTCAGCCGGTCGAAGGATCGGCCGACCTCGTCGACCATGCGCTTGGCCTCCGGCAGGAACTCCCGGCCGATGCTCGTCAGCGCCACCGTGCGGGTCGTGCGGTCCAGCAGCTTGAGGCCGACATGACTCTCGAGCCTTTGGATGCGGCGCGTCAGCCCGGTCTGGGTGACATGCAGCTTTTCGGCCGCCTTGTTGAAGCTGCCGAGCTCGGCGATCTGGATGAACGCCTCGACCCCGTCGATCGGATGTTTCATGCGGAAAGATCATCGATATATGTCATTATTTCAGCATACGAGTGGCTGCCCATCGGTCAATAGTGTTGGGGAAGGCGCGGCACCTGGCATCACCCGGGGACAGAAAGCGCCACGAGGAAACGCACCGATGATCGATACCCGTGTCGCCACGCGTGGCAGACGCGTGCTTGTCACGCATGACCGATTGGCCGAAGGCGCCATCCAGCTTCTCAACGCCCATGACGTCGATGTCTTCTTCTCGCCCGCCTATGCCGCGCCGGATCTCGTGGCCCAGCGGGTTGCCGAGCTGCAGGTCGATGCGCTGATCGTCCGACAGGGCCGCGTCGATGACACGATCATCGCCGCCTCGCCCAGGCTCAGGGTCATCGCCAAGCACGGTGTCGGCGTCGACAACATCGATCTTCACGCGGCGGCATCGCGGAATATCCCCGTCATTCGCGCCATGGGCTCGAATTCGCGCGCCGTTGCCGAACACACTATCGCGCTGTCGCTGGCGTTGTTGAAGGACATTCCTCGCCTCGATCGGGCCGTGAAGGGTGGCGAGTGGCCGAAGCCTAGTTTCCTGGGGCGGGACATCGCCAGCACCGTGATGGGCCTTGTCGGCTTCGGCGCGATCGGCCAGGAGGTCGCGCGGATCGCCACCGGGCTTGGCATGCCCGTGATCATGCACGACCCCCATGCCCAACGCGAGATCGCGCAGTTTGGAAACGGGGGCAATCGTGATCTGGAAAGCCTGGTCGCGGAAGCCGATATCGTCAGCTTGCATTGCCCGCTGACCAACGCGACGCGAAATCTCCTCAATGCGGAGCGCTTCGGCCTGATGAAGCCGACATCCTTCGTCGTCAACACGGCGCGCGGTGGCCTGATCAGTGAGCCGGCTCTCTTTGAGGCGCTGCGCGAGGGCAAGATCGCCGGGGCCGGTCTCGACAGTTTCGCGCTCGAGCCGCCAGCCAAGGACAATCCGCTCTGGACTTTGCCCAACCTGATCGTGACCCCGCATATCGCCGGCGTGACACAGGGTTCGGCCAAAGCCATGGCAGAAATCGCGGCCCAGCACGTCATTTCCGTGCTGGACGGCAACGCAGCCGATGCACGCAGCCTGGCAAGGCTCGCGGAACTCGCTGCGGAATGAACCTGGCGCACGAAGCCGGGCAAACAGAAACAACCGGGAGGAGACGAACATGAGGATTGCCTACAAAGCCCTCGCGGGACTGGCGCTATCGGCGCTGACGTCGGTGGCGCATGCGCAGCAATATCCGGACAAGGCCATCCGGATGATCGTGCCATTTCCTCCCGGCGGCGGGACCGATGTCGTGGCCAGGGTCGTGGCGGCCAAGCTCAGCGAAACGACCGGCTGGACGGTGGTGCCCGAGAACAAGCCCGGCAGCGGCGGCAGCGTCGGCCTAGGCCTGGCCGGCAAGGCCAAGCCCGACGGCTATACGATCGTGCTGGCGCAGAACGCCAACATGGTCATCAACCCAATCCTCGGAAAGGCGAACTACGACCCGATCGCGGATTTCACCCCGATCGCGCTCACCGCGTCGGCGCCGCAGGTGATGGTCGTCGCCAAGGATTCGCCGATCAAGTCGGTCAGGGATCTCCTGAACACGGCAAAGGACAAGCCCAACGCCATTAAGTTCGCGACGCCCGGCGTCGGAACCAGCTCGCATCTTGCCGGCGAGTTGCTGCAGCAGCGGACTGCGGTGAAGTTCCTGCACGTGCCCTACAAGGGCACAGGGCAGGCCGTTCCCGATCTCCTCGGCGGGCGCGTCGACGTCTATGTCGCCTCGGTGCCCTCGGCGATGTCTCATATCAAGGAGGGCACGATGCGCCCGCTCGCGATCTTCGCGAAGGCCCGCAGCTCCGACCTGCCGGAGGTTCCGACCTTCGAGGAGCTTGGCGTCAAGGATTCTGAGGCCGTGACATGGTGGGGCGTGGCCGCCCCCGCCGGCACGCCTCACGCGATCGTCGCGCGCCTGAACACCGAGATCAACAAGATCCTGCAGATGCCGGACACGAAGGAGAAGCTCAGGGCGGCTGGCGCCGAGGCGATCGGCGGCACCGCACAGGAGTTCTCCGCCCTGATCAAATCGGACGTGCCGAAATGGACCGCGGTCATCAAAACCGCCGACGTCAAGGCTGACGACTAGGGCCGGGTTGGCGGCGGCCATTGCCTTGCGCTCGGGATTGCCGGCGCCGCCTGCACTCTCGGGCGCCTGCCCGAAAGGCGGCTCACTGCGGCATCGATCAGCGCCTGTTCCGGTGTTCAGGGGCTGGCAGGTCGCAATCGGCGCGGTGAAGCAGCCATTGCGAGGTCCTGAAGGTCGGGCCTGAACTGCCGTGACACTCTGCAGCCAGACCAAGATCCTCGGATTGGCTCGCCCGGCAATATAGGGCCGGGACCATCCGGGAATGAGGCCTTTGGCTGCCGGGTTTGCGCCAAGGCGTGGCCCCGAAAGCCCGCTCGTTGCGACCCCGATGCCGGAGCATGGAGATCCTGATGAAATCGGATGTGATGAGAAACAAGGATGTCCTGTCCGGGCTCCTATTCATGGGCCTGGGTTCGATCGCGCTCCATATCTCGCTCGATTACCGCTTCGGCAGCACGGTGCGGATGGGGCCGGGCTATTTCCCAAAAATCCTGAGCGGCCTGCTGATCGCGTTCGGCGTCGCCATCCTGATCAAGGGATTGAGGCAGGGCGGAAACCTGGCCGGTCCATGGTCCTGGGCTCCGCTTTTCCTCCTGACCCTGGCCATGGTGCTGTTCGGCTTCACGATCGAGCGCCTTGGGTTCCTGCCCGCGCTGGCGCTCATGTTCCTGGTCGCGGCCTATGCCGGCAACGAGTTCAGGCTGCGCGAAGTCTTCGTGCTGACCGCCGTGATGAGCTCTTTCGCCGTGATCGTCTTCATCTGGGGCCTGAAGCTGCCCTATCCGCTCTTCGCCTGGAATTTCTGAGCCATGGAGATGCTCGAACATTTCGCGCTCGGGTTCGGCGTCGCCATGACGGTCCAGAACCTGACCTATTGCCTTCTGGGCGTCGCGCTCGGAACGCTCATCGGCGTGCTGCCTGGGGTCGGGCCGCTGGTCACGATCTCGATGCTGCTACCGATAACCTTCGGGCTCCCCCCGGTCTCGGCGCTGATTATGCTGTCGGGCATCTATTATGGCGCCCAGTATGGCGGGTCCACCACCGCCATCCTCGTCAACCTGCCGGGTGAAACGTCGTCGGCCGTGACATGTCTCGACGGCTACCAGATGGCGCGGAACGGCCGGGCCGGGGCAGCGCTCGCCACGGCTGCTATTTCGTCCTTCGTTGCCGGCTGCATCGGCACGCTGCTGATCGTGCTGCTCGGTACGCCGCTCGCGGGATGGGCGCTGCAGTTCGGCGCGCCTGACTATTTCTCGCTGATGGTGATGGGGCTCGTTTCGGCATCGGTGCTGTCGCATGGCGACATGCTCAAGGCGCTTGCCATGGTTGTCGTGGGCTTGCTCCTCGGCCTTATCGGCACTGACGTGAACTCGGGCATGGAACGATACACGTTCGGCCTGCCCGAACTTGCCGACGGCATCGGCTTCACGGTTCTGGCGGTCGGCATATTCGCCTTGTCGGAAGTCGTGATGAATCTGGAGCAAAAGGAAGAGCGCGGCATCTTCAAGGCGAATATCGCCGGACTTATGCCAAGCCTGTCCGATCTGAAGGCGATCACCCTGCCGACCCTGCGCGGGACCGCGATCGGTTCGTTCTTCGGCATCCTGCCGGGTACCGGCCCTTCGATCTCGTCCTTCTCGGCCTATATGCTCGAGAAGAAGCTGGCACGGGATCCCTCGCGCTTCGGTCAGGGTGCGATCGAGGGCGTCGCGGCTCCCGAGGCTGCGAACAATGCCGCCGCCCAGACGGCCTTCATACCGACGCTCACGCTGGGAATTCCCGGAAGCGCCACGATGGCGCTGATCCTTGGCGCGCTCGTGATGAACGGCGTCCAGCCGGGACCGACGGTCATGACCCGCAACCCGGAGCTGTTCTGGGGCGTCATCGCCAGCATGTTCATCGGAAACGTCATGCTGGTGGCGCTCAACCTGCCGCTGGTTGGAATCTGGGTGCGGCTGCTGAGCGTGCCTTATCGCTGGCTCTTCCCGTCGATCATCATGTTCTGCGCGGTCGGCAATTACAGCATCAACGGCAGCGCGATCGACGTCTATCTCTGTGCCGGCATCGGCGTGCTCGGCTACGTCCTGGCCAAGCTCGACTGCCCGCCTGCGCCCCTGGTGCTCGGCTTCGTGCTCGGCCCCCTGATGGAAGAGAGCATCCGTCGCGCTCTGCTCCTGTCGCAAGGCGATTTCACGGTCTTCCTCACCAGCCCGATCAGCCTCGGCTTCCTCATCGTGACGATGCTGCTTCTCGGCAGCATGGTCTTACCCGCGATCCGCCGGGGCAAGGAGCGCGTCGACCGCGAAGAGGCCGGCGCCACATAGAGCAAGCCGCGAAAAAGTAGCAACGGTTTTTCGCAGCATGCATGCTCTAAACTATTAGATTCGATCACGTTTTCTGCGTTTGGACGATTTCGTCCAAACGCAGCGTGATCTCGCCGGCCTCACCCGTCATTGCCCCGAATGGGGCAATCCCTCGGCGCCACCACGAATGCATATCGACCCGGCTGGCTGGCGCGGACAGCAAAGGAAAGCTCATGCTCGGATTTCGAATTCTCAAGCGTCGCCGCCAGGTCGACAGCAGCCTCGTCGCGCGTTTCCGCGCGTTGCCGGTGGCCAATGTCAGCGATTCGATGTCGCGGATGACGGCGGGCGGCGCTTCGCTTCGCCCGCTTCATCGCGGCGGCGTCATGGCCGGGCCGGCCATCACCGTCAAGACACGCCCCGGCGACAACCTGATGATCCACAAGGCGCTCGATCTCGCCGCCCCCGGTGATGTCATCGTCGTGGATGCGGGTGGCGATCTCACGAACTCGCTGATCGGCGAACTCATGATCTCGCATGCGCAGACGCGTGGCATCGCCGGCATCGTGCTCCACGGAGCAGTGCGCGATGCCGCCTGGATCCGCGAGAACGACCTGCCGATCTTCGCAGCGGGCATCAGCCATCGCGGCCCCTACAAGGACGGGCCGGGCGAGATCAACGTTCCGATCTCGATCGAGGGCATGGTGATCGAGCCCGGCGATCTCGTCATTGGCGATGACGACGGCATTCTCTGTGTGCCCTTCGACCACGCCGACGCGATCTATGAAGCCGCGCGCAAGAAGCACGAGGCGGAAGAAAAGAAGATGCTGGCGATCAAAGAGGGCAAGGACGATCGGAGTTGGATCGATGCAACTCTTGCCCGCCTGGGATGCGCCATCGAAGCCTGACAGCGGCAAGCTGCACCCGCGTCGTCATCCCCCGCGGTCGGCTCGTCCGCCTGGGGAGATGACGCCGTTCGTTCCCGGCGACGAGCCGATGGTCACGAGGACGGGCTCAGTGGCTCGTATCTGAGATCAACAATAGAATCGTCTCACGAAGGGGAAGCGACGGCACGGCCCTCTCCTGCTGCCCACGCGCTGCGTCGGCGACCTGACACGATGCCTCTGCAGCACGGTGCAAGGGGGCATCGTAGGCACATCCCGGCCGCCCTTCAGCGAATATCCCGATTTTTCAGATATTTAACACCCCATAAGGAGTGTGGCGCGGCCTACGGGAGTCGAACCCGTCTCCCCAGCGTGAAAGGCTGGTGTCCTAACCGATAGACGAAGGCCGCAAGGCTTCGGTTGCAATTCGTTGCAACCCATCGGAAGCGGGGCGAGCTATAGTGCGACATTCCCGGATCGGCAAGCCTGAGTTTGGCAAATTCTCGACGCCAGATAGCAGTCATGCACAGGCCAGATGGGCTCACACCACCCGGGCAAGATCGATCACCCGCACTTCCACGGTTTCCTTGCCGCCCCAGCGGTTAAGGGTGAGGCTTGCGGCCAGATGCACGCTTTCGCCGCGTGCGGCCAGTAGCGCACGGCCCAGCGGTTCCTGGGCCACGCGGAAGGCAATACCGCCGATCGTGGCGCCATCGCCGCTGCGGAGCTTGATCCTGACATGGCCGCCGCTGCCGATCTCGACGGCATCGACCAGGCGATGCGAGGGAAAGACGAAGACGGGCTCGGGGCAGCCGGCGCCATAGGGGCCGGCCTTCTCGATTTCCGCCAGCAGGCGGGGATTGGCGCCGCCCGCGCTCATCGCCGCATCGACGAGCAGCGATTCCGATTCGCGCGCCTGGGCGACCTCCGGAGCGAGACGTTCGGCGAGAAAGGCATGGAAGGCCGTATCCTGCCCCGGGGCCAGCGTGACGCCGGCTGCCATGGCGTGGCCGCCGCCTTTCACCGCAAGCCCCGCGTCCACCGCCTGCCTGACGGCGCGGCCGAGATCGACGCCGGCGACCGAACGGCCCGAGCCGGTCGCGCCGCCCTCCCCGTTCTGCGCCAGCGCAAAGGCTGGGCGGCGAAAACGCTCCTTGAGGCGCGCCGCGACGAGACCGACGATGCCGGGATGCCAGTCGGCCGAACGCGCCAGCAGGACCGGCAGGTCCTCAGCTTTCGTCAAGGCGTACTCGGCCTGCGCCACCGCCTCCTCGACGGCGAGCTTCTCGATCTCCTGCCGCTCCTGATTC
Source organism: Allobosea sp. 05T433 (assembly GCF_056396065.1). NCBI lineage: Bacteria > Pseudomonadati > Pseudomonadota > Alphaproteobacteria > Hyphomicrobiales > Alloboseaceae > Allobosea > Allobosea sp. 05T433. Next base: position 31,958 of record NZ_JBFTKS010000016.1, on the reverse strand, counting down.
AGGCGGTTGAGTTCGGCGGCGATGCTGCGCGCCTCGATCTCGTCGGCAGTCATCAGCAGCCGCGCGCCAAGGCCGGCATCGCCGATGCGTCCACCCGCATTAATGCGCGGCCCGAGCAGGAACCCGAGATGCCAGGGCTGGACAGGGCCATCGAGCCCGGCGACGTCGAGCAAGGACGCGAGGCCCGCCCGCGTGCGGCCGCGCAGCATCGCGATGCCCTGCCGGACGAAGGCGCGGTTCAACCCCTTGAGCGGCACGACATCGGCAACGGTCGCAAGTGCGACGACATCAAGCGAGGCGAGCAGATCCGGCTCGGCGCCACGCTGCGCCCAGAAGCCCTGCCGACGCAGTTCTCGGGCGGTCGCGACCAGCGTCAGGAAAACGACCCCGGCGGCGCAGAGATGGCCGAGCCCCGAGAGATCGTCCTGCCGGTTCGGATTCACCAGCGCCTCGACCTGCGGAAGCTGTTCAGGCGCCTGGTGATGGTCGAGCACGACGACATCCAGGCCGAGCCGGCGCGCTTCTGCCAGCGGTTCATGGCTGGTCGTGCCGCAATCGACCGTGACGAGCAGCGTCGCCCCCTCGGTGGCCAGCATGCGGATGGCTTCGCTGTTGGGGCCGTACCCCTCGATCAGCCGGTCCGGAATGTGAATGCGCGGCCGGGCGCCGGCATCGCGCAGAAAACCCGCCAGCAGGGCGGAGGAACAGGCGCCGTCGACGTCGTAGTCCCCGAAGATCGCGACGGCCTCTCGTGTTGCAACCGCGTTTGCCAGGCGCGCGGCAGCCGCATCCATGCCGACCAGGGTCGAGGGGTCGGGCAGGAGATCGCGCAGCTTCGGCTCGAGATAGCGCATGGCATCGGCAGCCTCGACGCCGCGGCCGGCAAGCACGCGTGCCACGATATCGGGGAGCCCTTCGACCTGCGAGAGGGCCTCGGCACGGCCGAGCCCTGCGGCATCGAGCCGATCACGCCAGATGCGGCCGAGCGCCGAGCTGGTGACACCGAGAAAAGGGCGCTGGGCAATCATATTCATACCCAAGGGGTTCGCGCAGCCCGGGCCATTCGTCAACCGGGGCCGGGCCGCCTTGTCGCCGCAGACGGTGTCGCCATAGTGGTTGCGGGGGAAATGGCCTGGCGAAGGGGCTGATCATGCCGCTCGATGCAGATGTCATCGTCATAGGGGCAGGCCTCGCCGGCCTCGTCGCCACGGCAGAGCTTGCCGATGCCGGGCGCAGGGTCATCCTGCTCGACCAGGAGCCGGAACAGTCGCTCGGCGGGCAGGCCTTCTGGTCCTTTGGCGGGCTCTTCCTGGTCGATTCGCCGGAGCAGCGCCGGTTACGGATTCACGACTCACGTGAGCTTGCACTGCAGGATTGGTTCGGCTCGGCCGGCTTCGATCGCGACGAGGACGAGTGGCCGCGGCGCTGGGCAAAAGCCTATGTCGATTTCGCAGCCGGCGAGAAGCGCAGCTGGCTGCACCGCCAGGGCATCCGCTGGTTTCCCATCGTCGGCTGGGCCGAGCGCGGCGGCTATCTCGCAACCGGGCATGGCAATTCGGTGCCGCGTTTCCACGTCACCTGGGGCACCGGCCCCGGTCTGCTCGAACCCTTCCTTCGACGCGCGCGCGAGGCTGCGGCAAGCGGGCTGGCTTCGCTGCGCTTCCGCCATCGCGTCACCGGGCTGACGAAGAGTGCAGGCGCGATCGACGGCGTCGAGGGCGAAATCCTGGAGACGAGCGGGGTCAGACGCGGAGAGGCGAGTTCCCGCGGCATGGTGGGCCAGTTCACGCTGAAGGCCCAGGCCGTGATCGTCTGTTCGGGTGGCATCGGCGGCAATCATGACCTCGTGCGGCGACACTGGCCTGCGCGACTGGGTACGCCGCCGAAGCGCCTGCTGTCGGGCGTACCGGAGCATGTCGACGGCAAGATGCTCGGGGTCACCGAAGCGGCCGGCGCGCGCCTGATCCATGGCGACCGGATGTGGCACTATGTCGAGGGCATCCGGAACTGGAGCCCGGTCTGGCCGAAGCACGGCATCCGCATCTTGCCCGGCCCCTCCCCGTTCTGGTTCGACGCGCGCGGCAACCGACTGCCTGTGCCGCTCTTTCCCGGCTTCGACACGCTCGGAACGCTCGAGCACATCATGAAGACCGGCTTCGACTATTCCTGGTTCGTGCTCGACCGGAGCATCATCGCCAAGGAGTTCGCGCTTTCCGGTTCGGAGCAGAATCCCGACCTTACCGGCAAGAGCTGGCGCAAGGTGATCGAGCGCGCCACTGCCGGCATTCCGGGTCCGGTTCAGGCGTTCATGGACAAGGGCGAGGATTTCATCGTCGAGGCGGAGTTTTCGCGCCTCGTCGCGCGCATGAATGCCCTGACGGGCGACAACCTGATCGACGAGGCGCGTCTTCGCGCCGAGATCGAAGCACGCGACCGCGAGGCCGACAGCGCCTTCGGCAAGGACCTGCAGCTGACGGCTCTGCGCGGCGCACGCGCCTATATCGGCGACCGGTTGATCCGAACCGCAAGGCCGCACCGCATCCTCGATCCACGGCACGGCCCGTTGATTGCTGTGCGCCTCAACATCCTGACGCGCAAATCGCTGGGCGGGCTTTTGACCGACCTGTCTTCGCGCGTGCTCGGAGACGATGGATCGCCTCTGGCCGGCCTCTATGCGGCTGGCGAAGCGGCCGGGTTCGGCGGTGGCGGGCTACACGGCTATCGTGCACTCGAAGGAACCTTCCTTGGCGGCTGCCTGTTCTCGGGCAGGATTGCCGGACAGGAAGCAGCGCGCGCGGTTCGCTGAGTAGCGCCGGCGACCTCGCCCTGAGCGACATGAGTCAGCAGCGTCCCGGCCAAATTTAGAGAAAAGCGAGAAGAACAGCGACATTCCTCGCTCTTTAGACATGTCGTTCCGCAAACATAGGGCAGATGCAGGGCCCTCATGCCGTTCCGGCACTTTTAGCTTGCAACCGTAGTCGAAGCTGCGAAGTTCCTCAGCGGAAGACTTTGTCGATACCAAGGAGGCTCCGTGTCCTGGGTTCACTCTGTCCTGAACCAATCCCCCGAGATCGCGCTCTTCTTGTCGCTGGCGATCGGATACTGGATCGGCAAGTTCCAGTTCGGGAAATTCCAGCTCGGCGGCGTCGCCGGCTCTCTGCTTGTGGCGGTCGTGATCAGCCAGGTCGGCGTCTCCATCGACAACGGCATCAAATCGGTCCTTTTCGCCCTGTTCATCTACGCGGTCGGTTTCGAAAGCGGACCGCAATTCTTCCGCTCGCTCGGCCGCCAATCGATCCGCGAGATCGTCATGGCGGCGGTCCTCGCCCTCACCGGCCTGGCGACCGTCGTCGTGCTGGCGCGGGTGATGGGGTTGGACAAGGGCCTCGCTGCCGGCATCGCGGCCGGTGGACTGACCCAGTCGGCCATCATCGGTACCGCGAGCGCCGCCATCGGAAAGCTCGGCCTCGCAGCGGAAGAGGTGCAGCGGCTGCAAGGCAATGTCGCGGTCGGCTACGCTGTCACCTATATCTTCGGCTCGTTCGGCGCGATCATCGTCTGCGTCAACGTCCTGCCCTGGCTGATGGGACGGACCATCCGCGACGACGCGATCAAGGCCGAGACCGAGCTTCTGGCCGGCGCCAAGATTTATGGAGCCGGCGAACATGCCGCTGCTCCCGATCTCGTCGGACGGATCTTCCGCATCGAGGCCGGAGCCGGCAAGACCGTCGAAGACCTGGAGGCGAGCGCCCCGTCCCCCGTCAGCATCGAACGCGTCAAGCGCGGCGGCGCCTTGATTGCGGTGCAGCCTTCATTGCCGCTGACGGCCGGCGACATCGTCCTCGTCATCGGCCGACGGGTCGGCGTCGTCGGGCTGGCTCCCAAGTTGGGGCCCGAGCTGCAATCCTCGGAAGGCATGGATGTCATCGTCGTCACGCGCGACGTCGCGATCACCAATCCCGATTTCGTGCGCAAGACAGTCGCCGAAATCAATGCGGCCACCGCGGGGCAGCTCCGCCACGGCATCTATGTCATCGAGGTCAAGCGGGCCGGCAAGCCGATCGTCCTGAAAGGCGACACGATGATCGAGCCTGGCGACGTCGTCACCCTCTACGGCACGTCGGACGATGTGCAGCGCATGGCACGGATCGTCGGCAGCATCATCCTGCCCAGCGACAAGACGGATTTCGTCTTCCACGGCTTCGGCCTCGTCGTCGGCCTGCTGATCGGTCTTCTGGTCGTTCGCATCGGCTCGATCCCGCTGACGCTCGGCAGCGGCGGCGGCGCCCTGCTCTCCGGCCTCGCCTTCGGTTGGTATCGCAGTCGCAACCTGACGGTCGGCAACATGCCGACGCCGGCCTCGACCCTGCTGCGGGATCTCGGCCTCGCCGGGTTCGTCGCGGTCGTCGGGCTGCAATCGGGCCTGCAGGCGGTCAGCACGGTCCTACAAAGCGGCGTCTCGATCTTCATCGCCGGGGTCATCGTGACGATCCTGCCGCTGATCATCACCATGCTGGTTGGCCGCTACATCCTTCGCTACGACAACACGGCCATTTTCGCCGGTGCCCTTTCCGGCTCAGCTATTCCTACATGCAGAACGGCGTTGGCGGGTTGCCCAAGATCGCGGGCATCGAGGGCCGCTTCGAGCGCTTCACGGCCGAGCATCGCGATCAGCAGGGCGTCGTCTTCCTCGGGCGCGCGCTGAGCTATGTCCGCGACCAGCTCGGTCTTTCAGCCTCGGATTTCCTGCATGAGATGGTCGAAGGCATCCTGGGCAGCAATTACCCCGTGCCGCCGCGGATGCTGAAGGTCAGCGAGGACATCGTCCGGCAATACATCGTCAAGGAGATGATCGGCGGCTTCCTGCCGGCGGCGAGCATCGATCTCTTTGCCGTCGAAGGCGGAACCGCCGCGATGACCTATATCTTCAACACGCTGAAGCAGAACGGCCTGCTCAAGCGCGGCGACAAGGTCGCCATCGGCCTGCCCGTGTTCACACCCTATATCGAGATCCCGGAACTCGACGAATACGGGCTGGAAGAAGTCGCGATCAACGCCGACCCCAAGCAGGACTGGCAATACCCGGACAAGGAGCTCGAGAAGCTCAAGGACCCGGCGATCAAGGTGTTCTTCTGCGTCAACCCGAGCAACCCGCCTTCCGTCAAGATGGACGACCGTAGCCTGGATACGGTCGCGCGCATCGTTCGGGATCACCGGCCCGACCTCACCATCCTCACCGACGATGTCTATGGGACCTTCGCCGATAATTTCCGCTCGCTCTTTGCGATCTGCCCGCAGAACACCATGCTGGTCTACTCGTTCTCGAAATATTTCGGTGCGACCGGCTGGCGGCTCGGCGTGATCGCGACGCACAAGCAGAACATCTTCGACGATCAGCTCGCAGGTTTGCCAGAGTCCACCAAGGTCGCGCTCGACAAGCGCTACGGCTCGCTGCTTCCCGATGTGCGTTCGTTCAAGTTCATCGATCGGCTCGTCGCCGACAGCCGCACCGTTGCACTCAACCACACGGCCGGCCTGTCGACGCCGCAGCAGGTGCAGATGGTGCTGTTCTCGCTCTTCGCGCTGATGGACGAGGGCGATAACTACAAGACCGAACTCAAGACGCTGATCAGGCGGCGCGAAGCGGCGCTCTACCGCGAGCTCGGGCTTCCGCCTGAAACCGGGCCGAATGCCGTCGACTACTACACCTTGCTCGATCTCGAAGACATCGCGCGCAAGCTGCACGGCCCCGAATTCGCGGCCTGGGTGAAGGATCGCGCGAGCGCCGGCGACCTTCTCTTCCGCATCGCCGACGAGACCGGCATCGTGCTCCTGCCCGGTCGCGGTTTCGGCACGCAGCAACCGGCAGGTCGCGTCTCGCTCGCCAATCTGAACGAGTTCGAATACGCCCGGATCGGCCACGCCTTGCTTGGCATGGCCGACGAATTCTATGCGGAGTTCAAGAAGAAGGGCGGGAAACCAGCCAAGGCCAAGGATTCAGCCGCGAAGAAGCCAGGCAAGAAGAAGAAATCCTGAACCCGATCGCACGCTAAATCATCGGACCGGATATCGTATCCGGTCCGATGATCTAACCTTCTGCGTTTGCATAGGCTTTCCCGAAAACCGCAATCCACTTTTCGGGCCGATGCTTTAGGCCATCGGCCGCATCATCCCTCACCGCAACGTTCGGTTTTGGATGATGCGGCCGGATGGGTCCGGATAAATTCCGTGATGTTTTCCTGTTCGGGAACGCCGATCGGAGACGGGGCCTCACGGCGAACCGCAGCGCCAGCCGAGTCAGCGATCAAGGGCCGATCACGGTTCCCCGGGCCCGGCCACCGGAGACGCGGCAGGAGCAGCCCGTGCCGACCAATCCCGCGTCGATCAGCGCGCAGGTCCTGACCGGCGTCGCGCAATAGCCGCCGACATCGCTCGAGACGGGCGTGGAATAGGCAGGGTAGCTATAGGAGTAAGCATAAGGAGACTCGTACGGATACGAATAGTCGTATCCGTAATACGGGTAGGCAGCCGAGGCCGCGATCGCCGTGCCGGCAACGAGACCGGCCGCGCCCCAGCCATAGCCGTAACGGGAGTAACCCCAGCCGCGACGCCAGCCCCAGTAGTTTCCTGCCCGCATATAGGGTCGGTTCCAGCCGCCTCTCCAGCCGACGCCGCGATATCCGTACCCTCCAGGCCGGAACCCGACGCCCCGCCCGTACCAACCGCCGGCGCGCATGCCACCATGCCAGCCGCCGCCATGGAAGCCCCCTCCGCCGTATCGTCCCTGGGCGGATGCATCGTCGACAGCGACAGTGACAAGGGGAAGGACTGAAGCCGCAAGAAGTAGGATGTGGCGCATGGCACGCTCCCGCGACGGAACACACCACAATCATAGCGCGAAGGAGGTGGCCGGGGATCCCTCGGACGGCACACGTTTCAGCGATTGCACGAATACGCGGCGAGCAGGCTGAATGAAGAATGGCCGGGACGAGCCCGGCCATCATCAAAGGCGTTCCTTCGGAACCTCCTTCGGAATTATCCCGTCACCGCACCCTCGCTGGCGGAGCGTGCGAGCGCCGAATATTTTGCCAGCACGCCGCGCTTGTAGCGGGGCTCCGGCTGCGTCCAGGCAGACCGCCGGCGTTCGATCTCGGCCGCGTCGACATCGAGCTGCAGGAGCAGCTTGTGAGCGTCGATCGTGATCTGGTCGCCTTCGTGGACGAGCGCGATCGTGCCGCCCTCGAACGCCTCGGGCGTGACGTGGCCCACGACCATGCCCCAGGTGCCGCCGGAGAAGCGGCCATCCGTGATCAGGCCGACGCTGTCGCCGAGGCCACGGCCGATGATCGCCGAGGTCGGAGCCAGCATCTCAGGCATGCCCGGCCCGCCCTTCGGCCCGAGATAGCGCAGGACCACAACGTCGCCGGGGCGGATCTTGTCGGAAAGGATCGCCTCCATCGCCGATTGTTCGTCCTCGAACACCCGAGCAGGACCGCTGATGACGGGGCTCTTCAGACCCGAGATCTTGGCAACCGCTCCGCCCTCCGCGAGATTGCCCCTGAGGATGGCGAGGTGGCCTTCCTTGTAGAGCGCCCCGCTGATCGGGCGGATCACCTCCTGCGAGGCCCGCGGCACATCCGGCACATCGGCCAGCTCTTCCGCCATGGTGCGCCCGGTGATGGTCAGGCAATCGCCATGCAGGAGCCCGGCGGTGAGCAGGACTTTCAGCACCTGCGGGACACCGCCGGCCTGATGCAGATCGACAGCCATGTATTTGCCGGAGGGCTTGAGGTCGCAGATCACCGGAACCTTGCGGCGAACGCGCTCGAAATCGTCCAGCGTCCACTCCACCTCGGCGGCGTGGGCGATCGCCAGATAATGCAGCACGGCATTGGTCGAACCGCCGGTCGCCATGATCAGCGCGACCGCGTTCTCGATCGACTTGCGGGTGACGATATCGCGCGGCTTGATGCCCTTCTTCACCGCCTCGACCAGAACGCGGGCCGATTCAGCGGTGCTGTCGACCTTCTCCTGATCGGGATTGGCCATGTTGGAGGAGTAGAGCAGCGACATGCCGAGCGCTTCGAACGAAGAGCTCATCGTGTTTGCGGTATACATTCCGCCGCAGGAACCGGTCGTCGGGCAGGCGTTGCGCTCGATCCCGTCAAAGTCCTCCTGGCTCATCTTGCCGGCCATGAAGGCACCGACCGCCTCGAAGGCCGAGACGATCGACAGATCCTCACCCTTCCATTTTCCCGGCTTGATGGTGCCGCCATAGACATAGATCGCCGGCGCATTGGCACGCAGAATGCCGATCATGCCGCCCGGCATGTTCTTGTCGCAGCCGCCGAGGACGAGCACGCCGTCCATCCACTGGCCCTGCACCGAGGTTTCGACGCAATCGGCAATGACCTCGCGGGAGACCAGGGAGTATTTCATGCCCTCGGTGCCCATCGACATTCCGTCCGAGATCGTCGGCGTGCCGAATACCTGCGGATTGCCGCCGGCTGCCTTGATCGCTGCGATCGCGGCGTCCGCCAGCGGCTGCAGGCCGGCATTGCAGGGCGTGATCGTCGAATGCCCGTTGGCGATGCCGATCATCGGCTTGTCGAAATCGGCCTTCTCGTAACCCAACGCGTAATACATCGCGCGGTTCGGCGAGCGGGCGATGCCCTGGGTGATATTCTTGGAACGTTCGTTGAAGGGCATGGGCGTGTGCTCCCGGTCGGCGGCAGTCAGAGGTGACGAGGCAGTTTTAAAGCCACTCCAATCTAATGAGAAATATACTTTTCTATCGCCATTAGGTCGCAGGGCATATTAGAGGATCCCATGGACCTCCGTCAGCTCCGCCATTTTCTCTCCGTCGCAGAAGAGCTGCATTTCGGCCGGGCTGCCGAGCGCCTGGGCATGACGCAACCGCCCCTGAGCCAGTCGATCCAGGCCCTGGAGAGTGAATTGGGCGTGCAACTCTTCGTGCGGACGAAGCGCAGCGTCGCCCTGACGCCCGTCGGCCAGGAATGGCTTGTTCACGCACGTGCCGCTCTCGACAAGGCCGCGGGGTTGCCGGAAACCGCCCGCCGCCTCTCGCGCGGCGAACTCGGCAGCCTGCGCCTCGCTTTCGTCAGCACGGCCGATTACAGCGTGCTTCCCGGGATGGTCAGCCGGTTCCGGCAGAGTTTTCCTCATGTCGCGGTCTCGCTGCGCGAGGCAACCAGCGACATCCAGATCGAGGCGGTGCTGACCGACGAGATCGACGTCGGCATGATCATCGCCCCCGACCGCAAGGCCCTGCAGGCCACGCTCAATTATCGCCCGCTCCTGCGCGAGCCCTTGGTCGCCGCTGTTCCCGAGGCCTGGATCGCGGCCCGCCGCCCGGGTTTCACCGCCGAGACCTTGCGCGCCGAGGCGATCATGGCCGCGCCGCTCATCCTGTTTCCGCGCCATATCGCGCCTGCATTCCACGACATCGTGTCGGGCTACTTCGCCGTGCATGGCGCGCCCCTTGCCGTCCATCAGGAGGCGATCCAGATGCAGACGATCATCGGGCTCGTCGCCGCCGGCATGGGAATCGCGCTGGTGCCGCAATCCATGACCAACCTGCGCCGGCGCGGGGCGCATTACCTGCCTCTGCAGGATTCCGCTCCGGAGATCGAAACCGGCCTGGTCTGGCGCGCGGCCAACAGCTCGCCGACGCTGCAGCGCTTCCTCGAGATCGCGTCCTAACGCATTGGCCCGAAAAGTGGATTTCGGTTTTCGGGAAGGCCGATGCAGCCACGGAAGGTTGGATCATCGGCCGGATACGATACCCGGCCCGATGGTCCAGGCGCCGTTCCTGCAAGGATGAGCCTGCTCCCGCGGCGCGGCTAAGCTGCCCCCCAAACAGCAACGGCCGGGACATGCCCGGCCGTCGTTCGAAATCCTGTCCTGGCGGGGCGCTCGGCCTCGCCGTCTCAATCGAGCTTGAACTTGCCGAATTCGCGGTGCTCGCCATAGATGCGGCGGACGGTGCCGGTGATCGAGCGGTAGACGATGGTCTCGGTCTCGATCACGTCCTTGCCGAACTTCACGCCTGACAGCATGCCGCCGTCGGTAACGCCGGTGGCAGACACGATGACGTCGCCCGAGGCCATTTCGGACATGTCGTATTTCTTGTTCGGATCCAGGACGCCCATGCCATGGGCGCGCTTGCGCTTCTCCTCGGTGTCGAGGATCAGGCGCCCCTGCATCTGGCCGCCGACGCAGCGCAGCGCAGCCGCCGCCAGCACGCCCTCGGGCGCGCCGCCAATGCCCATATAGATGTCGATGCCGGTCTTGGCAGGCTCGGTGCAGAAGATCACGCCGGCGACGTCGCCATCGGTGATCAGGCGGATCGACGCACCGGTCTTGCGGATCTCCTCGATCAGCTTGGCATGGCGCGGACGGTCCATGACCAGTGCGCTGATCTCATGCGGCTTCACGCCCTTGGCCTTGGCGAGCGCATGGATGTTGTCGGTCGGCGACGCGTCGAGATCGATGACGCCCTGCGCATAGCCGGGGCCGATCGCGATCTTGTCCATGTAGACGTCGGGCGCATAGAGCAGCTTGCCGGCTTCAGCCATGGCCATGACGGCGATGGCGCCGGGCATGTCCTTGGCGCAAAGCGTCGTGCCTTCGAGCGGATCGACGGCGATGTGGACCTTGGGCCCGTGCCGGTTGCCGACCTTCTCGCCGATGAAGAGCATCGGGGCTTCGTCGCGCTCGCCCTCGCCGATGACGATCTCGCCATCGATGGGCAGGCGGTTGAGCTCGCGGCGCATGGCATCGACCGCTGCCTGGTCGGCTGCCTTCTCATTGCCATGGCCGCGCAGGCGCGCTGCGGAGACCGCTGCACGCTCGGTGACGCGGACCAGTTCCATCGACAGATAGCGCTCGATGATATGGGATGAGGCGATGGTGAGTTCGGACATGAGGCTCCCTCGAACTATTCAGCAGTCGGCAATCGGCAGGTCGGACACGCAGGCGCCGAAGGCCTATTCCCGTTCAATCCTTATCACCTGCGGCGGTTCAGCAATGTGACCGTCGGCGGTGACCTTTTCGAGCGCGTCGCGGATCGCCGACTCGCTGGTGGCGTAGGTGATGAGTACGACCGGCACCGGCGCTCCGGAACGCCCCGTCGGGTCCCGGGTGGCGGCGGCTTCCGAACGATGCTGGACGATGCTCTCGAGCGAGATATCGGCCTGCGCCATGCGGGTGGCGATGGCTGCGGCGGCACCCGGCCGATCCGCAACCGCGAGGCGGATGTAATAGCCGCCCTCATGACGCTGCATCGGCGTGCGCGCCGGCTGCTCGAGCCGCGAGACCGGAAGGCCGAAGGGCAAGCCCGAGGTGCCGCTCGCGACATCGGTGATATCGGCGACGACGGCAGACGCCGTGGGATCGCCACCGGCACCGGGACCGACCAGGGTCAGTTCACGGACCGCGTCGGCATCGATCGTCACCGCATTGGTAACGCCCATGACCTGCGCGATGGCGGAGGATTTCGGCACCATTGTCGGGTGCACGCGCTGTTCGATTCCGGTGCGAGTGCGCTCGGCGACACCGAGCAGCTTGATGCGGTAGCCGAGCTCGTCGGCCATCTTCAGATCGAGCGGCGCGATCGAGGAAATGCCTTCCACATGAATCGCTTCGGCGTCGATCTTCACCCCGAATGCGAGGCTGGTCAGAATGGCGAGCTTATGGGCTGTGTCGTAACCCTCGACATCGAAGGTCGGGTCGGCCTCGGCATAACCGAGACGCTGGGCATCCTTGAGGCAGGCCTCGAAGGTCAGCCCCTCCAGCTCCATGCGCGAGAGGATGTAATTGCAGGTGCCGTTGAGGATGCCATAGAGCCGCGAAACATTGTTCCCGGAGAGCGCCTCGCGCAGCGTCTTGACCACCGGAATACCGCCGGCGGAGGAGGCTTCGAACGCAAGCGCCACGCCCTTCTCTTCAGCCAGCGCGGCAAGCGCGACGCCGTGATGCGCAAGCAGCGCCTTGTTCGCCGTCACCACCGATTTGCCGGAGGACAGAGCGGCCTCGACCGCAGCCTTGGCGACGCCGTCCGAACCGCCGACGAGTTCGACGAAGCAATCGATCTGCGACGAGCGCGCCAGCTCGACCGGATCGTCGAACCAGGTGTAGCCGGTGAGATCGATGCCGCGATCACGGGTTCGGTCGCGGGCCGAAACGGCCGTCACACGCACGGCGCGGCCGCAGCGGGCCGCAATGGCGTTTTCCTGGCGGTTGAGGATGCGCAGCACCGAAGCGCCGACCGTGCCAAGGCCGGCGACACCAACGCGCAAGGGAGCAGGACCGGGTGAGGAAGCGAGCGTCGTCATGCCGTCGGGGTCGCACGCGACAACGGGCGAGTCAACGGAGCGGATGCGCGGTTCGGTACGAAGCCTGGCGCGACGCGCGCAGTTTCTCAGCTCAGGAACGGGAAGCGATCAAGGACTCACGGCGGACACAACATGTGCGCTGATTCGCCCTTCGAGCTCGTCGGTCGATGCCATGGCGCGCTCCTGTAAGACAGGACGTTCGATCTGGGGCTGGATCGAGCCGCATCCGGTCATTCAGCGCGTATCCAGGCTGAAGAACCGTACGCTGGAGCGCGTGACTGCGAAACGGATATCAAACGGCTGGAGGCTGGTGCGGGCTTGGGTCGCTGGTCAGTCGAACCGGCAGACGACCTCGGCTGCGAGCCGTTTCAGCTTGCCATCGGCAAAGGTCAGATGCAGCCGCAGCAGCTGATTGCCGAAGGCCGTGGTCTTGATGGTGTGCAGCGCTTCCAGCGTCGGTCCGGTCCAGGTCGTCGCGTTCTCGACTACGGGGCGCCAGAACCAGGCGGCAGGCGGCACAATGCTGATCGTGCCCAGGCGCTGTTCGGCTTCGGCCTGTTCCAGCCCCAGGGGGAAATAGCGCGCGGCAATCTCCGTCGCGTCCCGGCCGCATTCGTTGGAGCGAGTCGCGGTGAGAATATCGGACACCAGCGGCGAGTTCGTCTGCGTGTTGCGTCCGCGCGAGTAATCATAGGTGACGACGAGGCAGACCAGCGCGAACAGGCCAAAACCGATGCCGATCAAACGGCCTTTGCTGAACATGCCGAGCCCCTGCCCTCAACTGCAAGACCGATGGCGGCGCGTCTGCGCCGGCCATCGCGCACTCGTCTTAGCTCAGCTTACCCAGCTTTGGATATCTGGATGACGTTGTGAAGCGTTTGATCCGCGCCCTTGAGGAAGCGGCCGATATTCCGGGCCGCCTGCCGGATGCGCTGCTCGTTCTCGACGATGGCGATGCGGACGAAATCGTCGCCATGTTCGCCAAAGCCAATGCCGGGCGCGACGGCGACCTCCGCCTTCTCGATCAGCAGCTTCGAGAACTCGAGCGAGCCGAGATGGCGGAACTTCTCCGGGATCGCCACCCAGGCGAACATCGAGGCCTGCGGTGCGGGGAAGTCCCAGCCGGCCTTGCCGAAGCTTTCGACAAGCGCGTCGCGCCGCTTGCGATAGATCTCGCGCATTTCGCGGATGCAATCGTCCGGGCCATTCAGGGCGGCGGCTGCGGCAACCTGGATCGGCGTATAGGCGCCGTAGTCGAGATAGGACTTGACCCGCGCCAGCGCCGCGAGCAGGCGCTCGTTGCCAACGGCAAAGCCCATGCGCCAGCCGGCCATCGAGAAGGTCTTCGACATCGACGTGAACTCGACCGTGACGTCCATGGCGCCCGGCACCTGCAACATCGAGGGCGGCGGGTCGTTCTCGTCGAAATAGACCTCGGCATAGGCGAGATCGGACAGCAGAATCAGCTCGTGCTTCTTCGCGAAGGCGACGAGGTCGCGGTAGAAATCGAGCGAGGCGGTATAGGCGGTCGGGTTCGCCGGATAGCAGGTCACGAGTGCGATCGGCTTCGGCACCGAGTGGATCATCGCCCGCTCCAAGGCGGGGAAGAAGGCCGGAGTCGGCTCTGCGGGAACGGAGCGGATGACACCGCCTGCCATCAGGAAGCCGAAGGCATGAATCGGATAGCTCGGATTCGGCACGAGCACGACGTCGCCGGGGCCGGTGATCGCCTGCGCCATATTGGCGAAGCCTTCCTTCGAGCCCAGTGTCGCGACCACCTGGGTGTCGGGGTTCAGCTTCACGCCAAAACGGCGCGCGTAATAATGCGCCTGGGCGCGGCGCAGGCCGGCAATGCCCTTTGAAGCGGAGTAACGGTCCGTGCGCGGCTTGCCGGCGGTTTCGACCAGCTTCTCGATGACATGTTTCGGCGCCGGCAGATCGGGATTGCCCATGCCGAGGTCGATGATATCGACGCCCTTGGCTCGTTCGGCCGCCTTGATCTTGTTGACCTGTTCGAAAACATAGGGCGGCAGGCGTTTGATGCGATGAAAATCGGTCATTTCGAACATGTCCCTGGACGCGCCGCGAGAACCGGCTCGTCACAATTGTGCGTTGACTGCCCTTAGCATCGCATCTTCGGTCAGGACAGGCCGTAAGACGCAATTTTCGACGAAAGACGCCAGCGTGGCAGGGGCGGCTCGGGCCTCTCCTAGCGGCATGCCCCTTCCGGCCGCAGCCTTCGTGCCGCTCATTTGGCCTTCATCAGAACCGGCAGTTCCTTCAGAAAGGCGTCGCGGAGCTTCCGGCCGGGTATGCCATCCGTGCGTTCCGCGCCGATCAGCAGGCGCGCGAAGACGACGCGCCTGTCCTTGTTGTCGGCCCAGCCGACGAACCAGCCGAGAGGCCGCTTCCGATCGATTTCGCCTGCAGCGTTCCGAAGCCAGATGCTGCCGGTCTTGCCTTTCACCGTCCAGTCTCCGGCGCTGAAGCTGGGAAGGATCGCCCTGGTCATCTCATGGGCCTTGCCGGAAACCGGCAGCGAGCCGGACAGGAGGCGCCTCAGGAAGCCCGTCTGCTCCTCTGGCGAGATGGTCAGCGACGACGAGATCCAGGAATGGGTCAGGCCATTGTTCTGCCCGCGATCACCCGAGACATCGCCGTTGCCATAGCCGAGCTTCGCGACATGGGCTGCGAAGCTCCTGGGCCCGAGCCGGGCGGTCATTTCGCGCGAGTACCAGATAACCGAATCCGCCTCCCAGATCGTCGGGTCGACCGGCTTGCGATCCCGCGCCACCGCGTTGAATCGCGGTTGATAGTCCCAGAGGGGCTTGTGCTGGTCTTCGAGAATGCCCGCGTCGTAACCGATCGCAGCAAGCGGCACCTTGAAGGTCGATGCGGGGCTGAAGCGCTTGTCGCAGGTTCCTTCGCGGTGGAGCGTCTTTCCCGATGCCGCCTCGAGAATGAGCGTGCAATCGAGATACGGCTTCACGGGGACAGTCTGAGCCTGCGCAGAATTGGGCAGCATTGCGCCCGCGATCAGCATGGCTGCGGCGAAGGAGAATGAACGATGGTCCGCTTGCGCCATGGGGCACGGTCTCCGGAACGGCAACGCCCCTGCCCTAGCGAGCCGGCCCGTCCGGGATATGGCGCGATTCCGACTAACTCGAATTAACCTAACCGATTGGTGAAGGCTGCCCTGCCCGGCAGATTGCAGGAGCCAGACGGGACGAGCCAGCCGAGCCGACTTCCGCCCAATAGAATAGGCGGCTAATCGAATCGCCGATTAGTTGGTCGGAACCACGGCCGGCGCTGGCGGCGCGGTCGCGCCGAGGGACTTGGCTTGTTCGCCGGCAGCCTCATTCGAGAGGCGCTTGGCTTCGAGGTTGGTTTCGAGCGTCTTGAAATCCGCCACGGGCTTGCGCGGTGCAGCGCGCGTCGCAGACGTGCCGACCGAGATGTAATCCCGCTCCGTCGAGCGGCTCTCCTTGACGAAGGGCTTCGATTCCTGCGGCGTGGTCGCCAGTCCCGCAGCCTCGGCGACACCCTTCACGCCATCCCCCGCACAGCCGGCAAGAAATGGGGCGCAGAGCAGCAGCAGCGCCAGGAACCTTGTCGTAGGATTGTTGAGTGACATGAGCAGGTCCGGCGCGTTGCAGAATTATCTTTTTACACCATATCGTTTACGTCCTTAATGGGACCAAAATAGGAAGCAAGGGCTTCCGCAAAAGACGTGGCAAGGGGAGACGATTCATGTGCCCGCCAGCCGACGACAAGCCGAAGGGTCCCGCTGGCTCGGACGAAGCGCCTGTGCCGGATTTCGACCTGCTGGCCCAGAACATGGGGCGCTTCATGGAAGAGGCCGGGAAGGTGACCGCTGCCTATCTGAAGCCGATCGAGCGCGGCGAGGCGAAGACCGGCGCCGCCGACGAGGTCAGCGAAATGGTCAAGACCATTGGCCGCGTCGCAGAACGCTGGGTCACGGACCCGCGCAAGATCATCGAGGCACAAGCTTCGCTGACCAGCGACTTCATGAGTTTGTGGGCTTCGACCCTGAAGCGGGCCAGCGGCGAGGAAGCAGCTCCGGTCGCCGAGCCCGACAAGCGCGATGCGCGCTTTGCCGATCCGGACTGGTCGGCCCACCCGATGTTCGATTTCGTCAAGCAGGCCTATCTGATCGGCTCGCGCTGGGCCGAGTCTATGGTTGATCGCGCCGAGGACCTTGACCCGCATACCCGTGAGAAGGCGCGCTTCTACGTCAAGCAGATCGCCAGCGCGCTTTCGCCCTCGAATTTCGTCGCAACGAATCCCGAACTCCTGCGCGAGACGCTCAAGCAGAACGGCGAGAATCTCGTGCGCGGGATGAAGATGCTGGCCGAGGATGTCGAAGCCGGAGGCGGCGAACTCAAGATCCGCCAGTCGGACGGGCGTGCCTTTGAGGTCGGCGTCAATATCGCCACGACGCCCGGCAAGGTCATCTATCGCAACGAGATCATGGAGCTGATCCAGTACGCACCGTCGACCGAGCAGGTCTTCAAGCGCCCCCTGCTGATCGTGCCGCCCTGGATCAACAAGTTCTACATTCTCGATCTCAATGCCGAGAAGAGCTTTATCCGCTGGTGCGTGGCGCAGGGACTGACGGTCTTCTGCATCTCCTGGGTCAACCCCGACGAGCGCCACGCCGCCAAGGATTTCGAGAGCTATATGCGCGAGGGCATCTTCGAGGCCCTTGACGCGGTCGAGCAGGCGACCGGCGAAAAGCGCGTGACCGCCATCGGCTATTGCGTCGGCGGCACGCTGCTTGGCGTCACCCTCGCCTATATGGCTGCGACCAGGGACAAGCGCATCGAGAGCGCGACCTTCTTCACGACGCAGGTCGATTTCTCGAAGGCCGGCGAACTCTCAGTCTTCGTCGATGAGGATCAGATCCGCGCCGTCGAGGAGCAGATGGCCCAGCGCGGCTATCTCGACGGCGCGCGCATGGCCGGAGCCTTCAACATGCTGCGGCCGAACGACCTGATCTGGTCCTATGCCGTCAACAACTACCTGAAGGGCAAGCTCCCGACCGCGTTCGACCTGCTCTACTGGAACTCCGATTCGACGCGCATGCCGGCCGCCAACCATTCCTTCTATCTGCGCGGCTGCTATCTGGAGAACCGGCTCTCCAAGGGTGAGATGACGATCGGCGGGAAGACGCTCGATCTGAAGGCGGTGAAGATTCCCGTCTACAACCTCGCCGCCAAGGAAGACCACATTGCTCCGGCCCAGTCCGTCTTCATCGGCTCGCAATGTTTCGGCGGGCCGGTCGACTATGTCATGGCGGGCTCCGGCCATATCGCGGGGGTGATCAACCCGCCTGGCAAGGTGAAGTACCAGTACTGGACCGGGGGCAAACCCGAGGGCGTGTTCGCCGATTGGGCCAAGGGCGCCGTCGAACACCCCGGTTCCTGGTGGCCGCATTGGCTCGGCTGGCTGACTTCGCAGGCGCCGAAGACACTGCCGGCGCGCGAGCCGGGCGACGGCGCACTGGCGCCGCTCGAGGACGCGCCTGGAAGCTACGTCAAGATCAGGGTTTGAGCCCCTTCGGAGCCGGATGACCTTCCGGATCACAAAAAAGCCGGCCCAAGGGCCGGCTTTTCGCAGAATTGGGTACGTCGATCAGTTCTTCCGCACCACCGGGCGCATCGGGATCGTCTCCTGCGGATTGTCCCAACGATAGGTGATGCCGGCGGAAACGACATGAACATGCGGCTTGGCCTCGGCCGTGTAGAGAACCGCGCCCTGCTGCGGATGCGCTCCGGAATAGTTCACGCTCGCATTCTGGACGTGGAGGTAGGTATAGCCCAGGTCGAACTTGATCCTATCCGAGACCTGATAGCTGAAGCCTGTCGATAACCAGAGGCGGTCATTATCCGAGATGAAGACCGTGCGGTTCTCGTCGTTCACGGCCGAAAGCTCGTAACCGACACCGGCGCGAAGGGTCAGATCGCGGTTGTATTTGTATTCGAGACCCGCCGCGAAGTACCAGCTGTCGTCATACTGGAAGTTCAGGCTGGTGAAAGGAACGCCAAAATTGCTGGCGACCACGGGAATGCGACGGAAACGGCTCCAGTTCGTCCATTCGACACCAAGGTGAGCTTGCCACTGGTCGTTGATGACCTGGGAGAGGCCGAATACGACCGAATCGGGCAGATTCAGGTTCGCCTTGATCGGGTTCGAACCCGCAGCGAGGATCGGCGGGACCGCGGCCGGGGTCTTGAACGTGCCCTCCAGCGAATGATGGATCATCGAGCGGTAGGCCAGGCCGATATTGGTTCCCTGCCACGGGGTCAGCGTCACGCCGAGCTTGTAACCGAAATCGATCGAGTCGCCTTCGAGGATGGTGTTGGCCGCCGTAGCCGTGATGCCAGCTGCCTGCTTCAGATTGGTCTTGAAATACTGCACCTGGAGCGCTGCGCCCACGGCGAGCCAGTCATTCACCTGGTAGCCGACCGTCGGCGTAACGTTGATCGTCGCGACGCGCGCCGAGCGGCCGTAAATCTGAGACGCATTGAATTGGTTTTCGGGTTTCGAGCGCAATCCGAAGGGCACGCCGGTGTGCATGCCGATCCAGAGGCGATCGGTCAGCTGCCAGGCTGAATACGAAGCCGGCACGAAACCGCCATCGCCGCCGATCTCGCCGGTGCCGAGGTTGCCTCCTCCAGCGGCGCCGATCGGGACGATCGCGCCGTTAGGCAGCCGCACCCGTGTTGGCGAGGTCGGATCGTAGCTGGCGCTCGGGGCGATGTAGCTGAAGTTCCAATTGCTGTTGCGGCCTGGAAACATGGTGATCGTGGCCGGGTTGAAGGTCATGGCTCCCATGCCGATGCCGCCGGAGGCCGCGCCGGCAAATGCCATGCCGAGGCCCTCGGCACTCGTTCCACTGCGCAGCGAAAACGAACTTGCCGAAGCGACGCCGGAAACCAGAAGAGCAGCGACTGAAACGGTAGCAGCGGCGGTGTAGCGAACCATGCTCTTCATCGAGTACCCATCCCTAGGATTGACGTTCTTTCGGGCAAATCACCCGCTTCGCCGACGAACATGCCGCGCTCGCGTTTCTGCCGCAATCCCGCCCTGAACGGCACAATTTCGCCATGCTTCTCCATGTGCTTGCACCGCAGCAGGCAGAATCGGCTAAAAATCCGCCGATTCCTGCAGTGCCGATCAAGTCAGCGCGTGAAAAAGATCGTTTATATGCGAACTATCACAAGTTTTGCGCAGGTGGCAGTTCTACGAGCCTACGTCTAATGGTTGCAGAAGCCTTTGCTTTGGCGACGGCCGTTGCATTCCCGCAACAAGTTTCGGGGCCCCCCTGTGCAGTCGCGTCATGCGCAGGAACCGCTTGCCTCGGGCGCCCCGTCCGCACAGGATCGCGCACCTTTGATCATATCGATTGAAACGGGGGAAACGACGTGAAACTGGTACGTTATGGCGCTTTCGGCCAAGAGAAGCCCGCGCTGCTGGACTCCAAGGGCGTGCTGCGCGACCTGTCAGGCAAGGTTCCGGACATCGCCGGCAAGGCGCTGACCTCGGCCTCGCTTGCGGCACTGAAGGCGCTCGATGCCGAAACGCTCCCCGAGGTTCAGGGGACGCCGCGCATCGGCGCCTGCGTCGGCGATGTGCGCAATTTCATCGCTGTCGGCCTCAACTTCGCCGACCATGCGGCTGAGACCGGCGCGCCGATCCCGGCCGAGCCGATCCTGTTCAACAAGGCGCCGAACTGCATCGTCGGCCCCTATGACGACGTCACCATCCCGAAGAACTCGAAGAAGACCGACTGGGAAGTCGAGCTTGCGATCGTGATCGGCGATGGCGGCTCCTATATCGCCGAGAAGGACGCCATGGCCGCGATCGCAGGCTTTTGCGTCTGCAACGACGTCTCGGAGCGCGAATTCCAGACCGAGCGCGGCGGCCAATGGGCCAAGGGCAAGGGCTGCCCGACCTTCGGCCCGCTCGGCCCCTGGCTGGTGACCCCCGACGAGATCGCCGATATCCAGAATCTCGGCATGTGGCTCGAGGTCGATGGCGAGCGCGTGCAGAACGGCTCGACCAAGACGATGATCTTCGGTGCCGCCTATCTCGTGCACTATATCAGCCAGTTCATGCGGCTCGATCCGGGTGATGTCATCACCACCGGCACTCCGCCCGGCGTTGGTCTCGGCTTCAAGCCGCCGCGCTTCCTGAAGGGCGGCGAGGTCGTGGCTCTCGGCATCGACGGCCTCGGCACGCAGAAGCAGAACTTCGTCCCCTACAAGGGCTGAGATAAAAAGACGCCGCCATGGCTGCTTGACCCAACCATGGCGGCGTTGCCCACACCGCAAATAATGTCGCTCACAGCTGCCATGGAGGCAGCCAAAGCGGCGGGGACTAGTCTCGGGTCTCGTGTCGTAAAGCCACCAGTCGCCGCAGCGACGTGACATTACGCACAACCGATCCCCCGATAGAGGCCATCCCTCCCCATATCGGCTACCCCCATTTGGGGGACGTCAAGGCAAAGGGTCATCACGACCCCGTCAGCTGACCATAGGTCATGACCGCAGCGGATTGCCCGCGCTGCTCCCCTTGCCTCAACGGAGAAGGCCCCGCTTGGGGCCGGGCCTTTCGCCTTTGCGGACGATATCCGGCTCGATGATCTAAGCTTCGCCGAGCCCGAGCATCAGGCGGATATTCTGGACCGCAGCGCCCGAGGCGCCCTTGCCGAGATTGTCGAGCTTGGCGACGAGCACCGCCTGCCGCAGCTCCTCATTGCCGAAGACCCGCAATTCGAGCTGGTTGGTGTCGTTGAGCGACTCCGCTTCCAGCTTGCCGCCGGCCTCGGCCGGAACCACCTTCACATAGGTCGAGCCGGCATAGCGCGCCGCCAGCGCGTCGTGCAGGTCGGCGACCTTCGGCTTGCCCGGAAGCGTGTCGAGATGCAGCGGTACCGAGACGAGCATGCCCTGGCGGAAATTGCCCACGGACGGCACGAAGATCGGCCGCCGGGTCAGGCGCGCGTATTCCTGCAGCTCCGGCAGGTGCTTGTGCTTGAGCCCCAGCCCGTAGAGCTCGAAGGACGGGGCGACGCCCGCCTCATAGGCTTCGATCATGCTCTTGCCGCCGCCGGAATAGCCGGAAACGGCATTGACCGTCACCGGATGATCCTGCGCGAGCAGGCCCGCATCGACCAGCGGCCGCAGCAGGGCGATGCCGCCGGTGGGGTAGCATCCGGGATTGGAGACGCGGTTGGCATTGGCGATTGCCGCGGCATGGCCGGGGGCGAGTTCGGCAAAGCCGTAGACCCAGCCCGGCGCGACGCGATGGGCAGTCGCGGCATCGACGATCTTGGGAGCGTCCGCGCCGAGTTCGTCGGCGAGCGCCACCGATTCCTTCGCTGCCTCGTCAGGCAGGCAGAGCACGACGAGATCAACCCCGGCCATCATCGCCTTGCGGGCGGCCGGATCCTTGCGCTTGTCGGGATCGATGCTCTTCA
This sequence comes from Allobosea sp. 05T433, assembly GCF_056396065.1. Classification (NCBI taxonomy): domain Bacteria; kingdom Pseudomonadati; phylum Pseudomonadota; class Alphaproteobacteria; order Hyphomicrobiales; family Alloboseaceae; genus Allobosea; species Allobosea sp. 05T433. The sequence goes on along the minus strand of NZ_JBFTKS010000016.1, from coordinate 10,097 downwards.
CGACGACCTCCGGCAGCTCTGCCAGCCGGTCGCGAATGCCAAGGCCGGTGGTGCCGGCTTCGCCGTCGATGAAGATCGATTTCAGATTCTGGCTCATCAGGGCCTCCGAAAGCGCGCTCGCGCTCATTGATAGGTCAGCATCAGGCATAAAAAAACCGCGCTCCGGGCGCGGTTCGCGGACAATTCGGGGTTCAGCCGAGCGTCATCGCGGGCGCGCCGGGGCGGCCTGGTTGGTGCGACGTCGGATCGAGCACATGAACATGACGCTGATATGTGGGAGGGCGCCGCCCCTGTCAATCGGCATGTGGCGCGACGTTGCCCTGCGGGGCACGGCAAGCCTCTCGCCCGACGGGGCGAAGGCTTGCGTCATGCCAGATTTGCCAACAGATTGAATCGCTTGGTGCACGCGGCTCGTAAGTCGATTCAGCCCGCTCGCACAGCGATTCAACCGGCCTTCTTCTTCAGCGCCAGCGCCTGGATGTAGTGTTGGGCCACGGCGGCACCGGCGATCGCCGTCGCGTCGGCATGGTCATAGGGCGGGGAGATCTCGACGATGTCCATGCCGCGGAAATCGAGATCGCGGATGGCCCAGACCATGCGCAGTGCCTGCGCCGCAGTAAAGCCGCCGGCAACGGGCGTGCCCGTGCCCGGCGCGAAGGCCGGATCGAGCGCGTCGATATCGAAGGTGAGATAGGCGGGGCCCTGCCCGACGCGCTGCTTGATGCGCTCGACGACGCCATCGACGCCGAGCTCATGGGCTTCATAGGCGCCAAGCACCTGGATGCCGCAATCCCGGGGCGCAACCGTGCGGATGCCGACCTGGATCGAGCGATCGACATCGATCAGCCCCTCGCGCACCGCCTCCAGCATGAACGTGCCATGCGAGACAGCGCCGACGCCATCGTCCCAGGTGTCCTGATGCGCATCGAATTGGACGATCGCCAGCTTGCCATGGCGGGCGACATGGGCGCGCAGCAGCGGCAGGGTGATGAAATGGTCGCCGCCGAGCGTCACCAGATGGGCGCCGGTGGCGATGATCGCGGCGGATTCGCGCTCGATCGCCTTGGCGCAGCCCAGCAGGTCGCTGCGCGGCAGCGAGCAGTCGCCGTAATCCACGGCCGAGAGATGCTCGAACGGGTCGATGCGCGACGGATACTGGGCATCGCCGTCGAAGATCGCACTGACGCGGCGCAACGATTGCGGTCCAAAGCGCGTGCCCGGCCGGTTGGAGACCGCGAGATCGAAGGGCACGCCCCAGATCACCAGATCGCAGCCGGCGACATCCTTGCTGTAGCGGCGGCGCATGAAGGAGAGCGCGCCGGCATAGGTCGGGTCCTGCGCCGGGCCGCGCCGATCGCCGGTGAAGGCGTGGTCGATGGAGGGGGTGTCGACGGGTTCGGTCATGGCAGCAATCCGTGAATGAAGTCAGCGCCTGCCCGTGAGCCAGACATAGAGGCACCAGGGCAGGATCAGGGCGAGGCCGGTCAGGACCAGCCGAAACGTGGTCCAGGCGATGGGGTTCTGCAGGGCGCGGCCATCGAGTTCAGGCACGCCATGGATCAGGCCGAGCGCGAAGGCCGGCGTCAGGAAGATGATCAACGCCCGTCCGACCCGACGCCCGGTCGGCTCCCCCGTCCGCGCAAGCGCGAGCAGCGCGGGAACTGCGATCATTCCGAAAGCAATGAGAACGAGCAGGATGCGCATGGCGGAGGCTGGAACCGGAGACGTGAGCCTGCGGTTTAGCATGGCCGCTGCCCTGATCCAGCCGCGCCGGGCGGCAGTCACAGCCGAATCTGTCGTTCAGGGCCCCGGCGCTATCAGCGCCCGCCCGCCACCCGCAGAACCACGCCTGTCGTATAGGCGGAAGCCTCGGACAGCAGGAACAGCACGGCCTCGGCGATCTCGTCCGGAGACGCCGCCCGCTGCAGGGGAACGAGCGGCGCGATGCGCTCGACCCTGCTCGCTTCGCCCGTCGACAGGGCGTGGATCTCGGTCTCGGTAATGCCGGGCGCAACCGCATTGACGCGGATGCCGGCTGGAGCAAGCTCCTTCGCCAGACCAACCGTCAACGTATCAATCGCTCCCTTGGAGGCGGCGTACCAGACATATTCGCCGGGCGAGCCGAGCGTTGCCGCAGCCGAGGAGATGTTGACGATCGCCCTGCCCTTCCGCTCCGGCTGAGCGAGCAGCGCCCGTGCCGCTTCACGCGCGACCAGCAGCGCGCCGGTGACGTTCACGTCGATGCAGTTGCGAATGACCTCTGCGTCCGCCTCGGCCAGCGGGCCCGACTTACCGGTGATGCCTGCATTGTTGACGACCTGGGCGATGGGCCCGAGCTTCCCCTTCGCCTCGGCGAAGACGCGCAGGATATCCGCCTCACCAGACATGTCGCCCTGGAGTGCAACGGCGCTTGCGCCCGCGGCCTTGCAGGCCGCGACAACCGTTGCGGCCGCGGCCGCGTCGCGCTGGTAGTTGACGGCGACATCATAGCCACGACCGGCCGCCATGACTGAGATGGCGGCGCCGATGCCGCGGCTGCCTCCGGTAACGAGAAGAACGGGACGGGTAGCGCTCATCGGCGGCGACTCCAGCTGGTGCGGAGCTGCAGCCAATACGAAAAGGGCGGCTCTTGCGAGCCGCCCTGTAAGCATAGCCAGACTGCGTGAGCCGGATCAGCGCTTCGAGAACTGGAAGCTGCGGCGGGCCTTGGCCTTACCGAACTTCTTACGCTCGACGACGCGCGAGTCGCGGGTCAGGAAGCCTTCCTTCTTGAGCGGACCGCGCAGTTCCGGCTCGTAGAAGGTCAGGGCCTTGGAGATGCCGTGGCGCACAGCGCCGGCCTGGCCGGAGAGACCGCCGCCCTTGACCGTGACGACGACGTCGTACTGGGTCATGCGGTCGACGATCATCAGCGGCTGCTGCAGGATCAGGCGCAGCACCGGACGAGCGAAGTAGACTTCCTGGTCGCGGGTGTTGACCGTGATCTTGCCGGAGCCCGGCTTGATCCAGACGCGGGCGATGGCGTTCTTGCGCTTGCCGGTGGCATAGGCGCGGCCCTGCGCATCGACCTTCTTGACGTGAACGGGAGCGTCGGGCTGAGCCGTCTTGGCGACCTGGCCGAGCTGCTCGAGAGACTGAAGAACCTCAGCCATGATCAGAGCCTCGCATTCTTGCTGTTGAGCGCGGCGACGTCGAGCGCCTCCGGCGACTGGGCGGCGTGGGGGTGCTCAGCGCCCTTGTAGACGCGCAGGTTGCCCAGGATCTGGCGGAACAGCGGGCCGCGCGGCAGCATGCGCTCGACAGCCTTCTCGACGACGCGCTCAGGGAAGCGGCCTTCGAGCAGGAACTTGGCGGAACGCTCCTTGATACCACCCGGGAAGCCGGTGTGATGGTAGTAGACCTTCTGGTCGCGCTTGCGACCCGTCAGGACCACCTTCTCGGCGTTGATGACGATGATGTTGTCGCCACAGTCGACATGCGGGGTGTAGGCGGCCTTGTGCTTGCCGCGCAGACGCATCGCCACAACGGAGGCGAGACGACCAACGACCAGCCCGGAGGCATCGATCACAACCCACTTCTTCTCGACGTCGGCGGGCTTGAGCGAGACGGTCTTCATCGCGGCACCCTTCGGTTGCTTGAAAAAGGACAAGCCGCCGGAAGGCCGGCGGCGGTGTGGGGCGGTGGATAGGGGCAAGCTGCCGTACTGTCAAGCACCACGATCACGGTCCAAGGCGAAAAATCGCATTGTTTTCAGTGCAATGGCAAAAACGGTATTTAGATACCGCATTCCGTTCCAGCGATCCTGCGAGGTCCGGCAGGATCATCCCTTTCCCTGCGCTTCTCCCGACGCTCCGATTCCCCCACGGAGACGGTTCTGCGGCCAGGACCAGCGCTCGACTCCTAGCGCTCCGACGGAATCGAGTAGGTGCCGGTCGCATGGCAGACCATCTCGCTGTCGCCCTGCGAGAACAGCGCGACCTCTCCGACGGCGAGCCGCTTGCCGAGCTTGAGCAGCCTGGCGTCCGCGATCAGCGCCACCGGCCCCGGCTTGCGCAGGAAATTGTAGTTGAGGCTCGTCGTCACAGCGAGGCCGACCGGGCCGATCTGGCCGAGGATCGCGACATAGAGGGCGAGATCAGCCAGCGCCATCATGGTCGGACCGGAGATCGTGCCCCCCGGGCGCAAATGCCGCTCGTGATAGTCGCAGCGCATGCGCGCCGTCAGCGGGCCGACATCTTCGATGAAATGAGTGCGCCCGCCATAATGGAGTTGCGGGAAGACCTGATCGAGATAGGTCTCCACCTCTGAGATCGTCATGCGGGGTGTCATGTGCGGGAAACCGGATGCCAGCGGGAAACTCCTCCCCTTGCAGCATGACGGTTGGGCTCCGACAATAGCCACGGATGAGAAAGGCCATGCCATGAATGCCCATATCGAGCCCGGCACCGCCCCGGTCCTGCTGCGCGCAGACCAGGACGGCATCGCGACACTGACGCTGAACCGTCCGCAGGCGCGCAATCCGCTTGGCGAAGCGATGCTGGCCGCGTTGAGCGAGGCTTTCGGGGCCATTGCGGCAGACGATACGGTGCGCGCCGTCGTGCTGACGGCCGCCGGCCCGGTCTTCTCGGCCGGTCACGACCTCAAGGAGATGAGCGCGCATCGCGCCGATCCAGACCGTGGCCGCGCCTATTTCACCGATATCCTTGGCCGCTGCTCGGCCATGATGCAGCAAATCACCGCCCTGCCCCAGCCCGTCATTGCAGCGGTGGAAGGCACGGCGACCGCTGCGGGCTGCCAGCTCGTCGCGACCTGCGATCTCGCCGTCGCCGGCGCGCAGGCGCGGTTCTGCACGCCCGGGGTCCATATCGGGCTGTTCTGCTCGACGCCGATGGTGGCGCTCTCGCGCAACCTCGCGGGGAAGCATGCGCTGGAGATGCTGCTGCTGGGCGAGATGGTCCCGGCCGAGGAGGCGGCCCGGATGGGGCTGGTCAACCGGGTCGTTCCGGCGGGCGCAGCGCTTGCGGAGGCCTTGCGACTGGCGGGCGTGATCGCATCGAAATCGACTGCCACGGTGAAGGTCGGCAAGCGCGCCTTCTACCAGCAGCGCGAGATGGGCCTCGCCGCAGCATATGATCACGCATCGGCGGTCATGGTCGAGAACATGCTCGCCCGCGACGCCGAGGAAGGGATCGGCGCCTTCATGGGGAAACGCCAGCCGGTCTGGAACGGCAACTAGCGGCTCAGGAGCCTCAGTCGGGCCCTCTCCATCAATCCGGAATCAGCGCCGCACGCGGCGACAACCGTGACACGCCGCGTGCAGCTATCCATCAGGCGCCTGTTCAGAGGATCGCGGGGAAGTGCTCCGGCATCTCGGTTTGCAGGTGCTCCTTGGTCTCTTCTTCCGGCTGCGGCACGGCTGGCAACTGCAAAACGGTCGCCTTTTGTCCCGTAGACAGGTTCGTCAGCAGAATGACCTGCCCGTCGGGCAGCTCGAGCGCATCGTGATGCGCATAGGGCTTGTCGAGATCGATCTGACGGAAGCGGGCCATCGTCGCTGCCATCTTGCGATGCGGCAGGAAGCCGACCACCCTATCGCACTCGATCTCGCTCGCGAACGCCAGCTCCGTGCCGGGCAGCACGCAGACCGCAACCTCCGGCTGTGCCGAGGTGCAGAACCCGCGCGTGCTCGAATTCGGGAAGCTGGTGGTCGTCAGTTCGTCGCCCACTTTGGCGGGAGTGGACATCACATTGTGCAGGCTATAGTCGCACATGGTAGACCCTCCTTTCATGACGGAACAACCGGGGTTGTTCGCCCTGTGTTCCATTGAATCAGATAAGAGTGGCAAAGCTGTGGTTCAGCCCCTCGGCGCCAAAATGCTGGGGCATGATCGCCGCGTATTTCTCGTGAGGATTCAGCACCTTGAATCATGAGGCCTATGAAGATGCGCTAATCCGCCGCATCCTGCGCGAGGTGAAAACCATCGCCCTGGTCGGCGCCTCGGCCAACGAGGCGCGGCCGAGCTGGATCGTCACCAAGTATCTGCTCGATCGCGGCTATGACGTCATCCCCGTCAATCCCGGCCTTGCCGGCCAGACGCTGCTCGGCAAGACGGTCTACGGTGCGTTGAAGGAGATTCCGGTTCCCGTCGACATGGTCGAGATCTTCCGCAATTCGGAAGCCGCCGGGCCGATCACGGACGAGGCTTTGGCGCTCTCGCCCCTGCCGAAAGTGATCTGGATGCAGCTGTCCGTCCGCAATGACGCGGCCGCCGCTCGCGCCGAGGCCAAGGGCCTTACCGTGATCATGAACCGCTGCCCGAAGATCGAGTATGGCCGGCTCTCCGGCGAGATCGGCTGGCAGGGCATCAACTCGCGCATCATCTCGAACAAGAAGCCGCAACTGGCCGGCAAGGGCTTCCAGAAATTGTCGATCGACCGGCCCGGGACCTGACCAGGCCATCCCCAGGAGAACGGCGATGCGCGAGGAAACGACCACTTGCTGCATCGCCGGAGGCGGCCCCGCCGGGATGATGCTCGGTTTCCTGCTCGCGCGAGCCGGAATCGAAGTCACCGTGCTGGAGAAGCACGCCGATTTCCTGCGGGATTTCCGCGGCGACACGATCCACCCTTCGACACTCGAGCTGATGCATGAACTCGGATTGCTCGAGGCCTTCCTGAAGCTGCCGCACAGCAAGGAAGACCATATCGTCGCCCGCTTCGGAGACGACGAGATCACGCTCGCCGATTTCAGCCATTTGCCGGTCAAGGCTCCCTATGTCGCCTTCATGCCGCAATGGGATTTTCTCGATTTCCTGGCGGAACGGGGACGCGAGCAGCCCTCCTTCCATCTGCGGATGCAGACGAAGGCCGAGGGACTGATCAAGCAGAACGGGCGTGTGGCCGGCGTCGCGGCCATGGCGCCCGACGGCCCGCTTTCGATCAGGGCCGATCTCGTGGTTGCGGCCGACGGGCGCAGCTCCGATCTGCGCGCGGCGTCTGGCCTCCCGGTGAAAGTGCTCGGCGCGCCGATGGACGTGCTCTGGTTCCGGCTGTCGCGCAGCAAGAGTGATCGCAACCAGACATTCGGCCAGGTCGCGGGCGGCCGGTTCTTCATCATGCTCAATCGCGGCGACTACTGGCAATGCGCCTTCATCATCCCCAAGGGTTCGCTGGAATCCTTGCAGGTCCGGGGCATGCGGGCCTTCCGGGACGGTGTCGTCGCGCTCTCGCCCTTTCTCAAGGACCGGATAGCGGAGCTGCGCAGCTGGGACGACATCAAGCTGCTCTCGGTCGCGGTCGATCGCCTGACGCGCTGGTGGAAGCCCGGCCTGCTCTGCATCGGCGACGCTGCGCATGCGATGTCCCCGATCGGCGGTGTTGGGATCAATCTGGCGGTGCAGGATGCCGTCGCAACGGCCAACCTGCTGGCAGCGCCGCTCCGCGAGAGGCGGCTGACGGATACCGCGCTCGCAGCCGTGCAGCATCGCCGTGAATTCCCGGCAAAACTCACCCAATCCATGCAGATCGCCATCCAGAACCGGGTGATCACGCCGCTGCTCGCCAGCCGCGGACCGGTGGCGCCGCCGCTGCCGCTGCGCCTCCTGCAGCGCTTCCCGCTGCTGCGCCGCCTGCCGGCACGGCTGATCGGCCTGGGGATCAGGCCGGAGCATATCGGCCCCGCTCTCAGGCCCGTCCGGCCGAATTGACGCCGCACAGAGCGTTCGTTAAATCGAACGGGACCGTTTCACGATCAGAATTTGCAGGGAGCACGCCATGTCAGACCGCTCACCGGGTTTCCATACGCTCGCCATTCATGCCGGTGCAGCGCCTGATGCAGCCACCGGCGCGCGCGCCACGCCGATCTACCAGACGACATCCTTCGTCTTCGACGATGTCGACCACGCCGCATCGCTGTTCGGCCTGCAGGCTTTCGGCAACATCTATACGCGGATCGGCAACCCGACCAACGCGGTGCTCGAGGAGCGCGTCGCCGCGCTCGAGGGCGGCACTGCGGCGCTCGCCGTCGCATCCGGCCACGCCGCCGAGTTCCTCTGCTTCCACGCCCTGCTGCAGCCGGGCGACGAGTTCGTCGCCGCGCGCAAGCTCTATGGCGGCTCGATCAACCAGTTCAACCATTCCTATAAGAATTTCGGCTGGAATGTGATCTGGGCCGATTCCGACGATCTTGAGAGCTTCGCCGCCGCGGTGACCCCGCGCACCAAGGCGATCTTCATCGAGTCGATCGCCAATCCGGGCGGGGTGATCGTCGACATTGCCGGCGTCGCGGCCATCGCCAAGAAGCACAACATTCCGCTCATCGTCGACAACACGATGGCGAGCCCCTACCTGATCCGCCCGTTCGAGCACGGCGCCGACATCATCGTGCATTCCGCCACCAAGTTCCTGGGCGGGCACGGCAACTCGATCGGCGGCCTGATCGTCGATGGCGGCTCGTTCAACTGGGTGGGCGACGAGCGCTACCCGATGCTGTCCAAGCCGCGGCCGGAATATAACGGCATGGTGCTTGGCGAGACCTTCGGCAATTTTGCCTTCGCCATTGCGACCCGCGTGCTCGGCCTGCGCGACATGGGCCCGGCGCTCTCGCCCTTCAATGCCTTCATGATCCTGACGGGCATCGAGACCCTGCCGCTGCGCATGCAGCGCCACTGCGAGAGCGCACTCGCCGTCGCAAAGCACCTCTCGACGCATCCGGCGGTGGAATGGGTCAGCTATCCCGGCCTGGACGGCGATAAGTATCACGACCTCGCCAAGCGCTACTCGCCGAAGGGAGCGGGCGCGGTCTTCACCATCGGCCTGAAGGGCGGCTACGATGCGGGTGTCAAGCTGGTCTCGAACCTGCAGCTGTTCTCGCATCTCGCCAATATCGGCGATACGCGCTCGCTGGTGATCCACCCCGCCTCGACGACGCATCGCCAGCTCTCGGACTAGTGGATGGAATCTAACGCTTGGTGCCCACGCCTGACGGCAGCGATGATTTTGTCGGGGTCAGCGGTCCAGGAGAAGGGCTTGGGATCGGCGTTGGTCTCGGCCAGGAAGCGATTGATGGCGGCCTGGAGGTCGACGATCGAGCGGAAGACGCCGCGCTTCAGCCGTCGTCGGGTGAGCTTGGCGAAGAAGCCCTCGACCGCATTGAGCCAGGAGCATGAGGTCGGCGTGAAGTGGAAGACGAACCTTTCGTGCCGGTTGAGCCATGCGCGGACCTTCGGGTGCTTATGGGCGGCGTAGTTGTCGAGGATCACGTGGACGCTCTTGCCGGCCGGCACCTCGGCCTCGATGGCGTTGAGGAAGCGGATGAACTCCTGGTGGCGATGGCGCTGCATGTTGCGGCCGATGACGGTGCCGTCGAGGACGTTCAACGCGGCGAACAGGGTCGTGGTGCCGTGGCGCTTGTAGTCGTGGGTCATGGTGCCGAGCCGGCCCTTCTTCAGCGGCAGGCCCGGCTGCGTGCGGTCGAGCGCCTGGATCTGGCTCTTCTCGTCGACGGACAGCACGATGGCGTGGGCTGGCGGATCGACGTAGAGGCCGACCACGTCGCGCAGCTTCGGCACGAAGTTCGGATCGTTGGACAACTTGAACTGCCGACAGCGATGCGGCTGCAGCCCGTGCGCCTTCCAGATGCGCCGCACCGCGCTGGCGCTGATGCCGGCCGCCTTGGCCATCATATCCGCCGTCCAGTGCGTCGCCTCGACCGGCGGGTCGGTCAGCGTCAGAGCCACCACGCGCTCCGCCACCGCGGGTCCGAGCGGCTTGACCCGGGAGGGCCGGGTCTTATCGCGCAAGAGCCCAGTGACGCCAGCCGTCATGAACCGTTCCTGCCAACGCCAGACGCAGGTCTTCGATTTGCCGGTCCGGCGCATGATCTCGTTGGTGCCGATGCCGTCCGCGCTCAGCAGCACGATCAGCGCCCGCCACGCATGCTTCTGGGCGGCGTTGCGGTCCTTGGCCACCGCCTCAAGGCGGTGGCGATCAGACGGCGTGATGGTGATCGAAACCCCGGTGCGCATGCGCCAGACTCGCATACGCGCCGACCGAGGGGAATCCCAAGCAGGACTCTTCCGTCAGGCAGAGACCACTAG